>JAMDCU010000002.1 GCA_023489485.1 Chloroflexota bacterium
TTGAGCGCAAGTTCGGCGAAGGCAAGTTGTGGCATCGGCTGGGTCGCTGTCGTTACCTGGGACTGGTGCGGTATGGGATGCAAGCCCACCTGACGGCCCTCGCCTTGAATCTCAAGCGCATCGTCTTTTTACTGACGGGCGTCCCCTTTCGCCCACGGGCGCGTAAGCCCGTGCCCGCCGGCGCATAGCCGGCTCTCTTGGCGCGCACGCAAGGGGGGTCAGAGTGCCGAACTGACTGAAACCAGGGGACGCGACACTACGGCAGGCTGATCCCTGGGCGGGTAGCGACGTCCCAAACCGCCTTTCGGACCGCTCCGGCTTCAAGTCCCCAAAAGCCGCCATTAATCCACACTCTCGCAGCCTGGCGGAGTGCCCGTCACATTTTTGGCTCCTCAGTCGCCGCACGTCGCAGACACCGCGGGTCCCTAGACCCTCGTGGATCCCGCGCCCTGTGCGGGGCGCGTTCTTGGCGGGGTGCCAGCGGTGCCGCCTTTGCCTTGCCGAAGGCGCCGCGATGCCTGCCCCGCGGTCTCCAGCGGGGTCAATCGCCCGGAGACCGTCACCCAAAATCCTGCCACCCACTCAGCCTGGCGCCAGGGCTGCTGCGATCCCTTTCTCGCCTCGCCCCGCCACGTGCGAGGCGCCCACGACCCTGGCCCTCTCTTTGGGAAGCGGAGGATCTCGGGGCCATCGACCCGTGGGACCGTAGGGCAACCAGTCCTGACGGCCGAGGCCATTCATGCCCCTGCTCGTTCGCTCTCAAGCGAATAGCAAACTCGTTCAAAATCCGGAGTCGGCAATCTACTTGCCGACACCGAGTTGTTCCTTGGCCTCCACCGGCTTAACGAATGGCGCCACCCGGCTTGGCAGTGCAAAGAGGGCAAAGGCCACCAGTCGTAAAGCTCCGCTGACGACGAGTGCCCCTCCCAGCCCAATTTGATCCGCGAGTATAGTGCCGACCACCGGCGCGGCGAAAGTGACGGCATATTGCGTGCTTTGCGCGAAAGAGACAAAGGTCGCGCTGTACTCGGGCGGCACCGTCCGCATCAATTCGTCAAAGAAGACGAGGTCCATGCCTGCCTGGAAAACCCCTGCGAGTCCGGCGTAAATCGCTATCCATTCGACCTGATGTGTCCATGCTGTCAAGGCAGGGTAGAGTGATAATCCGAGGCTAGTTGCAAGCAGAACAAAGCGCGACCCGCGGACCCGTGTCTGGTGGGACCACAGTGCATAGCTAAATAGAAGCACCGCACTCTGAGCCGTATTAATTACACCGATCCAAGCGTCATTCGCCTGCACCACACGCACATAATAGAGAGGGAATAGGGGAACGGCGAGCATTGAGCCGGAAAAATAGACAAACCGTTTGGCCACAAACGAAATGAACGGCTTTTCACCTCGTACGAGGGCTATATAGCCGCGGACCCGCTGTGGGAGAGACTGCCTGGACGCAGGCGTGGGCGGCTGCACATCCGGGAGTTCGATATGGATCGAAAAGTAAAAGCTGATCAAGCCGCCGAGAGACAGTGCGATAAAAGCGACCTGGTAATTGAATGGAAAACTGATCTGGTCGAGGATTTCGCCTACCGCAGCCACAGCCAGGGCGGTGGTGAATCCGAGAATGGACCAGCGGCGGCTGAGCAGGTCGTAGCGGCGCTCCGGCCCTGCCACGGCATTCATCACCACGTTAAAGGCCACGTTCACGACCGTCTGGGGCAGGGTCGCGACCGCCCAGATCGCAAGCACCGCGGCGACCGACATATCTCGCGGAACAAGAAATGGAACCAGCCCAGTGAGTGCATACGACGAGACTACCATAAAGCGCGCTGCGCTGAACCACGGGACTATGTTTCGCCTGCTTTGCAGGAACTGCCCGACGGCGATAGCGAGGAACAGGCCAGTGAGGGCGGGCATGGAGGTCAAGAGGCCGACTTGAACATTGCTGGCCCCAAGTCGCGCCAAAAAGACCGGTAGAAAGGGGGCTGCGGCGCTTGCCAACCCAATCCCAACAGCGTCGACCTGCACGTTCAGAAAATTCCGTCTTTCTATCGGCGACAGGCCGTCCGGTGCCGCCGACCAGTGAAAATGTTTCACCCTCCATGCCTCTGAATACAGCGTGTCGAGCAAAAATGCGAAAAGTAGATCTGGATGTGTCGACCAAGGTGGTGCATTGGCCGAGGCAAAAAGAATCGCCCGCCTGGCTTCTTTGGCAAGCGCGCCCGCGCCAATTATACGCATTCCAATGCATGTTGCAAAAGCAGATGAGGAGTGAGAGGTCGCGTGTCGCCCTCGAAACGTGAACCCTCAAGGGTTGTGTGCGAATAGGCAAACTTGAGCCAGGAGGAGTTCCGCGTATACTCCATTTGGCGGCCACAGTTGAATTGCCTACGCGCCTGGAGGTAAGAGTGGAGCTATTCTCAGTCTCGAACGAATGGAAGAGCGCTTACCCGGGAGCCCATGCCGGCGTTCTCGTGATGCGCAACGTGTCAAACCCGGCGCATCATGCCGAACTCGAAAAGCGCAAAATGGACCTGGAAAGCACATTACGAGCTCGCTTTGGGCAGCAGGATCGCGCAACTCTGGCCAAGCTGGACGTCATCAAGGCCTATGAGGACTATTACGAAAAGTTCAAAAAGACCTACCATGTCCAGGCTCAACTGGAATCGGTCGTCTTCAAGAACAAGTCGATCCCTTCCGCCGCGGCGCTGGTCGAGGCAATGTTCATGGCCGAGCTTGCAGATATGCTCCTCACCGCTGGACACGACCTGGATGCGCTAGATCTGCCGCTTCGCCTTGAGATTTCAAAGGGGGATGAACCTTACACGCTAATGCGGGGACAGGATCAGGTCGTCAAAGCGGGCGACATGATGATTGTGGACCGCCAGGGAATCATCTCGGACGTCATTTACGGCCCTGACCAGAGGACTCAGATCAAACCGACGACAAGGAACGTCGCATTCACGGCTTATGCGCCGCCGGGGATCAATGCCGATGTTGTGCAGCATCACTTGGAGAACATACAGTCGAACGTGTCGATCATCACCCCGGACGCTACCACAGAACTGCTCCGGGTGTTCGGTACGGATTAGCCGTCTCGCTCTAGCTTCCCGGCTACCCGCGCGCGGGCCAGCACGCGCTCTGCCGCTCGGATAACTGGCATGTCGACCATCTTGTTGTCGACAGCAAATGCACCGCTGCCGGCCTGCAAGTTGACGCCTGCTGCCTGCACCACATTCAGCGCCTCGGCAATCTGGGCCTCATTGGGCGTGAACGCTTCTTGGACCGCTTCGATCTGATCCGGATGAATCACTTGTTTTCCGGCAAATCCCAGCTCCGCGCCCCCGCGGGCCTCCACGCTTAGCCCTTCGGGATCGCGGTAATCGCGAAACACGAGATCGATCGCCTGCAGTCCGTAGGCCGCGGCGTAGGCCACAACCGCGCTGCGTGCATATAGGACCTCGTTGCCCCCCGGGGTTCGAATCGCCCCGACATCCGCTGCATAGTCCTCAGCACCGAAAATCAACGCTTGCACTCGCGGGCTTGCTTCTGCAATCTGCGACAGGTTGACGACGCCGCGCGCATTCTCGATCAAGGCCAGAAGATAGATGGATCCCACGGACCAGTTCATCTTGCGCTCGATAGAGGCAAGCTGATCGCTTGTCCATTGGATTGCAATTGCGGACGATACCTTGGGTATGATGAGCCCGTCCGGCCGCGCCAACCCGACAACCGCGAGATCGTCCACCTCAAATCCCGACCCAACCGCATTGATTCGGGCCAGTCGCTCACTCTTGCCGAAATTCAGACTGCTGAATGCCCGAGCCACAGTGCTTCGGGCTTCGGCTTTGCGATTCGCGGCAACCCCATCCTCGAGGTCCAGGCAGACACTGTCCGCGTTCAAGCCCTTCGCCTTTTCGATCTTGCGCCAATCGGCCCCTGGCACGTAAAGCAAGGCCCGTCTCGCCCGCATTGTCATCCTCCAAAGGTCCCCTCATCTCGCTTCGTCCCCTTTGTGGGCTCACCTTTCCTATTTCGGCCGCTTGAGAAACAAAGCCGTCCGCTCCAGCTCTACGACCACCGTACCATCTGCTTTGCGCCCAATATGCTTGAACCGGACGAGGCCGCAATCAGGACGCGACCGGCTCTCGCGCTTGTCCAACACCTCACTCTCCGCATAGACTGTGTCGCCGTGGAAAACAGGGTGTGGATGGACCACGTGGTCGTAGCCGAGATTCGCAACAATCGTCCCCTCAGAGAGGTCCCCAATCGATAGCCCGACGACGAGCCCCATGGTGTAAATACCGTTCACGATCCGCTTGCCAAATTCGGTGCGGGAGGCAAAGTCTTCGTTCAAGTGCAGCGGCTGGTCATTCATCGTGAGTGCGCAAAAGAGAACATTGTCCATTTCGGTGATCGTGCGGCCTTGCGCATGCTTGAACCGAGCGCCGACCTCAAGGTCTTCATAGTATTTGCCCGGCATCCATTCCCCCTTATTCGATTTCGCACAGGACCTGGTCTCGTTCGACAGACACCCCTTTTTGCACAAGCAGTCTCTTGAGGCGCCCCGCTCTCGGCGCTTGGATCCGTATCTCCATCTTCATGGCTTCGAGCAGGATAAGCGTCTGCCCTTTGGCTACCCCATCCCCTTCTGCCACCTGGATCGCGCGGACGTGCCCGGGCATGGGTGCAAGGATCATCCTTTCGCCAGCGTGCGCCTGCTCTCGCTCCCGACGTCCTTTCCGTTCAGAAGGAATGAAAGTGGTCGCCGTGAGCATAAACGTCTTGCCACGGTTAAAGATCCACCGGCGCATTCCATCCGCCGCCCACTGAATCGTCAGCGGTTCGTCCCCCAGCATCATGGTGAGTTCGCCCGGTTCGTTCCTCACCACTACGACTGGCCAGTCCTGGCCGTTCATGCTCGCCCGATATCCCGTGCTCGTCTTGACAAGGTCTACCGTACGGATTTCGTCGCCGCTTTGGTACCTGAATCTCATTTGGCTCCAATGCGAAAGGTATCATTCCTCCGCCACGGGTCGAAGCGATTACCCTTCCCCCCAATCTCTTCCTCCGCGGACTTTACAGCAGGCGTCAAGGTGTCAATCAGTGCCGCGCCGACCAGCGCGAGAGGTGTGAACGCTTCCTTATTGGGTTGCCAGGCGCCAAACTCCTCCTCTACGAACGTCGTCGTCGCTTGCCCTGCGTTGAACTCAGGATGGCTGAGGACGGCATCCAGGAACTCGACGTTCGTCGTCACTCCGAGCACACAGTAATCTTGCAGCGCAGCGCGCATCCGGTGAACCGCTTCGTCCCGCGTCTCCGCATGCGCAATCAGCTTGGCGACCAGAGGGTCATAGTAGACCGTCACCTCATCACCCGTCTCGTAGCCGGAATCGAGCCTTATGCCAGGTCCCCGCGGTCCGACGACTCTGAGCAAGCAGCCGGTGCTCGGGAGGAACCGGTTCGCCGGATCTTCGGCATACACGCGGCATTCAATCGCGTGACCGCGTTGAGCGAGCTCTGCCTGCCTGAAGGGCAATGCTTGCCCATCCGCAATCCGAATCTGCCATTTGACCAAGTCCAAACCGGTCGTCATCTCCGTAATCGGATGCTCCACCTGCAAGCGTGTATTCATTTCAAGAAAGTAAAATTCTCGTTCCGCCGGATCGACAATGAATTCAACCGTCCCTGCGTTCACATAGCCGACGGCCTCAGCAGCCGCGACGGCTGCTGCACCCATTTTCGCCCGCATCTCGGCGTTGAGAAGAGGGGAAGGAGTCTCTTCGATGATCTTTTGATGCCGCCTCTGTATTGAACACTCGCGCTCGAAAAGGTGGAGCGTCTTGCCATGTTCATCCGCGAGAACCTGAAACTCGATGTGTCTGCCTTTTTCAATGTACTTTTCCAGAAACAGCCGTTCATCGCCGAACGCATGGCGAGCTTCACGCCGGGCCGCGCCCAGAGCTTCCAGCAACTCTTCTCGGCCGGGCACCACCCGCATCGCCTTGCCGCCCCCACCCGCCGCTGCCTTGACAAGCACGGGGTACCCGATCTTGTCGGCGGCGCGCTCAAGCGCAGCGTCCTCATTCGACTCTTGATAACCCGGGACTGTCGGGACACCCCGAGCCTGCATGCGCGCACGCGCCTCGACCTTGTCCCCCATCGCACGAATCGCCTCAGGGCGTGGACCAATGAAAATCAGGCCCTTTTCCCGGACCGCTTGGGCAAAATCGGCATTCTCCGACAGAAACCCATATCCTGGGTGGATAGCGTCGGCATGGGTTGTGCGCGCTGCCTCCAGTACGCGCTCGATGGAAAGGTAGGACTCGCTGGGCGCCGCCGGACCGAGAAAACACGCCTCATCCGCGCTGCGTACGTGAAACGATCCCTGTTCCGCGTCCGAATAGACGGCGACCGTGTGTATGCCCAACTCTCGGCAGGCCCGCATAATCCTGACCGCAATCTCTCCCCGATTCGCCACCAACACTTTGTGTATCTTGTCCATACCTCTACACTTGCCACCCGTCACTGGTCGCGTTTGTCATTTGTCACGCCTGCACTTGCGTGCGGTACAAGTGTTTGCCCATTTGTCGCTCGGTACCGGATCATTGGCTTATCGAAGACTGCGTGCTCGTTAGCGGAGCCGAAGATCCCGCGCTTTTCAGCGGGATTGGGAATTGACTCATTGTCCTCTACATCCTGAACACGCCGTACTCCGTCCTGCCCTCCGGCGCGCTGACGCAGACCGAAAGCGCCAGAGCGAGCACTTGGCGTGTCTCCGCCGGATCGAGGATTCCATCATCCCAAAGCCGCGCGGTCGAATAATACGGCTCGCCTTGCCGCTCGTACTGCTCGCCGACGAGGGTCTTGACTTCCTTCTCTTCTTCAGGCGTGGGCGGCGGCCGGCCTTCGCGTGCGAGTTGGTCTCGCTTGACCGTGAGCAGGACATTAACCGCCTGCTCGCCGCCCATCACGCTGATACGCGAGTTCGGCCACATCCACAGGAAACGCGGATCATACGCTCGCCCGCACATCCCATAGTTGCCGGCCCCAAAGGACCCTCCGACGATGATCGTTAGTTTGGGTACGGCTGCATTCGCGACCGCATTCACCATCTTCGCACCGTCTTTGGCAATGCCTCCGGCTTCGTAATCCTTTCCGACCATGAAACCGGTAATATTCTGCAGGAAAAGAAGGGGTATGTTGCGCTGGGCGCACAACTCAACAAAGTGCGTCCCCTTGAGCGCGCTCTCGCTGAACAGCACGCCATTGTTCCCAAGAATGCCGATAGGATAGCCGTGAATGCGAGCAAAGCCGCACACCAGTGTCGTCCCATAGCGGGCCTTGAACTCGCGGAACTTGCTCCCGTCGACCAGCCGAGCGATGATCTCGCGCACGTCGTAAGCTTCGCGAAACGTGCGCGGCAGGACGCCGTATATTTCGTCGGGTGCATAGAGCGGGTCTTCCGGAGGTGCGACCGGAACAGTCGGTGACCTCTCCGAATCAAGGGTCTCTACGATGCCGCGGCACATTTCGAGCGCGTCTTGGTCATTCTCGGCAAAATGGTCCGCCACGCCCGATTTGCGCGTGTGCACATCGGCCCCTCCCAGTTCCTCAACCGAAACATCCTCGCCCGTGGCCGCTTTGACAAGGGGCGGCCCGCCCAGAAAGATGCTTCCCGTCCCACTCACTATGATCGTCTCATCGCTCATCGCGGGCACGTATGCTCCGCCTGCCGTGCATGATCCCATCACCACGGCGATTTGGGGAATACCGAGAGAGCTCATGCGCGCCTGGTTGTAAAAGATTCGGCCAAAGTGGTTTGCGTCTGGAAAGACTTCGTCCTGCATCGGGAGGTAGGCCCCACCTGAATCGACGAGGTAAATGCAGGGAAGATGATTCTCTTGCGCAATCTGCTGCGCTCGCAGGTGCTTTTTCACCGTCATCGGATAGTAGGACCCGCCCTTGACCGTCGCATCGTTCGCGATAATCATCACTTTGCGCCCCGCCACGCGCCCGATGCCGGCGACGATCCCTGCTCCTGGTGCCTGGTCATCATAGAGCCCCCATGCCGCTAGAGGGGCAACTTCGAGGAAGGGGGAACCGGGGTCCAGCAGCGCGTCGATGCGGTCCCGGACAAACAGCTTGCCCTGCGCCTCGTGCCTCTGCCGGTATCTGGGTCCGCCACCTTGACGGACAATCTTGAGACGCCCCTTTAGCTCGTCGGCCAGGCGGCGGTGATACTCGGCGTTCGCCTGAAACTCAGGGTCATTCGGATCGATGTTGGTCGAAAGCACCTGTACCATGTCGAGTCTCTGTCAATTTAGTCGGAAACGAAAAGGGCCGCCACGGCGCTAATCCGCGCCGGCGGCCCTCCACTGTAAAATCCTCGTGTATGCTTCGCCGATGATCGTCAGAACGCCATAGGCCGCTCTCCATTGAGGAGCCCGGAAGTAGTCGAATTGTCGGAATTATACAACGGCTCTGGCATTTGTTCAATGGCCTCCAAAAGAAACGCCGATTGATCAGAGGTTGATCGACGCTTCCACCAAAGGCGCGTCGGAGGTAGGTGATAACTGGAAGCCATTCTTGGCGCACATTTCCTGCATGGCATGATTATCCGTCGAAATGATCGCCGTTATGCGCGCCAGTTTTTCTTCGCGCCCCACCCTGAGCAGTTGACGCAAGAGTTCGGCTCCTAGCCCGCGCCCCTGATAGTGGTCGCTCACCAGCATCGTGAGCTGCGCTTCGTTCACGCCATAGAGCTTGCTCAAACGCCCGACCGCTGCTATCCGCGGCTCTCCCGTGGCCGGATCACTTACTTGAGCAACAAGAGCGATCTCTCGGTCATAATCGTTAAAGCAGATGCGAGATAGCCGCTCGTGCCTCACCCGCTGGCTGAGGAGCATTGGGTGAAAATAGCGCAGAAACACGCTGCGGTCCGAAAGAGTCTCATGGAAAGTCTCCAACAGTGGCTCATCTTCCGGCCGGATAGGCCGAAAAGTCACGAGTGTACCGTCCCGCATGGCGCCTCTACGGATATACTGCGAGGGATAGGGTCGCACGGCCAAGCGAGGCAATTGCTCGACTGTCGTCCCAGAATCGTGCAGCCCGATCCGGGCGTCCAGCGCAACGAGTTGTTCCGAAGATGCCAACAGCGGATTGATGTCGATCTCCTTAATCCACGTCTGCTCGATGACCAACTGACTAAAACGGACCATGAGTTGTTCCAATGCCGCCAGATCCGCCGGCTTGCGGCCGCGAACGCCCTTGAGCGCCTGAAAGATGCGGGTTTGCTCCATCATCCGCCGGGCTAGTGTCGTATTCAACGGCGGCAGTGCCAACGACCTATCCTTGAACACCTCGACCAACTGGCCGCCCAGGCCGAAAAGCAGGACCGGCCCAAACTGTGCATCGACACTGCTGCCGACGATGAGCTCGTACCCGTCCAGCTTGATCATAGGCTGGACGGTCACACCCAAGAAATCCTGCGCACTTGCTTTGGCCGCAACGGAATCCCGGATGGATCGAAACGCCTTCTTGACCGCATCCGCATCCTGCAGGTTCAACTGAACTCCCCCGACATCTGTCTTGTGGGTGATCGTTTCCGAATAGAGTTTGGCGACCACCGGATAGCCTATTTCGTTCGCGGCGCCCACCGCCTCGTCTTCGTTCAAGGCGATCCTGGTCTCCACCGTCGGTATCCCGTACGACGCGAGCAGGAGCTTGGATTCGTATTCCGTCAGAATGGTTCGTTTTTTATCGCGCGCTTGGCGAATCATTTCGTCTGCGACGGCACGATGCGGTGCGCCCACCCCCCAATCTTCGGCAAGCACTGGCGTCTCGTACAATCCCACGAGGTTGTAGCTGTAGCGCCACATGTAATCGAACATCCGCGCTGCCGTATCGGGGTAACCGAACGTCGGAATACTCGCACGATTCAGAATCGCTTCTCCCGCCTCTACATCCGATCCCCCCATCCAACTGGCGAGGACGGGTTTGCCCGTCGTCTGGGCATAGGACTTGACTTGCTCTGCGGTTTCGGTAGGGTCGGTCATTGCCTGCGGAGTGAGAATGACCAAGAGGCCATCGCTATTCGGGTCTCGGGCAGCGATTTCGAGCGTCTTGGCATATCGTTCAGGACTCGCGTCCCCTAGAATATCGATCGGGTTATTGTGGCTCCATTCCGGAGGCAGGACTTGGTCAAGCGCGCTCACCGTCTCGGGAGCCAATTCCGCCAGTTCCCCACGATTCGTAATGAGGGCATCCGTAGCAATAACGCCGGGACCTCCGGCATTGGTCAGAATCGCAAGGCGCGGCCCTCGGGGCCGTGGTTGTTTGGAGAGGACTTCGGCCATGTAGAAAAGGTCCGCGATGGTATTGACTCTCAGTGCTCCACTCCGCCGGAAAGCCGCCTCGAGCACCTCGTCGCTTCCCGTGAGCGATCCGGTGTGGGAGGCCGCTGCCCGTGCCGCTCCTTCCGTCCGCCCAGGCTTGATGATGATAATCGGTTTCACAAGCGCCACCTCACGAGCGGCGGATAGAAAAGAGCGCGCGTTTCCGATGCTTTCCATGTAGATGACGATGCTCTGCGTTCGCGGGTCGTCGCCCAAATAATAGATCAGGTCGCCCCAGTTCACGTCTAGCATCGAGCCGATGGAAACAAACGCGCTGAATCCGACATTCTCACGATAGCTCCAGTCCAGAATGGCCGTCGCCAGTGCACCGCTTTGGGTAATAAAGCCCACGGTGCCTGGCCGCGCCATCCCGGTGGCAAAGGTCGCATCAAGCCCAGTCACCGTGCTCATCACTCCAAGGCAGTTGGGGCCGATAATCCGCATTTTGCCCCGGCGGGCCTGCTCGAGGACCTGGCGCTCCAATTCGGCCCCTTCAGCCCCGATCTCCTTAAAACCGGCCGAGATTACTATCGCGCCCTTGACGCCCGCATCCACGCATTCGCCAATGATTCCGGGAACCGTCCGCGCGGGCGTTACAACCACCGCTAGGTCGACCTGGTCCGGCACGGCGCCGATATTGGGGTATGCCTTGATTCCAAGAACGCTCGGGCGAGTCGGATTGACGGGAAAAACAGCTCCTCCGAAAGGATTGCTGATCAGGTTCCAGAGAACGGTCCGTCCGACGCTTTCGGCTTTTTCGGTCGCGCCGATCACGGCTACATTTCGCGGCGCAAATATCGCGTCGAGGGGTCGAGGGCGAAAGTGCAAAACGTCATGCGACGGATCGAATGCTCCCATCGCCATCTCGCGAGTTGTGTATTCCGCCTCTTTTTTGACAGCCATGGCAAATCCTTACGTTCTACAACATCGCATCGCCAAGGGGCGACGCGACGGTTTTATCAAACACAAGGTTATTGATCAATCTCCGACAACTTGACCGGACGATTCTCCTCGTAGGATTTCTTGGCGGCATAGCCAATCACTACGGGGGCACGTCCATCTTGGCCTGTAACTGACGGCGTCTTGTCCTTTAGAATACAGTCGATAAACGCCCGCATCTCTTCGGCATAGGCCTCGGCGTAGCGCTCTACGAAAAAGTGCAGTGGGAGCGCCCCGTGCACACCGTCCGCGTCGCTCTGGAGGACCGTATCGGCAATCCTGTTGTCCGCCGCCGCGACCCCCTTTGATCCGAACACTTCAACCCGCTGGTCATAGCCGTAGACGGCCTTGCGGCTGTTATCGATCACACCCAGCCCGCCATTGACAAAGCGAAGGGTGATCACGGCTGTGTCAATATCCCCCGCCTTGCCAATCGCGGGGTCGATCAATACGTTCCCGGCGGCGTAGACCTCTTCCACGTCGCCCATCATAAATCGCGCCATATCGAAATCGTGGATCGTCATGTCGAGAAAGATGCCCCCCGACACCTTGACATAGGCAATCGGAGGCGGTGCAGGATCACGACTGCTGATGCGCAGAATCTGCGGATCGCCAAGCTGGCCGGAGGCAACGAGATCGTGAACCCGCCGAAAGCTCGGATCAAAGCGGCGGTTGAAACCTATCTGGAGCTTGACCCCCGCCTTGTTAACGGCCGTGAGCGCTTGATCGATTCGAGCGAGATTCAGGGCAATCGGCTTTTCGCAGAACATGTTCTTTTTCGCTGCTGCTGCGTCCTCGATGATTTGCGCGTGTGTGTCCGTGCTCGAGCAGATGACGACGGCATCGACCGACTTGTCCTCCAAAATCGAGTGATAGTCCTTGAAGATGTTTGGAACCTGAAAATCGTGCCCCAGCTTTTCAGCCGCATCCTGAATCACATCTGCAACGGCAACCAGCTTGGCATTCGGAATCCGGTATGCCAGGTTCTCTGCGTGAACTCGGCCGATTCGACCTGCGCCGATCACTCCCACATTGACGCGATCCTTGCTCATCACACCACCCCCATTGAGATTATGTGCCTGGAACAACGCAGCAATTCGGCTATGAACCCTTAAAACTCGGTAACCTGCAACTTGCCTTCCCACGGGCCCGGCTTTTCCATCTTGGCGGTCGTAACGGCTGCGGCGACACGGCACGCCTCCTCGGGAGGACGCGACAAACGAATTGCCAGATAAGAGGCGAAACAGGTGTCGCCCCGGCCCGTCCGCCCGGCTAGCGA
>JAMDCU010000156.1:0-476 GCA_023489485.1 Chloroflexota bacterium
CCGTCACATACTGCGCGGTGACAAACGGTAGCCAAAGTAGATCGTCGGATGACCGCGTACGAACCCCGCGCCCGGAAGGCAAATGCCACCAATGCAAGACATCGCCGGCTTCAAACTGGAACTGCGCGGCTTGGAGGATGTGTTCGCGGGCCAAGCGCGGAGCCGTGTGAATGAGCGCCAGCACGTCCTGCAGTTGATCGCGAAATCCGAACGCTCCACTGGATTGATAGAAAGCCGAGCGTCCCCAGATTCGACACGAAAGAGTCTGGTAGAGCAGCCAGCGATTCAGCAAAAGGTCCATTGCCGGGTCGGGCGTTTGCACTTGAATCGATCCGAGTAAATCGTCCCATGTCTTGCCCACCTGATCCCAAGCCGCCTTGACCTGCGCACTATTTCGGTATCGCTCGATCAGCTGCAACGCTTCTGCGCGGCTGGCTCCTTCACCCATCAAGAAAAAGATGTCCTCTGACTCGACC
>JAMDCU010000156.1:486-12598 GCA_023489485.1 Chloroflexota bacterium
ACGCGATGGAGTCTGGCGTCGCCCGGCTCCAGATCAATGGCAAGTTGCAGCGCGGCGCATGGATCCACTCCCGGCTCCACCACACTCCCGAGTCCAATTCGATCCAGCGCCGCGGGATGGCTCACGCTTCCCATCCGCCCCAGGAACTCGGTGCGATCCGCCGTATAGCCATTCGGTTTTTTATTGGCGGCGACGAAGGCGACCCGATCGCCAAATTCGGTGTTGTAGGTATTCCGAGCGAGCAGCGCTTGGCGGTCCACGTCGAATTCTGAGACGACGTATTGCTGCGTGGTATCGCGATGGACCCCGAGGACCCATTCGAGATACAAGGTTGCCGTAATTCGCCGGGCTTGCGGCCACGTGTTTTCCAGGCGTAGCTGCATAACCTTGACCGGGGCATCCGGCGCGGCGAAGAGACGCAATCGCTGCACGAGGCCGTGGCTGTTGTGCTCGAAGGTAGAATAGCCCGCGCCGTGCCGGATCAGATAAGGAGCTGCTGCGCGGCACGGCAGCGGCGTCGGTGACCAGACCTCGGCCGTCTCCTCGTCGCGCAAATAGAGTGCTTCGCCGGGCGGGTCGCCGACCGGATCATTGGACCAGGGCGTGAGCCGATTCTCGCTGCTGTTCTCCGACCAGGTATTGCCGCCGCCGGCTTCTGAGACGGTAAAGCCGAAATCGGGATTGGCGATGACATTGATCCACGGAGCGGGAGTCCATTGGTCCGGTGCTAAATAGACGACGTATTCGCGTCCATCCGCGCTAAACCCGCCCAATCCGTTGTCAAAAAGCAAATCATCGGGGCGTGAGAGCTCAGGTGTCGGCTCGATAACCGGCGCGGCGGGTGAAATTCGCCTCGCGAGAGCCACACGCGTCGCTTGCTGGCGCTCCAGTTGTAGAGCCAGCGATCCCTTTTTCCCATCGAGGACTACCCGTGCCGCGGTCTCTAGCAGCACGCGCTCGGCTTCGCCCATCTGATCGGCGTACAGAATAAAGATGCCGCCGCGCCGCCCGACCCAGTCCTCGCTCTTCTGGCGCACCAGCACGCGCTGGAGTTGACCGCGCAGCACCTGGCTATAGCTCGTGGCCTGCTGGTTGAGGATGACGAGATCAATTTTGATGTGCCGGTTGCGCCAGTACCGATGGGCCTGGAGCACTTGCTCCGCGACCGCCAGATCTTCCGGCAGATTGATCTTCACGAGGAGGATGGGATAGTCACCGGAAATGCTAAAGGGCCACAGGCCCGGTTGCCCTCTGCGATTTGCTGCCAAGGTCGTGGCGTCCGAGCGCAGCCCTGCCTGGGGATACAGCAGGATGGACAAGAGCTGCTGTGCCAGCTCCAGGTCGGCCGTCGTCAAGTCGAGTTGGCGCAGTTCCAATTCCGAACGCACGCGGGCTTGATCGAAAGCACCCTCGATCGCACTCCAGTTTTGGTAACGCTCGGCCAACCCCAGTGCCTTCTCGCGCGACGGGGCCGCCAGCGTGACAAAGGCAACCCGGACCGTCGCGTGTGGATACAACTCCACCTCCTGACGCAGTGACATGATCGGATCGAGAGTCGCACCCACCGTTCCCGCGACAAGTCCCGCGGGTGCGCGAAGGGTTTTGCCTCTGCCCAGGAAACAGGCGCGGTCGGTTTCAAACGCGCGCGTGAGCTCGAGTCCCGATTGGACAACCACCGCATGGGCCAGATAGATCGGCTCTTCCGCCGTGGACCGCAGACGGCGGTGGAAGAGCAGTGCGTTCGTTTCGGGCGAATATTCGCTTTCGATGAACATTTTATTGAAAGCCGGGTGGCGGGCATCCGCCGCTTGCGGCGCGAGAATGACTTCGCCATAGCTCGTCAGCGCGATCCGTCGCGCGCTGTCGCCGTGATTGGTCAGAGTGAGATAGCGAATCTCAATGGGATCGTCCGGCGCGACCACCACTTCCATCGTAAGGGAAATGCCGTGATCGTTACGCTGGAACTCGGCCATATGTGCATAGAAATGCACACTTACAGTGCTTTCAGCTTCCTGGCTTTCGGGCCACGCGGAGGTGGGCTGAAACGTTGCCGACCAGAGATTGCCGTTCTCCATGTCCTGAACATAGAGCCAAGTCCCCATATCCTCCAGTGTTGTGTCGGCACGCCAACGTGTCAGGTCAATGTCCCGCCAGCGGCTATAGCCCGCGCCAACGCTCGTCACCAGAACGCCATAATCTCCATTCGAGAGAAAATGCACTTGGGGTGTGGCCGCGAGCACGGGCACGCTCCAGGGAGAGGTCGTGGTCTGATGTTGAACAGTATGGCGCGGCCTTGTACGGGCATCTTCCGGTCGCGTAGACTCGAGCGAGGCGTCATAGGGTACCTTCTCCTGCAAAAGCAGTTCGGCGCTCCGCACGAGCGGATCCGAGTGGAAACGATGCACCATCACGTTGTCGTGGAGAAAGTTGACGAGGGATAACAGAATCATCCCTTGATGATGCGCCATGTACGAGCGGACAATGGAATGCGATTCGCCCAGCGCGACCCGAGAGGTCGAAAAATCAATTGCCTCGTACAGGCCGTGTTTGCCCCTCATCCCCAATTTCTCCAGCCGCGCGATATTCTCAATCACTGCGCGCGGGCGCAGGGAGAGCGCGAGCAGCGACGCATACGGTGCAATCACCAGATCCTCGGCAAGGTTCCGCTTGAATCCTAGTCCTGGTCCGCTTGAATCCTAGTCCTGGCACGCCAAAGGCACGGTACTGATAGTTCTGATTCGCGTCGAAGGCATAATAGCCCGATTCGGATATCCCCCAGGGCACCTTCTTTCGCTTTCCATATTCCATTTGGTATTCCACCGCGGCTAGACAGCTGTGCTGCAGCAGGGATCCCTCATATTCCCGCATGATTAACGAAGGCATGAGGTACTCGAACATTGTCCCACCCCAGGAGACCAACGCTCGCGTACCGACTACTCGAGTCAGGGGACGTCCCAGGTGCAGCCAGTGGCTGGAAGGTACTTGGTTATCGGCAATCGCGACCAAGCTGGCAATTCGGGATTCTGAGGCGAGTAAGTCGTAATAGTTGTCGTCAAGCTTTCCTGCCGAGACATTGTAGCCGATGTGAAACAACAGGCGGTGGGCGTCGAACAGAAAGCCGAAATCAGTGGACTGGAAATAGCATGCGGATTCTCTTTCGAGGTCCCGAAAGCATGCCAACAGGCTATTGGCGTTCGCCGCCGCAGATCGCAGCTTTTCAGCCAGGAGCGCGCACCAGGCGCGCGCAGACTTGCCCTCCTCCTCATCCTGTTCGTAAGTGCGGGCTCTTGGACGTGAGAGGAGTAGGGACAAAGACTCGAGCCGCGCCAGTCCTGTTTCACAAACCCTCTCCACCTCTCCAAGCCGCAGAGTGAGAGGCAGGGCTTCTTGCAGCACTTGCCAGCTGTCGCGGAGCGCGGGAGGCGTATCCTGACGGGTGAATAGAATGGGCGGTTGATCCATCATCGGGAGCCAGGGCGCGAGTTCCTCTATCTCGCGCTGCATACCGCGAAGATGGTTGTGCACTCGGTCCACCGCGTCGCTAATGTTGCCGAGCATCTGCGCGTCAACCGTCCCCGCATTCAATTGGGGGAGCGAGGTTACCAAGGCCTTGATTCCATTCCAACGCGGAGTGACCGATTTATCCAACAAAGGGACCCAAGTCTTGGGCTGGTTCTTGGCCGCCATCACTTGGGCCCGCAGTTCTTGGAGTTGACGCTGCACCGGCGAGGATTTTAGGGAGGCTTCCGCTGCTTCGTGTTCGGTCAACGTCTCTTGGAGGAGACTGAATGCATCGAGTAAGCCCTCCCAGCTTTGCCAACGAAGGATGGACTTGCTCGGCAGGGTCTGGCAACCCTGCCGGAGCGTCTGCAAGCAAGCGACGAGGTTGCCGCTATCCACCGTCGAGACGTAAAGAGGGAGCAGGGGCTCGAGGGTGCGCGTATCGTACCAATTCATAAAGTGACCACGATATCTCTCCAGCTTTTCCATGCTGTCGAACGTGGCGCGCAAGCGCGCCGCCAGCTCGGTCAAGCCGGTGTAGCCCAAATCATACGCACCTAAGGTGGATAGGAGGAATAGCCCCAAATTGGTGGGCGACGTGCTATGTGCGACAATGCCCCCTGGCGCTTCTTGAAAATGGTCGGGCGGGAGCCAATGATCTAGAGGGCCGACGAACTGCTCGGAAAAGGACCACGTCCGCCGTGCCAAGTTGCGCAGTTGTTGGCGCTCGTCTGCGCCCAGTGGCGCGACCGCCTCGCGCACCGGACTGCTGATCCAGTAGGCAATCTCCGGAGACAGCAGCCAGGCGATCAAAAGAGGGAGCGCAACCCACAGCGCCGCGGGTTTGAAGAATGCGATCAGCAGGCCCAGCGCCCCGGTGAGAGAAATCGCCTGGATCACTTGTCCCCAGGTGATCGCTCCGGCGAACAGGCGTACCGTGTCCGCGTAGCTCGTCCATTGCAGGAGGTGTCTGCCGGTGACCAACAACCGCACGAGTGTCGTGGCAATACCGGCGAACGTCACAAGTGTCTCGTAAGGAATGAACACCAGTTCCAAGAGCCAACGCAGGACGCCATCTTGGAGGGGATGAAGCGCATTCCACCACGATCTCCCCTTCGCTCCTTGAGCCAGCCCGACTACCAAGCCCGTCAGGACCGGCACGGCGGGTGTGAGCAGACCCATCAGCGTCCATGCCAATGACGAGCCGGGCAACCACAGCCAGCCGGCGACAAAGAGAACGAGCAGCGCCGGCGAGACCAGGCTGCGGCGGAGGTTATCAAAAATCTTCCAGCGCGCAATGATGGAGAGATCGTTCGGGATCATCTCTCTTCCCGCCGATGGGACCCGCGGCAGTAGCCAGGGGAGCAACTGCCAGTCGCCGCGAATCCAGCGGCGCAAGCGTCGCAGATGGACAAAGTAGTGCGGGGGATAGTCTTCGAATAAAACGACATCGCTGACCAACCCCACGCGCCCGTGTACCCCTTCGATCAAATCATGGCTGAGGAGTGCATTTTCCGGTATACGGCCCGCCAAACTGCGCTCAAACGCGTCAAGGTCATAGATGCCCTTGCCAATGTAGATGCCTTCGCCAAATAGGTCCTGGTACGCGTTGGACACCGCGCGCGAGTACAAATCCAAACCCACGTCCCCCGAGAAGATGCGCGCAAAGCGCGAGATGTTCGCGCTCGTGGACGTTATCTCAATCCCCGGCTGCAACAGCGTATACCCGGCGATCACGCTACCGCCGTGCGGATCGAATTCGGCGTGATTGAGCGGATGGGCCAGCGTGCCGACCAGCCTATGGGCGGCTTGACGAGGCATGATCGTATCCGCATCCAAGGTGATGACATACTTGATTTCCCGCAGTACTCCCGGGTCGCCCGTCTGGACGCTAAAGGCAGTCCCTCCGCGGCCCCGCAGCAGGAGATTCAACTCGTGCAATTTGCCGCGCTTGCGCTCCCAGCCCATCCATTGCTCCTCG
The DNA here is from genome assembly GCA_023489485.1 of Chloroflexota bacterium. Lineage (GTDB taxonomy): Bacteria > Chloroflexota > Anaerolineae > UBA4142 > UBA4142 > JAMDCU01. Next base: position 5,969 of record JAMDCU010000156.1, read on the forward strand.
CTTGGGTTCCACTTGGGGTCGCGATGGAAAAGGTAGAATGGACTAGTCGTTTCGCGGGGGTACTTGGCGTTGAGATCACGGATGCCCGCCTCGCACTGCTCGACCAGGAGATGCCGCTTGGAGGTCTGGAGTTCAGGTGCATCGGGCAGATCGGTGAGCAGGGCAAAGTAAAGGTGAGGGTCTTGACTGCGCAAAAAGTGCAGCTCCAATTGCTGGAGCAGTGACTTGACTTCGGCGGCGCTCGTCAAGAGCGCGGGGACGACCACGATGGTTTTGCACTCGGCGGGGATGGCGTCTTCAAAATCCATCTTTGGCAACACCCGCGGCGGCAGAACCAGTGATAGGATCCAATTGACGAGACTCACCGACATGGTGAGAGCAGGTATAAGCAGAAGCAGAGCAGATGCGAACAGTTGAAGGAAAGGTGCGCCCGTGTTTCTCGCATAGCCGACTCCGCCCAGCAGCGTGATCAAAACGAGCATTCCAATGCTGCCAAGATACACCAATGTCGGATGATGCAATATCCAGCGGGTGGCGCGTGCGCGCCAGGGCATGGCATAACCGAGTTGGGCCCGAAGTTGGTCACGGCCCGCGTCTACCAGGTAGTAGCCGACATGCCCGGCGCGTGGGGAGGTTCCTGAATTGGCTTGCGACAATTCGATGGCCGCTTGTGCAACTTGTTGCTCATCCTTGCCCGTGGCGAGGGCTAACCCTTCGATCACCTTGCGATAGCGGTCGCGCGTTTCTCGGTCCATACGAGCATAGATCGCTGCCGGATCGTCACGCAGCACCTTTTCCACCCGACTGACGCTTTCGAAGAACGTTTGCCAGTCTTGGTTTGCCAGAGTCCGCAAGCTGATGATGCAATTGGCGACAATTTCATCGTCCGTGGTCGCGTGAGGCAACGTCAGGATCGGGAGAGTGCCCTTTCTGGCAAGGCCGGTGATGCGGCTCAGAGTTTGAGCCAGAAACTCGATCAACCCCAGGCGCAGCATCACCGGCAGCGCCCACAACTCGCCCGTCGTCAAAGGAGCATTGTCTTGGTAAAGCTGGCAAAAGCGCTGGAGACTCTCGATATCAAGGCGCGCCTTGCTCGCCACCACCAGTTCTTGGCCGATTGCATAGAGGCGGGGAAAGCCCGCCAACGCTCCAGAGTTGAGTGCCGGCAAGAGGCGATAGAATCCCTGCGGCATGTCCTCGCGAACTTGCAGGCAAGTTTGTTGGACCAGGTAAAAATTGTCCGACATCCACTCGCCGGCGTTCGAGAGAGACTCATTTCCGGATTCTTTGACTTGCTGGGTCGCCTTCCGAAAAAAGGACTCCTGCTCATGCAGATACTCGAGCAGCCAGAAACGACGAAATGGACGCCGGCTGCCGATGAGGCGAATCGCCATGCGCTATGTTTTTCTCCAGAATAATCATGCCGCCAAATCCAAAAGAGGGTTTGACGGCACGTTTTCACAAATCCAATTTGCGATTGACGCCATTATAACACCGATAGAGAACCGGCACAACAGAGACACCTCATCTGGGCCCCCGCGCCCCCATGTCCGGCGAGCCATGCCCGTACCCTGAACGCGTCATGGCTGCCACTTGCGGCCAGAGCTCAAATACCCTTGTGCCATAAGGACCCGGTTGAAAAAGAATCAGGCAGGATACAGATCCTGCCTGAATTGCCCTACGTCTTCACAACTTGGCGCTCGTCTCACTTCGAGGATAATGCATGTGCTCTCTATGGATTATGGCGAACAATCGTGAACGCGTATGGAACCAGCTCGAAGAGCTAGAGTTTTACAACGTTGGTCGCCTGAGGACCCTTGGGACTCGTTCCGACGGTGAATTCCACCGCATCCCCTTCCTTCAGTTCGCGATAGCCGCTCCCTGCATCCTGAATCTCGGAAAAGTGGACAAAGAGGTCCTTGCTACCTTCGTGCGAGATGAACCCATAGCCCTTCGCCGCGTTGAACCATTTGACCGTACCGGTCTGTCGATCAGCCATTGTGTTGGCTCCTTCATAGAGAATTGTCGGAGCGCCGCAATCTGCCGAAAACAAAAAGCACCAACGCCCTGCATTCCTGACAGAGCCTTGGTGCCTCTAGTGTTCAGAAACTGCTGTTCCGTACACTTACAGTATATCCATTTTTGTCGTGTTGTCAACTTCACCAGAGATGCCACTTTCCAAAGACTCGCGTGATCAGGCGCTCCGCTCTTTCTTTTCGCACAGCGTCTTGCTCAACGCGGACGGAACTCCAAAGGACGGCGACCAGGGGGACGGGCAAATGGAAACCACCGGTCAAGTAGACCGGTGGTTGCACGGGAGCGAGGGACATCGCCTTGGCGGGTGGAAGGGGCGGGAACCTCTCTTGCCCACCCATCATCGCCGTTGTCTGGCCAGCGCTCCAGTCCAATTGATCCCCAAGCTGTAACTGCCGTAAAGGCCGCAGATCTCATAGCCCGCTGGCGCAAAGATATCGTTGGGATCGCCTCCGTCTCCTCCCCAGGGTCCAAACGTTTGTTTGTTCGTTACGATCGAGATCGCGTCCGTAAACTCGCCGGCATGGATATGCAGAGCGGTAATATACTCGTCCGCAGCGAAAACGGCCTTGTGCATTTCGCCTTTTGATACGAACCCGCGTTGGCCCGGGGAATAAAGTGTTCCATCGGCGCGCAAGTACCAGAATTGGATCGAATCGACCATCGTGCCGGCGCTGACCCACACCTCGCTCACCCGCCCGTCGTCCGGCACGGTATCTTGATATTGTAAGCCGTCATGGCCCCAACCCGCGCCTGGTAGGAGGCGGATGAGCGGGCGCGCCGTCTCGGGCGGCACCGGCGTCGGGGGGGGCGTTAACCATCTCTGCCGCGCCAAGGCCCCGGTATAATCCAACCATCCGCCCGCCCGGCCGAACAAGCCGACGATCTCGCCGCCAGGAGGCGCGTCGATCGAAAAATCCGTATCCCCACCGGATCCGCCGTACGGTCTGCCGTCCGGACCCACGAAAGTTCGCTTGTTCGTGACAATGGACAGCGAGTCCATGAACATGCCGCTCTTGCCTCTCAGCGCGACGATGTATTCGTCCGGGTCGAGCACGATGCTGTACAGGCTCCCTCCCCAACTCCCGTGGGGCCCCGAAGAATAGAGCATGCCGTCCGGGTGGAGATACCATATCTGCACCCCCTCTATCACCGAACCGACGCTTAGCCACACTTCGCTCACGCGCACATCATCCGGCACAGAGTCTTCATAGCCAATTCCTCCAGTGCTCCGACCGGCGGTCGGCGAGAGCATGTAGAGCTGGCGCGGGGTATAATTGGACACAAAGGGGAGAAAGACTGGCGTGGCACCAGACTGTGCAGTGACCTGATTCTCGCCAAAGGCAAATCCAATCGCGAGAAGGAGAATGCCCAGGACTGCCAGACGCGCAAGAAGGCGTTGCATCTCATCTCCACAAAGCGGGATGGTCGTGCGGGGCAAACGAGCATTTGTCAGTGGCGTTGTAGGCTTGGGTGAGGTGAGAAGAGTATAGCCTTGTCGCTCGCTCGGGTCAAATTCCAGAATGGATCGAATCCCGGTAAAAGAAGGCGTGGTCGTTTAGCAGGCAGACCTAGACGACCACGCAACTCTCCGCCAGAGCGGGAACGACAGGATTCGAATGCTCGCTGTTGAAAACGCGATTACGTGCATCACCACTCAAAAATCAGACAACTAATGGAAGCGGTGCCGGTCCGCGCCACCCCGACGCTTGTGCTTGATCTCGCGGAAGCGAGGCATCGGAGAATCTTGACGCCCTCTCCGGTCTGGCTCGCTGGGACGGGCGGAAGATAGGATCAAGGCGCGTTCGTACAGCATGTGACCATTGTACAGTGCGATTGCCTGGAGCGCTTCCGATTCCTGAGCCATTTCGACGAAAGCAAAACCTTTTGGTTGCCCGGTTCCCCGGTCCATCACAATGTGCGTGCTGACGACCTGCCCAGCGCCTGCAAAGAGCGCCGTCAAGTCATCTGCGGTCACCTGGACACCGAGATTGCCCACATAGAGTCTGTTTGTCAAAGCTCACCTCTCCTTTCTCGCTCCCTCAGAATCCAATCAGGCGGGGCTGGAGCCGCAATTAAAGAAAAGGCACCGCCGCTCCATTCCTGAAAGAGCCAGGGTGCCTCTAGGATTCAGAAACTGCTGTCCCGTGCAAATGCCGGCATAGCCCCTTTCCTCATACTGTCAAGTTTCCCCGAGATGATTAACCACATTCTGGAGAACCTCGACGATGACGAGCCGGATGGACTTGTCCAACCCAAAGGTGCCTGACCCTTGGCTCTCCGGTGATCGATGAAAAGAGGCCGCTGCGCGGGTCGCCCAAGACGGCTTGACAGCTGCGGACCGGGCATCGCCCTAGTCCTTCAAGCTATTGATCAGACCTTGCAGACTGCACCCCTCAAACCAGTGTTGCATCTTGCGGACCACATCGCGCCGGGTGGCATAGTGGCCGAGAATAAAGAACCGGTCGGACTGGACATCCGCCGCATAGAGCTCCCCGGTGCGCTCGATCCACGACACGCGCCACCGAGCCTCTTGCATGCGCCAATACTCGCCGAACGACACCTGCTTGCTGGCAGCCCGGAGCGATTGGTGCATCCAAGTCTGGTATCCTGATGCGATGCTCATACTGGTAACCTCAAGGGACTAGTCGACTGCGGGGGGCGAGCAAGCCTCCGCCGCCGAATTCACTCTTCGTATTCGACAGGAACATTATACTGCCAAATGCTAGTTGTGCCCAATGACCTGGACAGCGCCAGCCGCATGCGGAATGGAATCAGAGCCTCGTTCCCCGACGACGCAATGCTACCCACTTGGCGAACTTATGGTCGCTCCTGTCTCGCGCATTCAGGGTCGCGTCCGAACCGCGGTTGCTTTATTCCGTCAAGTGTGTTATAGTGTCACTGGTAGCGAAAAGAAAAATAGGGTCTGGTTACGCCGCCCGGACAAAAAGACCACGGGGCGGCTTTTTTGTCGCTGTCCTGCGCCAACGTGTGCTATCCGCCAGAGACGTGGAGGCGGCCTGCGCAGTCTGTATCCAAAGGAATGGTCCATGCCACGTACTGGACCTTTCACTCGAAAGGAGATTCCTAATGGAATCAAAACTGTACGTCGGCAACCTGTCCTACAACGTGACCGAGGAACAACTGCGCGAGCTGTTTGCCCAGGCCGGCACGATCAAAGAAATCACGATGATCATGGATCGTGACACGCAGCGCCCCAAAGGCTTTGGCTTTGTCGAAATGACCACCCAGGTGGAAGCCCAGAAGGCCATCGAAATGTTCCACGAGCATGAACTGGACGGTCGTCGCATCACGGTCAACTTCGCGCGCCCCAAGGAAGATCGTGGCGGTTCACGCGGGGGTTATCGCGGCGGTGGCGGCTCCGGTGGCGGCCGAGGCCGATACGGCGGTGGCCGCAATCGTTACTAGATCATATCTCCATCGCTCGAATTTGCGTCGGCGCAACCCCGCATGGCGCGGGTTCCGCCGATAAGTTCGGATCAGGTGCGCCGCGCTTTCAAACCGGGCATCGCAGAGCCGTACGCTCCGCGATGCCTGTGTCTTGTTACAATGCCCAACCGGGCACCGGCAGTGGGATGACGGCAGAGCTCAAGACCGGCGACGGTGAGTCTCCACATAGCGCCGAATGGCATCTGTGTCCGGTTGGACAAACAGGGGAGTGCTGTAATCGATGCCTTCTAATCTTCGCCGCTCAATCCGGTGCCGGAGGACGGCCTCAATTCGGCGCACCATGCCTTCGTCGACCGGCGCCACCAGGGTGTAGGCGCTGCCGGTCGCATGTGCGCGCCCGGTGCGTCCAATCCGGTGGACATAGGCTTCCGGCTCCATAGGGACGTCATAATTGATGACGTGTGAGATCCCCTCGACGTCGATTCCACGTGCTGCAATGTCAGTAGCCACCAAGACGCGCGTACGCTTACTCCGGAACGATTCGAGTGCTTGTATCCGCTGGCTCTGGGATCGATCGCCGTGAATGACAGTCGCCTGAATGTTCGCACGTTGCAATTGCCGTGCGACTCGGTCGGCACGATGCTTGGTGCGCGCAAACACGAGCACGCTATCCATCTCCTCGGCACCCAGCAATTCCTGCAACAGCTTTTGTTTGAGATGTTCGGGTACGGGAAACAGTGTCTGCGCGATTTCTCGGGGAGCCGCCGCCGTCTCTTTCTGAATGCGGACAGGATTGCGCGTGACTTGGGTGGCGAGCGCAAGGATCGGTGAAGTAAGTGTCGCCGAGAAAAGCAACGTCTGACGGTCCCGTGGCAATAGGCGCATAATGCGCCGCAAATCGGGCAAAAAGCCGACGTCCAGCATGCGGTCCGCTTCGTCAAGCACACATACCCGCAATGCCGTAAAGGACAGGGCCCCGCGTTCCGCAAGGTCGAGCAGTCGACCCGGGGTGGCAATGACAATGTCTGCCCCGCGGCGCAGTGCGGCCATCTGAGGGCCAATGGTAACGCCGCCGTAGATCGCGGTGACCCGCAGCTCGGTATGCCGACTCAACTGCTTTGCCTGTTCCGCGACTTGGAGCGCCAATTCGCGGGTCGGAACGAGAACGAGCGCCCGCGTGGGGTG
>JAMDCU010000104.1 GCA_023489485.1 Chloroflexota bacterium
CCTGGCAGGGCAGCGCGTCGTCGTCGGCCACGAGACCATCCACCAATTGGACCATGTTCTCGTGAATGACGGCCGCGCGTTTTGCCTCCGCCGCCGCGCGCCTCTGTTCCGCCAGAGCGGCAAACTCTTTGGCGTGGTCCTTGAGCCAGGTCTCCACCGCGTCGCGATGGCCCAGCAACTCATCCGGGAGGCGGAGATCAGGGGGTGTGGGGAGGAGGCGCTCGTGAGCGGCGAAAATAACGCCTCCCGAGTTGACCAGAAAGTCTGTGGCGATCAAAGTGCCGTGCTTTTGATAAACCTGGCGCTCCATGCGGCGGCGGGCCGCCTTGCGCCGCGGGTCGGGCGAGTATGTATTCGCTCCTTCGACAATAATGGACCAATGCCCCATCGCGTCCACCGTCATCGACGGGTGGGAAGTATCGTCGACGTCCAGGTAATTGGCCTGCGGCGCGGCGGGAATGATCGCAAAGGCAGATTCACGAAGTAGGTCGTCGCGCGCATTCGAGAATTTGAACGAGTTCCCGCTTTCGGGCGCGTCCGGATACGCGAGAAAGTAGGGCTTGCTGACGATCTGGTTCTTGCCGCGCAGCTTGAGCAGCAGACCGACATCCAGTCCCTCGTCAGAATGCAAGTATCCGGCGGCGTCGCTGATGCCGATCACGCGCGGCCCGCTCCCCCGGGCCTCGGCCTGTTCCCACAAGATTCGGGAGACGTTGGCGCCGACGGCTCCGAATCCCTGGACGATGACGGTTACGTTTTCCCATGCGGGTACTTCCAGGTGGCGAAACTGCGCAAGGGGACGGAGGCGTTCGACTTCGTGGTGCAGCGTCTCGAGAGCGATGACGACGCCGCCCGCCGCCGCACCGAGCTGATCGATCCGGTTGCCGCCCATCTCCGCCGGCTTGCTCACCACAACGTCCAGGCCGTTTTCTATGGCAATGGTCTTCATATCCTGATCATTCGTACCGACATCGGGGCCCGGGTTGTACAGGCGCGCGTAGGGTTGCAGCAAGTGGGCAAAACCGCGAATGACTTGTGCATGGTCGGAAGGTGAAAGGTTCGTACTAGCGACAACACCGGACTTGCCGCCGCCATAGGGAAGGTCGGCGGCGGCGTTTTTCATCGTCATCCCGCGGGCAAGATTGTGTATCGTCGCCGGTGTGATTTCGGGGGAAAGGCGGATGCCGCCCATGGACGGGAGACCCATTGCTACATTGTCCACGACGAGATAACCGCCGATTTCAATCGGGCTGGTCTCGTCCCACATGCACGCGACGAGGCGAGGGCCCAGGTCATCTACTTCGATCCCGAGCCGGTGTAAAAGCTCGACATCCTGTGAGGTAAATTCCAAGAATACCAAGCCGTTCACTTGCTTCCGGCGGCTCTTCCACACGTGTTCCGGAAGCAAGTCGTGCAGAAACTCGTGCATGCCTTTTGGTATCATCCTTGACCCCCTGATAAAAAAGGCACCGACTTCAACACTTGCCGCATGTTGAATGTCAGATGCCTTTTCCGACAGCAGCACAAGACTGATTCGCCGCCGACATTTCTGTGCGGCTCAATGGCAATCGCGACCAATAAGTCTCCCCGCAGGGTATACTCTGACTCTAGTATATCACATCGAGGTCGAAAAAGGAACAGTGCTGCCGTCGCCCGAGGCTGATGCTCGACTCTTGGTCTGCGGCTTTAAGACGACCTTGATGCAGCCTTCTGCCTTGTTCTTAAAGATGTGATAGCCGTGTGGCGCGTCTTCGAGGCTTAGATGGTGCGTGATGAGGAAAGACGGATCGATCTCACCTTTCTGGATACGTTGGAACAAGGGCCACATATACTTTTGCACATTCGCCTGTCCCATCTTGAGCGTCAGACCTTTGTTGAAAGCGGCTCCGATAGGGAATTTATCGATCAAGCCGCCGTATGCACCCGCAATGGATACGCTGCCCCCTTTGCGGCACGATTGGATGATTTGCCGTAGGGCGGTCGGCCGGTCCGACTCGAGCCGCATTGCCTGCATCGTGCGATCGTACCAATAATCGACGCCGAGCCCATGAGCTTCCATCCCTACGGCGTCAATGCAGGCGTCTGGACCGCGCCCACCGGTCCTATCCTTGAGCTGTTGCGCGACGTCGGGTTCTTCCTGATAGTTGATGACCTCGGCCTTGCCCTGCGTCTGCGCCATCTGCAAGCGTTCCGGAATGCGGTCGATGGCGATGACTCTATCCGCGCCCAGGAGATACGCACTCTTGATCGCGAGCTGCCCCACCGGACCGCAGCCCCAAATCGCGATGGTATCCCCGGGTTGGATGTCACAGTTTTCCGCAGCCATATAGCCGGTAGGGAAGATATCGGATAGAAAGAGAACCTGATCATCGGAGAGGCCGTCCACCGGAAGCTTGAAAGCGCCCACATCTGCAAAAGGAACGCGGGCATACTCCGCCTGGCCCCCCGCATAACCGCCCACCAGATGCGAATAGCCGAAAAACCCCGCGGGCGAATACCCGTAGAGATTTTCGGCCATCCACGCGTTCGGGTTCGAGTTGTCGCAGAGCGACCAGAGACCGCACTCCGCCTGGCCCCCCGCATAACCGCCCACCAGATGCGAATAGCCGAAAAACCCCGCGGGCGAATACCCGTAGAGATTTTCGGCCATCCACGCATTCGGGTTCGAGTTGTCGCAGAGCGACCAGAGACCGCGCTTGCAGTAAAAGCACTCGCCGCAAGAGATGCTAAAGGGGATGACGACGCGATCGGCCACGTGCAAGTTGTTGACGCCGGGCCCGACCTCGACGATTTCTCCCATGAACTCGTGTCCGAGGATATCGCCGACCTCTACCGTCGGAACGTATCCGTCGAAGAGATGCAGATCAGAGCCGCAGATCGCGGTGGAGGACACCTGGACGATTGCGTCTCGCGGATTGATGATGCGCGGTTCCGGCACCTCCTCGACGATCACTTTGTGCGTTCCCGCCCAGCAGACCGCTTTCACACGCCTACTCCGAACTTGCTCAAGACGTTCCGGCTGCCCGTAGGCTGACCTTCCGTGGAAGCGACCTCACCCGTCTCGATCAACTGCTTGAAACGGCGCAAGTCATGATAGACGGTTCGTGAGGGATCATCGCCAAAGAGCTTGGCAAAGGCTGCGCCGACAGGGCCGGCCGGAGGCTCATACTGGAGCTCTGCCTTGACGATAGTGCCGCGGCCGCTTGGAGTCCTGTCGAAATGGACCGAGCCTGCATTTGGGATATCTGATCCTTCCAGAGAGCGCCAGGCAATGAGTTGGTTCGGAATATCGTTAATGATCTCTGCATCCCATTGGACTTGCGTCCCTGCGGGTGCCTTGGCGACCCAGTGAGAACGTCTGTCGTCCAGCATGTGGACGGATTCGAGGTGGTGCATAAAGCGTGGCAGGTTCTCGAGGTTACGCCAAAAGTTGTACAGCTCTTCCGATGACCGGCTGATGATGACCGATTTCTCGACGCAGATCCCGTGCCCGTGCGGGACGCTGATCGAAGTGCCTGTTCCTTTCTCCCCTAACGAACGGAGCCGGCGCGCCAGTTGGTCCTCGTCGGACGCGCCGTGGTAAACGAGCCCCCCGCCCAAAAGAGCAAGCGGAATGCTTGCAGGAGAGCGGCGGGCCAGAGCCAGAGAGAGTAGCACGCCCCCGCCGATTAGAGAGGCGATTCGCTCAATCCGGACGGCATCGGGCTTGGTCACGGGTTTTTGGAGATACTCTTCCATTTCCATGGGTGTCCTCCTCCTGAGGTTTGTCTTTTATAAGAGTATAACGTCCAGCTTGGCTACGAATGACGCTCTGCCATCGACCGGATTTAATCCAGATCGAGTTCGCCTTTGGCGCTCCACCTCTTTTTGCCCCCGGAATCAGGGGCCGGAATTCCTCATAAAGTGTAAAGCCATGGACGATAGCTGGGCAGGCGGCAAATCGCCTCGGCATGGTTGTATCCGAGCGACACGATAAACCTCCATGCGGCTTTTATCTTTGACGCAGAAACGAGAGCTCAGTCACCACCACCGGCACGGTTCGGCTGCACGCTTTACGATTGAATCGACTTGCCAGTGGCGAAAGCGGGCAGCACGTGTACGGAGGGCACCAGACGCGGTTCGGACGGAATGAACCACAACTGGATAAAGCGCATCGGGATATCAGAGCGGTTATTAACTTCCGAGTGAAACATCCCGCGCCCCACGGTTGTGTGCTGGCCCCACCCTTTTTCGAGGATATTTCCCAGCCCGCGCTGATCGGCATGCCGGAATTCACCCTCTGCGCAATAGGTGACGACCTCGATCTCACGGTGCGGATGCATGGGCCAGATAGCGCCCGGAGACAGCAGCACCTCTACGGAGGGCACCAGACGCGGTTCGGACGGAATGAACCATAACTGGATAAAGCGCATCGGGATATCAGAGCGGTTATCAACTTCCGAGTGAAACATCCCGCGCCCCACGGTTGTGTGCTGGACCCACCCTTTTTCGAGGATATTTCCCAGCCCGCGCTGATCGGCATGCCGGAATTCACCCTCTGCGCAATAGGTGACGACCTCGATCTCACGGTGCGGATGCATGGGCCAGATAGCGCCCGGAGACAGGGTGTCGTCATTCAAGACGCGAAGCGTTCCAAAGTGAACGTACTTGGGATCATCGTACTGATCGAAGGAGAAATGCCAGCGCCCATGAAATGTGCCGTTCTCAATTTCGCCTTCGGCTTGACGGCCGGACCCGGAGAACTGGATTCATTTGGACTCGAGTTTTGTGGCGGACCAGTATTGAGATATACTAGGCGTTATGGGTGAAGAGGCTCTGCTTGCGCTGGAGGATGGAACCTTGTGGCCCGGCCTCGCGTTCGGGGCGCGCGGGGAACGCACGGGCGAGGTGGTGTTCAATACTTCGATGACGGGTTATCAAGAAGTATTGACCGACCCATCCTACTACGGCCAGATTGTCGTCATGACTGCCCCGCACGTTGGTAATACGGGTGTGAATCCCGAGGATGACGAGTCAGAGCGGGCCTGGTTGTCTGGATTCGCCGTGCGCGAGGCCAGCCGACGGGTCAGCAATTGGCGTGCCCGGCAGTCACTAGGCGATTATCTCGCCGAGCGAGGTGTAGTTGGCATCTCCAGCCTGGATACGCGGGGGCTCGTGCGGCACATTCGGGCTCAGGGCGCAATGCGCGGCGCCCTCTCCAATGTGAACCCTGACCCGGACCGCTTGGTCCAAAAGGCGCTCGCCTCACCCTCCATGAACGGGTGCGACCTCGTCCAGCATGTCACCTGCTCGGAACCGTACGAGTGGGCTGAAGCCGTCGAACAAGGCTGGTATTCCTCTTCAGATGCTCTCTTCAGCACTAACCCTCCTGCGCAGCGTTTCCGGGTAGTTGCCTACGATTATGGCACGAAACGCAACATTCTGCGCCTACTCACCTCGTGCGGTTGTGATGTTACCGTTGTCCCGGCGACCATGTCCGCTGCCGCGGTGATGGCTCTCAAGCCGGACGGAGTATTCCTGTCGAACGGACCCGGCGATCCCGCGGCGGTTACGTATTCCGTCCAGTCGGTTCGTGAGCTCTTGGGGAAGGTGCCCATCTTTGGGATTTGCCTGGGTCACCAGATTCTCGGGCTCGCACTCGGCGGCGAGACTTTCAAGCTCAAGTTTGGACACCGGGGTGGAAACCAACCCGTCAAGAATTTGTTGACAGGACACGTCGAAATAACCTCTCACAACCACGGCTTTGCCGTCCGCCCGGGGAGTCTCCCTGCACAAGTCGAGATCACTCATCTCAACTTGAACGATCAGTGTGTGGAAGGATTGCGGACACGCGAGCGGCGAGCGTTCAGCGTTCAATTTCACCCCGAAGCAGCGCCGGGACCACACGATGCCCTCGCGCTGTTTGGACAATTTACGGCCCTCATGGGCGAGACCTAGAGACACGGGAAGGGTTGCCTGGATGCCGAAACGGACAGATATTGCCTCGATTCTTGTGCTTGGCTCAGGCCCGATCACCATCGGCCAGGCATGTGAATTCGATTATGCGGGCACGCAGGCGTGCAAGGTGCTGCGGCGCGAAGGCTATCGCATCATCCTCGTGAACTCGAACCCCGCGACGATTATGACCGACCCTGAATTTGCCCACTCTACCTACGTCGAGCCGCTCGTCCCCGAAATCCTGGAAAAGATCGTCGAGCGCGAAAAGCCGGATGCGCTGCTACCGACCGTCGGCGGCCAAACCGGCCTGAATCTCGCCGTCGAGCTGGCAGAGAGCGGCGTCCTAGACCGTTATGGCGTCAGACTCATCGGCGCCTCACGACAAGCGATCGAAATCGCCGAAGACCGGCAAAAGTTCAAGGCGGCGATGCAGTCGGTGGGCCTGGAGGTTCCTGTCAGTGGGGTGGTGAATTCGGTTGCGGACGCACTGGAGTTGGCAAAGCAGATCGGCTATCCTGTGCTCGTCCGGCCATCATTTACTCTGGGAGGGTCCGGCGCCGGTATCGCCCGGAATACAGACGAATTGCGTGAGGCGACAGGGCGCGGTCTACGGGCCAGCCCGGTGCATCAAGTGCTCATCGAAGAATCCGTGCTCGGGTACAAGGAATTCGAGTTGGAAGTGATGCGGGACCGCGCCGACAATTTCGTCGTGGTGTGCTCAATTGAGAACTTGGACCCGATGGGCGTACACACAGGGGATAGCATCACGGTGGCGCCTGCGCAAACGCTCACGGACCGCGAGTACCAACGATTGCGGGATGCGGCGCGGAGGGTCATGAGTGCAGTCGGCGTAGAGACCGGTGGGAGCAACGTCCAGTTTGCGGTGCACCCGGAGAACGGGCGCGTGGTCGTGATTGAGATGAATCCGCGCGTCAGCCGCTCCTCCGCTCTTGCCTCCAAGGCAACCGGGTTCCCAATTGCCAAGATTGCGGCTCTCCTCGCCGTCGGATACACGCTCGACGAGATTCCCAACGATATCACACAGGTGACGCCCGCCAGTTTTGAACCGTCGCTCGACTTCCCAATTGCCAAGATTGCGGCTCTCCTCGCCGTCGGATATACGCTCGACGAGATTCCCAACGATATCACACAGGTGACGCCCGCCAGTTTTGAACCGTCGCTCGACTATGTCGTGGTCAAAGTCCCGCGGTGGGCTTTTGAAAAGTTTCCCGGCGCCGACCCGGTTCTGGGACCGCAGATGAAGTCGGTGGGTGAGGTCATGGCGCTTGGAGGGACGTTCCGCGAGGCGCTCCAAAAGGCGCTGCGCGGTCTGGAAGTTGGGGTTAGCGGTCTTACGCCGCGCGCACGCGGCGGAGCCGGTCCGAACCATACCGGGAGTTTTAGCCTGTCTGAGATCGCCCGTCCGACGGCTGAGCGTATCTTTATGATCGCGGACGCGCTGCGGGACGGCACCACGGTTGATGAGATCGTGCAGGCAGCCAAGATTGATCCCTGGTTTATCGAGCAGTTGAACTCCCTGGTGGAGACCGAACGCGCCTTGGCCACTTGCTCACTCTCCGACTTGACCGTGGAGCTGCTCCGGCGCGCCAAACGCGAAGGGTTTTCCGACAGCGAAATTGCGCGTCTCACGAACGCCGACGAGGACGCCGTCCGGTCTCGTCGTGAGGAGATGGAAATTCGGCCTGTGTTTGTCCAGGTGGACACTTGTGCAGCAGATCTCGTCGTGAGGAGATGGAAATTCGGCCCGTGTTTGTCCGGGTGGACACTTGTGCAGCAGAATTCGAAGCCCACACGCCGTATCTGTACAGCACGTACAGCGCGACGCGAGATGAAGCGGCACCAAGCGCTCGCCGCAAGGCGCTCATTTTAGGCGGCGGTCCGAACCGCATCGGCCAGGGCATCGAGTTCGACTATTGCTGCGTCCATGCCTGCCTCGCGCTGCGGGAGATGGGCGTCGAGACCATTATGCTGAACTGTAACCCGGAGACGGTGAGCACCGATTACGATACGGCCGACCGTCTTTATTTCGAGCCGCTGACCTACGAGAACGTCATGGATGTCATTGCTCTCGAAAGACCAGATGGGGTTCTTGTCCAGTTCGGCGGCCAGACGCCGCTAAATCTCACGACGGCTCTGACGCGCGCAGGCGTCCCCATCTGGGGCACCCCGCCGGACGCGATTGACTGCGCAGAAGACCGGGGTCGCTTTGGAGAGCTGCTGCGCGAGCTGGATATCCCACAGCCCGAAAATGGAGTTGCTTATTCCCTGTCAGAAGCACGGGCAGTCGCGGCGCGCATCGGCTACCCGGTCCTGGTCCGACCATCGTACGTCTTGGGAGGGCGGGCCATGGCGATCGTGTACGAAGAGAGCGAGCTGGAGTATTACTTGGCGCAGGCGACGGCGGCCGCGCCCGGGCATGCCGTCTTGATTGACCGGTACATCGAGGATGCGTTTGAGATCGACGTAGATGCCGTCGGGGATGGAGAAAAGGTAGTGATCGGCGGCATCATGCAGCACATTGAAGAGGCGGGCGTGCACTCAGGGGACAGCGCGTGCGGTCGGGGATGGAGAAAAGGTAGTGATCGGCGGCATCATGCAGCACATTGAAGAGGCGGGCGTGCACTCAGGGGACAGCGCGTGCGTTCTGCCTCCGTTCAAGATTTCCCAATACCACCTCGATATTCTGCGCGATTACGTGACACGGATCGGCCTCGCGCTGCGCGTGCGCGGTTTGATGAATGCGCAATTTGCGATCAAGGATGAAGTGGTCTATGTCTTGGAAGTCAATCCCCGGGCAAGCCGGACCGTGCCCTTTGTGAGCAAAGCGACGGGCGTGCCGCTTGCGCGCCTTGCCGCGGAAGTGGCGGCGGGGGAGACGCTCGAGCGGCTCGGGTTTACTGCAGAACCGCGCGTGGATGGTTTCTTCGTTAAAGAGGTCGTCCTGCCATTCGACAAGCTGCAAGGCACGCCGATTCGGCTCGGCCCGGAAATGCGGTCCACGGGCGAGGTGATGGGGCATGCTTCGAGCTTTGGGCACGCCTTTGCCAAGGCAGAAATGGGAGCAGGAGGTCGACTGCCGCTCAAGGGCAGGGTCTTGCTGAGCGTGAATGATTTCGACAAGGGGGCGATCGTCAAGCCGGCACGAGATTTCAAACGGCTGGGGTTCGATCTGGCGGCGACCGGCGGGACCGCGGAATGGCTGCGACGCGTGGGGCTGCAGGTCGAAACGATCAACAAGGTCTCCGAGGGCTCGCCCCACATTGTCGATGCGATTGCACGCGGGGATATTCAACTGATCGTCAATACGCCGCTGGGACAGCGTTCCTACAGCGATGGGGAAGAGATTCGTCGCGCAGCGATCCGCTACCGAGTGCCGCTCCTGACGACGCTGTCGGCCACGGCAGCGGCCGCGGGTGCCATCCGGGCGCTGGGGGCGAAGGAGCTAAAGGTCAAGAGTTTGCAGGAACACTATCGGGATCGAGAGGCGGCGAGATAAGGGCGGCCGAGACCCCGGAGTAAAGTGACGAGAGCCGGTGCACTTGTTCTCTCTGGAAAAGAAAATCGGACGGAGCCGTGACGCGGTGGCTTTGTCCGATTCTTCCATTGGAGGTCGGGAGGCTATACTCTCGATTGATAGTTCGGCGCTTCGCGAGTGATGGTCACGTCGTGCGGATGGCTCTCGATGAGGCCCGCGTTCGTGATGCGGCGTAGACGCGTTTTGTTCTTCAGATCATCTAGCGTGGCCGCCCCCGCATAGCCCATGCCGGAGCGGAGGCCTCCGACGAGTTGGTAGACATAGTCGTGCATCGTGCCCCGATAGGGAACGATGCCCTCAATTCCTTCGGGGACCAGCTTGCCGCTCCCCTGTCCGCTGGCATAGCGGTCTTTGCCATAGCCTTGGATGGCGCCGAGACTGCCCATGCCGCGATACTGCTTGAATTGTCTCCCCTCATACAAAACGAGCTCGCCCGGCGATTCGTCGAGGCCGGCAAGGAGGCCGCCAAGCATGACGGCATCTGCGCCTGCCGCAATGGCTTTGGTAATGTCGCCGCTGTACTTGATCCCACCGTCGGCGATGATCGGGATGCCTTTTGCATGCGCCGCGCGTGCACACTCGAAAATCGCGGTCATCTGCGGCATTCCGGCGCCTGAAATGACGCGGGTCGTGCAAATGGAGCCAGACCCCACTCCCACTTTGATTCCGTCTGCGCCGGCGGCAATGAGCGCGTCGGTCCCTTGTGGGGTTACCACATTCCCGGCGAGCACCGGGAGATCGGGCCAGTTCTTTTTGATACGCTCGACCGCGCGCAGGACGCCCGCCGAGTGGCCGTGAGCCGTATCCACGGCGACGACGTCGACGCCCTTTTCCACCAGTGCTCCTGCCCGTGCCTCCAAATCTGCACCGACGCCGACCGCGGCGCCGACGAGCAAGCGTCCCTTTGAGTCCGTGGCGGCGCTCGGATAATCGCGTTTCTTTTGAATATCCTTGACCGTGATCAGCCCTTTGAGATCGCCTTCGTCATCCACGAGCGGAAGTTTTTCGATACGATGCTGCTGCAGAATGGCCTTGGCTTGCTCGAGGGTTGTGCCAACCGGGGCAGTGATCAAATTCCGGCTGGTCATGAATTCGCTCACCGGGCGTTTCAAGTCCGAAGCGCTGGAAAAACGAAGGTCACGGTTGGTCAG
This sequence comes from Chloroflexota bacterium, assembly GCA_023489485.1. Lineage (GTDB taxonomy): Bacteria > Chloroflexota > Anaerolineae > UBA4142 > UBA4142 > JAMDCU01. The sequence goes on from JAMDCU010000104.1 coordinate 10,645, forward strand.
AATGCCGACCAACTTGCCCTTTTTCCCTTGGGTGATAGGAATACCGCTGATGTGAAAATTCGCCATCAGGTCTTCGGCGTCTTGAAGGGTCGCGGACGGCGACAGCGTCACCGGATCGACAATCATCCCCGATTCCGACCGCTTGACCTTGTCCACCTCCTCTGCCTGGCGCTCGATCGGCATGTTCCGGTGAATGATCCCCAGGCCGCCCTCGCGCGCAAGGGCGATCGCGAGGCGAGCCTCAGTCACCGTATCCATGGCCGCCGATAGAATCGGGATGCCGAGCAGGATGTTGCGGGTGAGGCGTGCACTCCGAGCCTCAGTCACCGTATCCATGGCCGCCGATAGAATCGGGATGCCGAGCAGGATGTTGCGGGTGAGGCGTGCACTCACGTCCGTCTGGTCGGGCAGGACCTCGGTATAGCCCGGGACGATCAACAGATCGTCGAAGGTGAGCGCTTCGTTTTCGGTAAAGAGATCCTCATTCATTGGTTTCGCATCCTCCTGAGTGGAGATCCAAAGACATCCGGTATCTTCAAGGTATGGGATGCCTGATGGTCTCTAGTGTCTGAAATGGCGTACGCCTGTAATGACCATCGCCATGCCCGCAGCATCGGCCGCGGCGAGAGAATCCGCGTCGCGGACCGACCCGCCCGGGTGAACGACGGCGGTGATGCCCGCCTTGGCCGCGACCTCGACCGAGTCGGGAAAGGGGAAAAAGGCATCCGAAGCCATGACCGCGCCGTTCGCTCGACCTCCGGCGCGTTCCGCGGCAATTCGGACGCAGTCCACACGATTGGGTTGTCCGCCCCCAATGCCAACAGTGGCCGTATCCCGCGCAAAGACAATCGAGTTCGACTTGACTTGCTGGCAGACACGCCAGGCAAAGCGGAGCGATTTCCACTCCGCCTCGGTCGGCTGACGCCTGGAGACGACTTTCCACTCGGTATTCGCCGGATCGCCGAGATCCACATCCTGGCGCAGCAGTCCGTGATTGACACTCCGCACCTCAAAGCGCGGCTGGAGAGTGAGATCGGACATTTCAAGCAATCGACAGTTCTTGCGCTTGGCCAAGAGCTCACGCGCATCGTCGGCAAAGCCCGGGGCGGCGATGCATTCGACGAACAGATCGCCCATGGCTTGGACCGTGGGCGCATCAAAAGGCTTGTTGCATGCCACAACGCCCCCGAAAGCAGAAATTGGGTCGGAGGCGAGAGCGGCCTTGAAGGCATCCGCCAATTGAGGTGCGGATGCGACGCCGCAAGGCGAGAGGTGCTTGACGATGCAAATGGTTGGGTCGCCAAAACTGACTACTGTTCGCCAGGCCGAGTCGAGGTCGAGCAGATTATTGTACGAGAGTTCTTTCCCCTGCAGAAACTTGCCGCCGAGCGGGCCCACACCGGGCGAGTAGGAATAGAGGGTGGCACTCTGATGGGGATTTTCCCCGTAACGGAGATTCTGCACAGGATATGCCGCGATGCGCAAGGCGCCGCTGTGGGAAAGATAGTCGGTAATCGCGGCATCATAATGCGAGGTGAGTGCGAATCCTTTGATGGCCAAACGCTGGCGCGTCTCTTCGCTTATGCCACCCCCCTGCAATGCCTGGAGGACCATTGGATAGTCTGCGGGAGCAGTGACGAGCGTCACCCGGGCATAGTTCTTGGCAGCCGCGCGGATGAGTGTTACTCCCCCAATGTCGATATTCTCGATCGCTTCCGCGAGCGAAACGTTCGGCTTCGCGACCGTCTCCTCAAAGGGGTAGAGATTGACGGCGGCGAGGTCGATATAATCCCAGCCAAGATAACGCAGCTCGGAGCGGTCGGTCTCGGTGGGACGTGCGAGCAAGCCGCCGTGGATCGCAGGATGCAGAGTCTTGACGCG
>JAMDCU010000106.1 GCA_023489485.1 Chloroflexota bacterium
TTTCCGATTCGGCTGGAGATTCCCGAAGTGGGCAAGGAAGGATTGAAAAAGTGGATGTATCGCGCCACGCTGCCGGCTTCGTTGATTCTCGGTACCCTGATGGGCCTGGAAAGTTTTCCATGCTCGGCCGGGCCATACGTCGCGATTCTTGGCCTGCTGGGCAGTCAAACCGGTTTCTGGGAAGGTCTGGGATATCTCGCGCTCTACAATCTCATGTTCATCCTGCCTCTCGTCGTCGTCCTGGGTCTTTCACTGAATCCTGTGCTGGGCGCGAGGATTCAAGCGTGGGAACGGTCGTCCTCACGGCAGGTGCGCGGTACCACGGGTGGTGTGATGGCCGCCCTGGGGTTGGGCTTACTCCTCTGGCTGCTTTAGGAGAAACATGTCAAAGCGAAGAAAACCGCGCGGTGAACGAACGCGGGGACTGCCCCAGCGTTACTGGGTGATTGGGCTGGCGATTGGATTGTTGGCACTGGTTCTGGCTGTCGTATTGTGGTTTCCGAATCGCGGCGACAACGCGTCGGCGCCGACCAAGGTGAATCTCGACAAGAGTAAGGGCGAACCCGGCGCTCCCGTCACCGTGATGGAGTACGGCGACTTTCAGTGACCGGGCTGTGGGCAATTTGCCACTGGCGCGGCGCGCCAGCTCGAAGAAGAATACGTCAAAACGGGCAAAGTACGGTTTGCCTTTCGGCACATGGCTTTCGTCGGCAACGAATCGGTCTGGGCGGCGGAGGCAACCGAGTGTGCCAATGAGCAGGGACGTTTCTGGGATTACTATGCCAAGCTCTTTGAAAAGCAGGGGGGCGAGAACGTCGGCGCCTTTAGCAAAGAGAACCTGCAGCGATTCGCGGCTGACCTGGGACTAGACACCGCGCAGTTTAGTCAATGCCTGGCCGCGGGCACGTACACTTCCAAGGTGCAGCAGGAAACCGCCGAAGGTCGGCAAAAGGGCGTGCGCGGCACTCCGACCGTTTTCGTCAACGGGCAACTCATCGAAGGCGGGAGCGACTATCGGTTGCTGCGTTCGGCGGTAGAGTCGGCGGTGGGCAGGCGGTAGTGATCGCCATGCTCATTTTTGTCTCGGAGGCAACAATGAATCTTGCGCCGACGTGCGAAAACAGCCACCCACCCCTGGGACTCTGTTACGTGCTTAAGGTCAATGGCTTGAAGATCCACCTTGTGGATGGCGGAAGTGGTCGTGCCGTGGTCGTGCTGGTCCATGGTGGCCAGGCGTGGTCCTATACTTGGCGCCATCAATTCGAACCCTTCGCTGCAGCGGGCTATCGGATTATCGCTCCCGATCTGCCGGGCAGTGGATATTCGGACTTGGCGCTCGATAACGACTACTCCATCGAAGGGCAGTCCAGGTTCTTGGGCCAGTTGCTTGACACTCTGAAAATCCAGCAGGCGGCATTTATCGCCAGTTCTGCCGGCGGGCCGCCCGTACTGGATTTCGCCATCCGCCATCCGGAACGAGTGAGCGCGCTGATATTGGCATCCACTTGCGGTGTGCCGCACCACAAGCCATGGCTGTGGCGCGTAGTGCGACTGCCCTTGATTGGGGAGGCGCTCAAGCCTTTCGTGACGCGGCGGATGGTAGGTAGCAGTCTGCGCGGAATGGTGTACGACGAGTCGCAGGTAACCGATGATGTGGTGTTGGCGTACTATGAACCACTGCATCGCCCCGGTGCGTGGAAGGCACAATTGAGGGTGGAAAGGCTTTGGCAGCCGCGTTGGGTCGAAGCCAATCTGGAACGAATCACGGCACCGGCCTTGGTCCTGTGGGGTGTGGCCGATTCCATCCACTCCTTGAAGATGGCGCGCGAGTTTGGCCAGCGCATCCGCAACGCGCAAGTGGCGACGCTGCCCGCCTGCGGTCACTTGCCCCATGAGGAACAGCCGGACAGGTTCAACTCCTTGGCCGCGAAATTCCTGTGCGGCAGTGGGATTCTAGGATCGGACAGCGTGTCCTCGAGATCGGTTGATTCGCCCTTGAGGGACACGTCGGAGGCGCAGAGCTGCGCGTAGGTGAGAACGCGGATGTCGCGTGGTCTCAGAAAGTTGTGGCGGAGTCGCCCCTTGTTGCAGTATGACGACATAACTAATCGCGTCCTCATATGCGCCACAACGAAGGTGGCGCGGCTACTTCAGCGGGCGCAAGGGCGCTTGGTAACTCGGTTCGCACTACCCCATGCGATGCTCATGCGGGCACGATGCCGAGCGCACGAGAGGCCCATTCATTGAGCTCGCCAGCGGTGAGGAAAACACGATGACTCGAACTCCATCTGCCGCGGCGCAGCATCGTCGCGCGCTGCGTGTCACCTTCGCGCTCAATTTGGCCTACCTCGTGATCGAGGCCGCCGGAGGGATTGCGACCAATAGTCTGGCGTTACTCGCCGACGCGGCCCATATGCTTACCGACGTCGGCGGGCTCGCACTCGCGCTGTTCGCCATGTGGATGGCACAGAGACCTGCGACGCCCCAGAAGACCTTTGGCTACTATCGGGTTGAGATTCTCGCCGCGCTCGCAAATGCCGTCGTTCTCTTCGTTATGGCGTTCTTTATTCTGTACGAGGCATGGGGGCGCTTTTCCAGCCCGCCAGAAGTCGCCAGCCTCCCGATGTTCGCCATCGCGGGTGTCGGGCTGGTCGTGAATCTGATCGGTATCTGGAATCTGCGCCGCGGCTCGACAGAGAGTCTGAATGTACAGGGCGCGTTCCTCGAAGTGGTCAGCGACACGCTCGGCTCGCTGGGGGTGATCCTCGCAGCCGTGATTATGTTGGCAACGGGTTGGTATTACGCCGACCCGATTTTCAGTGTGTTGATCGGGCTCTTCATCCTGCCGCGGACTGTTGGGCTGATCCTGCAAGCCGTCAATGTTCTGCTGGAAAGCACGCCCTCCCACATCAACCTGAAGGCCGTCGAGGAGGCGATGCGTTCCATCCCAGAAGTCGCCGCAGTCCATGACCTTCACGTTTGGACGATCACGTCGGGAATGGTGTCATTGAGCGCACACGTGGTGCTGGTTGCGGGAACGGACCCGCGGCAGGGGCAGCGGATTTTGGAGCGCCTGAACGCGCGACTCAAAGATGAATTTGGCATCGCGCATGCGACAATTCAACTCGAGTCGGTCAGCTTGGCTGACCAGGAAGAGCAGCCGTGAGTAACGCCGTAGCGCGCTGTGCATCAAGTCTGCGCATCCTTACATCGTGGCTGCAACCGTGGGTCTGGGCCTTATCGGGGTGTTCCATCCGGGTCCGCGCTACGCTTGGCTCGGCATACGAGTCCGCCGCTGTTCCCCGAAGAGACCGCAAGAGGGACCTTCACGCCCTGCGCTCCGACGCTGTACATGGAACGTGATGCGAAAGTGTGGTGGATGTACAACGGATGGAGAAATGTCAGCGAAATCCATGGGAGCTAATGTGCGTGGAGCGCGGCGGGCGTTCCGGATAGAAGCGTAGAGAACTTCGTGTGAGATGTGAGATGTCGAAAGGGGCTACCCATGCACAATCCAAGTGAGCGTGTGTTCGCTGTCAACTACATGCGTGCGTTCGGAATGGTCGTGGGGGTGGTCGTCATTTTGCTCACCGCATGCGGCGGCGCACCGCCGCGTGTCAGCGTCGAGCCGCCGGCCCAGGATCTGGGCGAGGTGCCGCAACAGTTGTTGCAAGTCAGCTACACCGTTCGCAATCTGGGGGGCAGTCCGCTGCGGATTGAAAAGATCAGCACCTCCTGTGAATGTACCAAGGCGACAATGGACCAGGACACGATTCCTCCGGGCGGCTCGGCAGCACTGCGGGTGACATTGGATCCCATCGAGGACGATCTCTACGGCAACCTCCTGCGCGTGATCTACATTCGCAGCAACGATCCAGCGACACCGGAAGCGCAGGTAGAACTGCGCGTGAGTATTTTGAAGGCGACCGTCCCGCCGACTCCGCCCTCCCTTCCGGTGATGGCCTCGCCGGCGACCGCGACTCTCTTGCCCGTTCCATCGATCGGTTCCGCCGCGCCCGACCAACGTACGCCGTTCGCGCTGCCAACGCTCACGCCCGCTGCGGCGCAAAATCCGACGGTATACACTCTACCCAAGCCGATCGGCGCGATGCAAGATCGCCTCACACCGCCGGATGTGCCTGCGTGCCAAGGCGCCCAAAGTTTGGAGAAAGCGATCGACTTTTCCTGGGAGCAACAGGACCCTTCCGACTGGAGGGAGGTCAATACGCGCACCTCAGAGGGGTATTGGACCTATTATCGGTGTGATCAGCCCGCGGCAGCTGTATTGGCTTTCTACCGGCAAGCGATGTCCTTGCCTCTGTACGGTTGGACGGAAGACCATGTCGACGAATCCTCCCAGGGAACCTTGCTCGTGGACAAAAAGCGCATGGATTACACCAAGCACGGGTATCGATGGGTGTACCTGTGGGTATTTCCAGACAAGTCCGATACCCAGGCTTCAGATCTAGTGACTGTCTGGTACGACTACTCCCCCTGCTGATAGCGCATCTCTTTGTGCGCCGTCGGCGCACCTGAGAGCCCAGTTCCCCGCGCCTCTGTGGAGAGCGGGCCCAAACCTACCTCGCGACACGCGTCGCCGGACGAGGACAGCCAGATGCGCCCGCGCTATCTGGCGGCTTGTTCCGCCGATCTACGCCAAGTGAATCCTTTCGTGAGTCTTCCACGAGCGAGACGACGGGGTCATCTCGTTCGGATTGACACGTCTCGTCTTTCGGAGTATAATATCATTGGTTGATGATATGATGATGAATGAACAGGAGTCCCATGTACCTGCATGCCGATCCCAAGGCCGTTGACCTCCAGGCGAAGCTATTCCGTGGTTTTGGCGATCCCTCGCGACTCAGCATCCTGATGGTCCTCCGTCAGGGTCCCCTGACCGTCACCGACATCCTCGAGAAAACCGGTCTCTCCCAGTCCAACGCCTCCAATCATCTCGCCTGTTTGCGCGATTGTGGGCTGGTGGCTGCAGAACACGAAGGCCGCTACGTCAATTATCATCTGAGCGACGATCGTGTGGGCGAACTACTCGAGCTGGGCGAGTCTCTGCTCTCCGATGTGGCCCGCGGGGTGTACGAATGCACCCGTTACAATACACCGTCGTCAAGGCACCTCAGCCAGGCTAGAGTCCCAAGATCGGGTGCCAGGCGATGAAACGCATTTCGAAGGGTAGCAGAAAAATACGCCGCTGAACGACAGGCATACGGAGCGCGCCTGCCAGAGGTTCGTGCCGTGGGCGTTGCTTGGCGCGAAACGCGGAGGGGAGACAAAAACGATGATCGGTTTGAGCGCGATCCTTAGGTCGCTTGCGCTGTTCGTGTTGGCAGGATTCGCCGAAATCGGCGGCGGATACTTGGTGTGGCAATGGTTGCGTGAGAACAAAGGACTGGGGCTGGGAGCCGTCGGTGGTGTGATTCTATTTTTCTACGGCGTGATTCCCACGCTGCAAAGCGAAGCCGCGTTTGGGCGCGTTTACGCGGCTTACGGTGGAATTTTTATCGTGCTCTCGATTCTGTGGGGAATGGTGTTCGACCGCTGGCGCCCCGACCGCTTTGATGTGATTGGCGCCGCGATCGCGCTGGTCGGCGTCTTTGTGATGATGTGGGGACGCCAGTGGTCTTAGGAGGAATTTAGATATGGCACAGATACAGACAATTCAGGTGCCGGTCAAGGGAATGGACTGCACCGAATGTACGCAGCACGTTCAGCACGCCCTGGCGGGACTCGAGGGCGTGCAAAAGGTCGATGTCTTTCTCGCGTCCGAAAAAGCGGTCCTCGTCCTCGATCCGCAATTGGTCACCCTGCCTATGATCCGCGAGGCTGTGAAAGGCGCCGGGTACTCGGTGCCCGAGGCCGCCGTGGCACCCATGGCCCCGTCGACTTTTCATCCCATCGGCGACGTGACTCGGCCGGTGTTGACCCTCTTCGGCATTGTCTTCGGCCTGGTGGTGTTTGTCGCCGTCGTCGGCGAATGGTTAGGGCTCTTTGAGCAGCTCACTGACCGGGTTCCCTGGTACTTGTGGCTCGCCGCCATTCTCGTCGGGGGATACCCGATCTTTCTGAATGTCCTGCGCGCCACGCTCAAACGGCAGGTGCTCTCGCATACCCTGATGACCCTGGGCGTGCTCGCTGCAGTCGCGGTCGGTGAATGGGCGACGGCGCTCGTCGTCGTGTTCTTTATGCGCGTCGGCGACTATGCCGAGCGCTTCACCACCGAGCGCGCCCGCCGGGCAGTCAAAGATCTCACGGCGATGGCACCGCAGACCGCGCGCGTCGAGCGCGAGGGGAAAGAGGAACAGGTCCCCATCGATCAGGTTCAAGTGGGCGACATCGTGATCGTACGTCCGGGTGACCAGATCCCGGTGGACGGCACGGTACTCTCAGGTCAGGCCACGGTGGACCAGTCGACGATCACCGGCGAGAGCATGCCGGTGGAAGCCGGCGCCGGCGCGAGAGTGTACGGGGCATCTATTGCCAAGTTAGGTAGCCTGCGCGTTCGGACGGACCACACGGGCGCCGATACCACCTTTGGACGCGTGATCAAGATGGTGGAGGAAGCTGAAGCGCACCGCGCCAACGTTCAAACGGTGGCCGACCGATTCTCCAGCTATTATTTGCCGGTCGTCGCCGGAATCGCATTCCTCACGTTCTTGATTCGTCGCGATCCGCTGGCGACCGCGGCGGTGCTGGTCGTGGCTTGCTCGTGTTCGTTCGCTCTCGCGACGCCCATCGCGATGCTCGCTTCGATCGGAGCGGCCGCCAAGCGCGGCGTGCTCATCAAAGGCGGCAAGTATCTCGAAACCCTGGCGCGGGCGGATGTGCTCCTGGTCGACAAGACGGGCACGCTGACCCTGGGCAGGCCACAGCTCACGGATGTCGTGCCTCTGAACGGCTTATCCGAGGACGAGGTCCTGACGTTTGCGGCGAGTGCCGAGCGGTATTCGGAGCATCCGCTGGCCGAAGCTGTGCGCTCCCTGGCGCACGAACGCGGGCTCACCCTATCGGAGCCGCATGGGTTCGAGAGCCTGCCGGGCCTGGGGGTCCGCGCCGCGGTGAACGGCGCGCGGGTCGGGGTAGGCAACCAACGGTTGGTCGCTGGGCGAGAACCATCCGCGGCTACTGCCGAACTGCAGTCGCAAGGCAAAACTCTCTTATGGGTGAGCGTGAACGAAGCTCTCGCCGGCGTGCTCGCCGCCCAAGATACGCTCCGTTCCGAGGTTCCGTCCGCACTCGCCGAAGCCCGTACTTTGGGCATCCGTCACATCGAGCTGCTCACCGGCGATAACGAACGCACTGCGTCGGCCCTGGCGAAAGCGATTGGCGTCGCTTTCCGCGCCAACCTCTTGCCCGAGGACAAGATCCGCATCGTCAAAGAGTACCAGGCCCAAGGACACATCGTGATGATGGTGGGCGACGGTGTCAACGATGCGCCGGCTCTCGCACAGGCGGACGTCGGCGTCGCGATGGGAGCCGCGGGAACGGATGTCGCGGTGGAAGCCGCCCATGTCGCCCTCATGCGGGAGGACTGGTCGCTCGTTCCAGAGACCGTACGCATCGCGCGGCGCACCATGCGCGTCGTCAAGGGCAACATCGGGTTCACGGCCGTGTACAATATACTGGGGCTGAGTCTTGCCGCGCTCGGTTTCCTGCCGCCCGTGTTGGCGGCCGCCGCCCAATCCCTGCCCGATTTGGGAATCCTCGCAAACTCGGCACGCTTGTTGCGGCAACGGACATAAAGGTGTTGACCCAATGAAGTCGTGTCTATGGTTGCTCCCGACGTTCTTGATCGCGCTAGCATTAGATGTGCTGACCAAAGCGTGGGCAGAACAGGCGCTTGGACTCTACCAACCGATGCCAGTCATCGGAGAGTTGTTTCGTTTGACGCTGGGATACAACGCGGGGGTCGCCTTCGGTCTATTTGCCAACGGCGGGGTGCTGCCGCTCGTCGCCGCGGGCATGATCATCGTGGGGCTGACCGTCTGGCTCGTCGGCGAGCTGCGCGGCGGCGAATTTTCTAATACGGCTGGGTTGGCCATTGGACTGATCCTTGGTGGCGCCATCGCCAACTTTGCCGACCGATTACCCGATGGGCGTGTGACCGACTTCTTGGACGTGGGCCTCGGGGTGTCGCGCTGGCCCACTTTCAACCTGGCGGACAGTTTCATAGTGTTGGGCGTCGTTTTCTTGATGCTGATTGGCTTCAAGCGGAAGGATAGCGACCCATTGGTGGAAGAGTAATCTCGCACACATCACGGAGTCGAACATGAGAATCGTCAGAATCTTTGGTCTGTTCGCGCTCGCACTGGTACTCATAAGTCTGCTGTGGCGGTGGGCGAGTCGTCGCCGTGCGCTCCCTTGCCCCACCTGGCTGGCTGGGTTTCTGGAAGGTTCGGGAGTGCATCAACTCCTGGGCACGCAGACGACTTTGGATCGCATCGGACTGCAACCCGGTCTGCGCGTGTTGGAAATCGGACCCGGACCCGGGCGGTTGCTCATTCCCGCGGCGCAGCGTGTCCTGCCTGGCGGAGAAGTGGTCGGACTGGATATTCAACCTGGGATGCTTGAGCGATTGAAAACACGCGCGGCGCAGGCAGGCGTGTCGAACTTGACGGCGATTCTGGGTGATGCGACGCAACCGCAGTTCCCGCCAGATAGTTTTGACGTGATCTATTTCTGCACCGTGCTGGGCGAAATCCCAGATCGCGCGGCGGCACTGCGGCAGTGCTATGCCGCGCTGAAACCAGGTGGGACACTTTCGATCACCGAACTTTTCCCCGACCCGCACTATCAATCTCGCGCGACGGTGAAAGGTTTAGCAGAGACGGCGCGCTTTCGACTGCAAGCCCTGCATGGGTCGTGGTACTTTTTCACGGCGAACTTTGTGAAAGTATAGATGGTTTGTTGACACGGCATTTGAGAATGAGCCAAACATTTTTTCACAGCGTCTTTGTCATCTTCTTCGTGTTCTTTGCTGTGATCCGTGTATATTTCCAATGGCGCGCCCGCCTAGTGCAGGGACGCGTTGAATACAAGGAAAGCAAGCTGAATATCGCGCTCCGCGCTCTCATCGGAGCGATATTTTTCCTCGGCGTCTTATTCTACATTGTTCGCCCGCAGGTTCTGGCGTGGGCGGAACTGCCGCTGCCGCATTGGTTACAGTGGCTGGGCGTTGCGCTGGGCGCGATCAGTCTTCCACTCCTCGCGTGGACACAACTCGCTCTCGGGAGTAATTTTTCCCCGACGCTCCATATACGCCGGGAGCATACGCTGGTGACGAGGGGACCTTATCGCTACGTGCGCCACCCGATGTACACGGCACTATTTCTTTCTCTGTTGGCGATTCTGCTCCTCACGCGAAATTGGCTCGTCGGCGGTGTTCCGCTCGTCGGGCTGTGTGTGATTGTCTTGCTGCGCGTCCCGAGGGAAGAGAGCGCGATGATCGAAAAATTCGGCGATGCCTATCGCCAGTACATGAAACGCACGGGACGGTTTTTGCCGTCCGTGATGCGTTGAAAAGCAAGTCCAATGATGGTTGCATTGTTTGACCGCACACTGCGCGAATTTGAACTTCGCACCACCTCGCCAAAGACGGTGAGACGCGCCGCGCGTCTCGCGGAAACATTCCTGGAGCGCGAGAACGACGCAGCGACGCGGAGCGTGCGCGACATTCAAACCCGCCGACTGTGCCGCACGATGCAGTACGTCTACCGCCACTCGCCGTATTACCGCGAGATGTTCAACCGCGTCGGTGTACAACCATCGGACATTCGCGCGCTGGACGATTTGCGGAGATTGCCCTTCACCACGGCGAAAGACATTCGCGACTGGGGGCGTTTTTTGTGTGTGGCCGAAGACGAACTCGCCGCGGTATTTACCACGTCAGGGACGACGGGCGAACCCAAGCGCGTGTATTACTCGTTTCGCGATCTACAAACGCTGACGAATCTCGACGCGGTCGCGCTGCGCGTGGGACACCCTGGTCGCCTCGTCACGCTGATCGCGCTGCCGATGAGTCACGGTTTGTGGATGGGATCGGCAACGGCGCAGCGCGTCGTCGAGCGTGCGGGCGGCTTGCCAATTCCCGTCGGCGCGGATGACCCGCAGGAAACTTTGAAATGGCTGCAGCGATTCGAGCCGAACGTGGTGATGTCGTCGCCGTCGTACATGACCGCGCTAACGCGCGAGGCGGAACGCGCGGGATATCGTCCGAAACTTGAACGGATCCTGCTCGGCGGCGAAGTGCTGACCAATGAACAGAAAACACGCTTTCGCGAATACTGGGGCGCGGCGGTGTACGACAGTTACGGCTCGACGGAAATCGGCGGCGCGCAGACGATTGCGCTCCCCGAATGTACCGCATTCAACATGAACGACCTGCACCTCGTCACGGAAATCGTCAATCCCGAAACGGGCGAACCCGCCGACGAAGGCGAACTCGTATTCACGAGCTTGACGCGCGAGGCGATGCCGCTCGTGCGCTATCGTTCAGGCGATCGCGGACGTTGGGCAGACTGTCCATGTCCGCTGCCATTCAACGCGGTGCAACTCGCGGGACGCACCGACGATATGTTTGTCGCGGGCGATATGAATTTGTTCGGCCACGTCATCGCCGATGCCGTGGCCAAGGTCGCGGGGACGAGCGGGCGTATCGTGCTGCGCTTGGACAAGGCGGAATTGACCGATCGCTTGACGGTGCGCGTGGAAGGGCGCGGCGTGAGCGCAGATGACGTGCGGAACCCGCTCTTCGCAGCGTATCCCGAATTGCGCGTGAATACCGCGAATGGCAATTTGATTTTGGAAATCGAAACGGACGTAGACTTGGGCAGGCAAATCAAGGCGTTGAAAATTGAGGATACGCGGAAGACGTAGCGTACGATATTCGTTCGATGCATGATGGCGAAGCGGAACACGATTCCGAAAGAACTGAACATCCTAATCGTCACTCCGCGCGGATTGGCGCGCGAGGGACTGCGACTTGTCGTCGAGCAAGATGAGGACTTGCGCGTGGTCGGGTTCGCAGCGAACGCAGACGCCGCGCTCGAATCGTTGCGGCAGACACGTGCGCAAGTCGTCATCGTCGCGCATTATTCGGACAACCAAGAATGTGTCGCCTGCGTGCAACGCCTCAAAGCAACTGAACCCGTTTTGCCCGTGCTCATCATTTCATCGGACATTCGTCCCGATCACGTTCAAGCCGCGCTCGCGGCGGGTGCGACGGGTTATCTGCCGCAGGACGCTGAACCCGACGAATTGCTGCGTGCGATTTACACGGTGTATCGCGGCGAACTGATGTTGCGCGCGACGATTGTGCCGCGCTTGCTGTCTCACCTGGGTATACGACATTCTGGGGATTCCACGCCCGCGCTGGATGACTTGACCCACCGCGAACGCGACATCCTCGTTCACCTCGCACGCGGCTTGAGCGATCAAGACATCGCCCAAACACTTTTCATCAGTGTGCGCACGGTTCAGAGTCATCTCGCACACATCTACGCCAAGTTGAACGTCCATTCGCGCACCGAGGCGGCGCTCATCGCCGTGCGCGAGGGCTGGGCGTCGCCGATGGAGCATCCGTAATTTTCCTGATGCATCTCACGGTAATGTTTCAGATATGGAAATCAGTGGTCTTGCGCTTGTGACAGAGCGCGGAGAGGTTTAGACTGTGCACGTGACAGGACAAGCCGTCAGCAAGAGTCGCGTAGCCGTGCTGGGGTTGCTTGCGGATCTGCATCAGGAACCGATTCAATACGATCTGAATTTGCTGCGCCGACTGGTCAAGATGATCCAACCTGATTTGCTCTGCGCCGAGATTCATCCCGACGATTGGCAGACAGGCGACCTGAGCAAAGCCGCACCCGAGTACGAGGGAACGCTCGTGCCCCTGTCACGCCGAACAGGGATCGTCATCGTGCCGGTGGGTGGCTCGAATGATCGGGGACACATCGTCCCGCGCGGTGGCTCGCTGCTCAGCGTGCGTGGATTTATCGTGCGACGCTTGAACGGCTTGCAGCGATTCTTGCAGCGATTCGCCAAGGGGCCCGACGACGTCAACTCTGGAATTTTCGATACGGTCTGCGATGGAATGTGTGCGGTCAACATTCGGGTCAGCGGGGCGGAGACACGGCATGTGTGGGACGATGCGAATCAGGCAATCGTGAACAACGTGTTGCAAGCCGTGCGCCGCGATCCAGGGCGACGCGTACTCGTGACCGTGGACTGTCGCCGTCGTCGCTGGTTGATGAGCAAATTGATGGCCGTTCCTGAAATCGAACTGGTTGATTATCGTGAACTGTGATCGGTTTGGAGGGCGTGCGCACGCCCTTGAATAGCGGGTACCCGTGATCGGCAGATGAACTTCTCGCACGAAAAGAAAAAGGAGGAACCATGTACTGGCTCACGGGCATTCTGGGTCTGGCGCTCATCTTGGCTCCCTCTATCCTGGGCTACGGCGCCAACGCCACGGCAAATTGGACCAGCATCATCCTGGGCGCGGTCGTCGTGGTAGTGTCGGTCGTCAAAGCCCTGGCAAAGGATGTGGGCAAGTGGGAGTACTGGGTCGCCGGCATCGCAGGCGTGTTGACGGTGATTGCGCCTTTCGTGTTGGGCTTTAGCGCGCACGCGACGGCGTTGCGGACCAGCATCATCCTGGGCGCCGTGGTCGCGATCCTGGCGGGCTATCAGGTTTTCGGGCAACCGCAGACCAAGTAAGCGCGAGACATCGCCCTCCATGGGGATGACTTAAGCCCAAACTAGTTTGGGCCAAAGCGGGGCGCAACCTTCCTGTCGAGGGCGATTAGGTTGACAGAGGGCGGGTCTGCCCAAGATGCCTGACCCGCCCACAGCGCCCCGCTAAAACCTTTTTGATCGGCGACCAACGCCGAGTTGGGCGGCTCAACACAAAAGGGTCTAACATGGAAGACTACGAGAGACAAGTCAAACTCAAGTTCAAGTTGCTTGCCACTTTCTATGATTTGTTTGAAATACCTCTTCTATTGAACGAAAAGGGGAACCCTCGATATGCTCTGGCACGGAAGATACCAAACGAAGATTTGCACATCTTGGATGTATGCATCGGGACTGGAAACAGCGCGATAGCTGTTGCGGAAGTAAACAACCGAAATGAAATTGTCGGAGTGGACTTGTCCCCCGATATGATTGCTGTGGCTGAGAAGAAGATTCGGAGACGCTGCATACGGAATATCTCTATTCGCCAAATGGACGCAACTAGAATGACGTTCCGCGATGGCGAGTTTGATATTGCTATGATTTCGTTTGGACTACATGAGTTGGATTATGACCTGATGCTGGGCATACTGAAAGAGATGTGTCGTGTACTCAAGGAATCAGGCAAACTGTATATCGTTGACTACGAGCGCGAAGAGGGCTTCCTGAAGAGACTTGTGCTCTCCATTCAGTTGAAGATCTTTGAGCCAAGTCAAATGCCGCAGTTTCTCAGGTATGATTGGGTGGAGATACTGCAAAGCACGGGAGTTCAAGTCACCGCGACAGAGAAGTATCTCTTCTCTAAATTGATTTGCGCTGTCAAGCAATCTAATGCGGAACGTACCGCCGCCCAACAAGCGGTTGCAGCCGACCGCCTTCGGCGCGAGTAAGTGTGCGCCACTTGCCAGCGATCGTTCTGGTTGTTGGAGCGAGTCTTGCCAGAGTCAGCGGCGGCTGAACCGCAGGGCGTTGTTTTTGTGGGAGAGTCCGATGATCGCGTTCGCGCTGAGCGGTGGTGGTAATCGAGGCGCTTTGCAAGTCGGTGCGCTACAGGTGTTGTTGGAACGCGGTGTGAAACCCGACCTGGTGGTAGGAACATCGGCGGGCGCGCTGAATGCTGCATTCCTTGCATCCAATCCAACCCCAGAGGGCACGCGTCGGCTCGCCAGAATCTGGGAACGCGTGAGCAAGGACGACATTTATCCTGGCGTTTACGGGTTAGTGCTGTGGCGGTTGGTTCGCAACTGTCCAAGCCTCTACTCCAACGCGAATTTCGAGCGATTCGTTCGAGGTTGTCTGCGCGCCGCGCGTCTGTGTTCTTTTGGCGACATCGCGACGGGCGTTCGTCTATACATCGTCGCCGCGCATCTGGGCACGGGTGCGGAAAAAGTCTTTGGCGATGGCACGACTGACTCGATCTTAGATGCGATCATGTCTTCGACTGCATTGCCGCCGTTTCACCCACCCTGGCGATGCAACGGGGAGTTGTATGTGGATGGCGGACTTGCAGCCAATTTACCCGTGCGCATCGCCGCTGAACGCGGTGCGCGGGAAATCTTTGCGCTCCATGTTGCGGGCGGGGTTCAGCGAGACCTGCCACTGCGCGGGGTCTTGGATATTTCGGGGCGCGCACTGGGCGCGTTGGGCGAACGCCAGGTCCAGAGCGAGCTGCAAGCGGTAACTGAATTGCCAAACGTCGAGTTGCACTATGTTCCTCTCACCGCGTACGCGCACTTGCCGCTGTGGGATTTCCTTCACACGACAGAGATGATCGCAGAAGGGCGCGCGGCGATGCAAGCGTATCTCGACGCGCGGCCGCGCGTGGAGGCCAAGACAGAAAGCAGCAGGGCGCGTGACTCGTGGAATCGTGTGCGGCGCGCGTTCGAGTGGGGGAGGAAAGTCTCGCCGCGTGCGGTCGCGCGAACGACACGCACCGAATGAGGCGACGCCGTGACACCGCACTTCGCTTCTAGTCTGCTCATCGCTTACCTGCTCGGCTCGATTCCCTTCGCGTATCTCGTCGTGCGATGGGCAAAAGGGATTGACATTCGCGCCGTGGGCGATGGCAATCCTGGCGCGAAGAACGTGTTCGAGCAAATCAGCCCAACGGCAGGAGTTGCGGTTGGGCTACTCGACATCGGCAAAGGCGCGGCGGCGCTACTTTCCGCTCGAGCAATGGGGTCGTCTGAAACGGCATTGCTTTGGATCGGCGTCGCCGCGATGGTCGGGCACAACTGGTCCCTGTTTATCCACTTTCAGGGTGGTCAAGGGATGGCGACGACGGTGGGTGTGTTTCTGGTGCTGCTCCCCCAAGAAACACTCGCCGCCCTGCTCGTCATCGCGGTGATGCTCTGGCTTATCCGCCATTGGGACATCGCGTGTGGGATTGGTTTCGCCTCTTTGCCTCTCTGGATGTGGTGGACGGCGCGTCCAGCGGAACTCTTTCTCTATGTCATCGCGTTCTTGCCATTGATTGGCGTCCGCAAATGGGTACAGCGCGCCCGCGCGCCGCGCGGTGATTTCTTGGACTTGCGTCATTCCAAGGCGCACTGAGGGTTCGGCATCCACCTGACTGCCTTTGTGCTCACATCAGGGGGAGCGTTCAAATGGATGACATTACGCGAGATGAGTTCTTGGACAAACTGTCTCCCGACATTCGTCCACTGATTGCTTGTGCGATGGATTGCGAATGCGGCTGCGAGGTCTTGGACTTTTTCCGTCAACGCCCGCTGGTCTGGCTTGAGGTAAGCGACATTGTCTATCATTTGAAGCAACCGCACGGTCAAGTCGTCAACGCGCTGAACCAGTTGACCGATGCCAGGATTTTGGAGGGCTTTACCGTTCTCGGTGCGTGGACTTTCTACGGCTTGACGCGCGATGCGGAGGTGTTAGTTGCGCTCGAACAGTTCTGGCGGTTGCGCGATGACTGGCACGTGCGCTGGGAGCGCGTCAGAGGGACATTGCGATGGCGCGCGGTGAGCAAGGAAGTAAACGATGAACACCCTGGCCGTTGACTCGGTGTTAGCAACCTGAACCGCCAGCACGACGCGATCCGCATTGCGCATGGCCTCCAATTTGATTCCGCCATTGCGCCTGGTGAAATCGAACGATTCGCACAAGGTGTGGCCGCATGGGTCGAGATCGTTGAATATCTGCGAGAGGGTGAAAAGAGGGTTGCACGACTCGCAAAAGAGATGGGTGTCCAACAAGGAACTGTGTGCAGGCACCTGGGAGTGATGCGGTCAACAGGCGTAGTTCTTCGTCGTCGCGAAGGACAACATGTGTACTACCGATTGGGAAGCCCCAAAATCATTGCGGCATACGATCTGATGCATCAATTCTCAACAGAGTGTTTTTCGACTAAGGTGAGGCTGATCTCGGTGGAAGGATAGAAATATCCCTGACAAGGAGGAGAGGCGGACTCGAAGAAATGCAGAGGAACTTAACTGAAAGACGAGACCGAGAGGCTAATGCGCATGACTTGCAGTTAACCGAGGATCACAGGGAATCTTCAGATCAGAGAGCAGGTGGGAGATTCAGGGATAAAGAGCAGGACGAGAGGGCAATCGAATCGCGCAACGCGTTGAACGGGTACTCGCGTTCTGATTGGCTGATTATCGCTTTGGTAGGTCTCACGATAGTTCCATTTGTGTTCGTCGTGTTCTTTGGTCTGGGCAATGGCTCGCCGTTGGCGGTGGTCGCAGTCCTGGGACTCGCGATTGTCGCGGCAGGATTCTTTCTGTCCTGGGCAGTCGAAGGTCTCGAAACGGTGATGGCACAGTCGCTCGCGCTCGCACTGCTGGCATTGATTGAAGTGGCTCCTGAGTATGCGGTCGAGATCACACTTGCCTGGCGGCAGCAAATAGAATTGGCGGCGTCCTCGATGACGGTCGCGAATCGCCTCCTCCTGGGCATTGGCTGGCCGCTGATCCTGTTCATCGCCTATTTCAGCGCGCGGCGCAGAGGCGAAGCGTTTACGGAGATACGCTTGGATCGCCGCCGCTCGGCGGAAATTCCGTTCCTGCTCATCGCGTCGGCGTACTCGTTCATCATCGTGCTCGAGAGAACGCTGTCCCTCTTTGATTCCGCCGTCCTGATCTTCATCTACGGCGCGTACATTTACACTCAACTGCGGCAACCACGCCTCGATGCGGATGAGACGGAAGAGGTTGGCATTGGTATTGGCGGACGCACCAAGGAATTGCGTGGCGCGACGAAATGGATCGCGATTGGCGGTTTCCTGGCTTTTGGCGCATTCGTGTTGTTCTTTGGTGCCGAACCCTTCATCGAAAGTATTCTCGACCTGGCGCGCGGGTTGGGCGTCTCGCAATTCTTTATGATTCAATAGGTCGCTCCCTTCTTGTCGGAATTTCCAGAGAGTCTGACGGCATTTTTTTGGGCGGCGACGGTCATTTTTGCCGCTCAAGGTCTGAGCAATCTGATTTCTTCCAAGTTGAACCAGTGGACCTTGTTGATCGCGGCGATTCCTATCGCCTACAGTTTAAGCGTGGGCAAAATCACGGCGGTGCCACTCACGCCGCAGTCCGTGGACGATTTATTCTTGACCGTGGCGCAATCCATGTTCGGCGTGGCGCTACTTTTGAGCCAGCGGTTTCGCCTGCGGGACGCGGTCGCCCTGTTGATTTTGTTCTTGGTCCAATTTGCCATCCCCGTCGAATCCATTCGCGTGATTCTCGCGTGGCTCTACCTCGCGCTCGCGGCAGTCGTCTTGGTTCGGCGGCGGCATGAAATCGGTTTGTTTCGGAAACCCCACAGAACTCGATCAGGAGGTTTGTCATGGCGTACGTCATTTCGCGCTGGTGCATTCGCGGCGGGGAGTGCATCGAGGTGTGTCCGACCGACTGCATCGTTCCAGGCCCGAGAGACAACAAGGAGTGGCCTTATCTGTACATTGACCCTGACAAATGCATTGACTGCGGTGCGTGCGTGTCCGAATGTCCCAAGCATGCGATTTTTCCCGAGGTGGAGGTGCCCGCCGAATACGCAGAAGACATCGCGCTCAACCGCAAGTTCTTTGCCGAGGGACCGGGTTACTGGAAATTCGACATGGAAGAGTTACGGAAAGAGCGTGCGCCCGCGTGATTCCCGAAGTTGATCTGCTACTGCTATTGAGAGCATCGCTCGCGGCGGCGCTGGGACTCGTCATCGGCTGGGAGCGCGAGAGCTGGGGGTCGCCTGCCGGAGACGGGACAATCGCGCTCCTCGGCTTGGGGTCGGCTGTGTTTACGGCGCTTGCTCTCAGCATTGTTTCCAATCAGGCGGATCGCATCGTTGCGGGGATCGTCACAGGTGTCGGCTTTCTCGGCGCGGGCGTCGTGATGCGTCAGAGTACCGGTGAGGTGCGCGGACTGACGACAGCCGCAAGCGTTTGGGCGGTCGCGGGCGTGGGTGTGGTCATCGGCACGGGACGTTACTTGCAAGGCGTACTGCTAGCGGCGCTGATCCTGCTGATCTTGATCTGGGAGGCATTGCCGATTGTGTCGGGGATCGGGCACCGGAAGAAGCGCGCGCCCGGGGAAGAACTATCAAGGCCGAGATAATGACGACCTGAAACGCGTAGCCTCTGGCCCCAGTTCCCTTCCGAAATGAGTCAAGGGGCGAGTTGATTCTAACCACAAAAGAGACTTCGGTTTCTATGGGAAAGGTATCGCTTTCAAACGCGATGCAGACGACGATAAGGCACCGTTGTTGGA
Organism: Chloroflexota bacterium; assembly: GCA_023489485.1. Classification (GTDB taxonomy): domain Bacteria; phylum Chloroflexota; class Anaerolineae; order UBA4142; family UBA4142; genus JAMDCU01. The sequence goes on from JAMDCU010000106.1 coordinate 18,456, forward strand.
GAAAATGCGCGACGTGACCGTCGCGGCAATTAGCCTACTCCCTCTTGCGGCGAAACCCCCATGATCCCGCCAGGGCTGATATTTGCTCAGATCTGTTGACCGGCGCAGGGTCGAGCTGCTGGCGAAACTCTCCGCCGATCCAACGGAACTGCCAGATCGAGTAAAGCCGCAACGGCTGACGAGCCACGGATTCGTGGCGGTATATATAGGCAGTCCTCCCGGCGATGGAGGAAAGCCTTCGTCTGTTGGGGATATCCGGTCGTCGCTAATAAATGAATCTGGCGACTTGAGCGCCTAAAGGAGAAACACATGAGTGACACCCAGGAACTTGAACTACGCGTCGCGAATCTGGATTGCGAACACGACGCCGCCGCGATTGAGCGCGGCTTGCAGGGATTCGCAGGACTTGTCGGGCTGAAAGTGTACCCCAGCTCCGCCAAGGTCGCGATCACGTATGACCCAACCTCAACCAAGCCGGAAATGCTGAAAGGAAAACTCGAAGCGCTGGGCTTCCCCCCACAACAAGGCATGCAGATGGCGGAGCAGCCCAAGGTCTGGCGCAATCCAAAGGTGTTGACCTCGGCAGCGTCAGGTGTGCTCCTTTTGATCGGATGGCTCATCGGACTCGCGGGTGCGCCTGCCATCGTCTCCGATATCATCTACATCGCCGCGAGTCTCATCGGCGGATACTTCTTCGGACGCGAAGCCATCGAAGAGTTGGTTTTCGAGCGCGAAATCGGAATTGAGCTCTTGATGGGCACGGCGGCGATTGTCGCGACGCTGATGGGGCTAGCCGCCGAAGGTGCGACGCTCGTCTTTCTGTATTCGATCAGCGAAGCTGCGGAGGGCTATACGGAAGAAAAAACCCGCGCGGCGATCAAAGCGTTGATGAACCTCGCGCCGAAGGTCGCACTCGTGCGCCGCGATTCGGTTGAACGCGAGATTCCCGTCGAAGAACTGGTGGTCGGCGATGTGTTCATCGTCAAGCCCGGTCAGGCAGTGGCCACCGACGGTGTGATTCTCGTCGGTGCGTCCAGTGTCAACCAAGCTCCGGTCACTGGCGAAAGTGTGCCCGTCGAAAAACAGGTGGATGACGTGGTCTTTGCGGGAAGCATCAACGGCGAAGGTGCGCTTGAAGTGCGCGCGACGAAAACATTCGCGGACAACACCATCGCACGTATCATCCACCTGGTCGAGGAGGCGCAAGAGAAGAAAGGTAAGAGCCAGCGCTTCATCGAAAGATTCGGTGCGCGCTACAGTCCCTCCGTACTTGCCATTGGCCTCTTGATTGCGATTCTGCCGCCCCTCTTGGTCAGCGCAGATTGGCTCACGTGGATTACGCGCGCGACTGTGTTCATCGTCGCCGCCGCGCCGTGTGCGCTCGTCATCTCGATTCCGATTACGCTGGTCGCGTCGCTGGGGACAGGCGCGCGACAGGGCGTACTCATCAAAGGCGGCGTGTACGTCGAAGAATTGGCGAAGGTGAAGGTGATTGCCATGGACAAGACAGGCACGCTGACGCGCGGCGAGCCAGAAGTGACGGATGTAGTATCGTGTCGCCACGAACAGTCCAGATCGCCACAAGAGGTCCTAGCGATGGCGGCAGGCATCGAACGGCGCAGCGAGCATCCGCTCGCGCGTGCGATTACGCGTCACGCCGAGGCGGAGAAGGTCACGCCCATCGAAGTGATTGAGTTTCGGGCGCTGACGGGTGCAGGCGCATCCGCGCGATTGAACGGGAACACGCTATACATCGGCAGTCCCGATTTGTTTCACTCGCGCTTGGGTGTGACGCTCGATTGCGCGTGGGACGACATCAATCACTTACAGGGTGAAGGTAAAACGGTGGTGGTGGTTGGGGACGATAAGGCGCCGTGGGGCTTGATCGCCATCCGCGACAACATTCGCTCGAATGCAGCAAAGGCGATTGACGCCATCCACGCGGCCGGCGTGCAAAAGGTGGTGATGCTCACAGGTGATAACGAGCGAACCGCCCAAGCTATCGCAAAAGAACTGGGTATTGACGAAATCTACGCAGACTTGAAACCCGAAGACAAGGTAACGAAAGTGCGCGAACTATCTCAGCGATACGGACACGTCGCGATGGTCGGCGATGGTGTAAACGATGCGCCCGCGCTCGCCGAGGCGACCGTCGGCATCGCGATGGGCGCGGCGGGCACGGATGTCGCGCTGGAAACGGCGGATGTCGCGCTGATGGCAGACGATCTGGAGAAACTCGCGTACGCGCTGAAACTGGCGAAACGCAATCAATCGGTCGTGAATCAGAATCTCGCACTATCGGCGCTCGTAGTCGGCTCGCTCATCATCGGCGCCATTCTCGGCGTGTTCACGTTGCCCATTGCGGTCGTGGGGCACGAGGTCAGCGAATGGGTCGTCATTGCGAGTGGGTTGCGGATGCTGCGGGCGTAACATGACACCGATAGACCGTGTTCCTCTTGTTCCTGACCGTGAACGATCGCGTGGGATATTGCTCAATCGCCTTCTTTACCAGTTGAGACGCCAGTGGCTGCTCATATTCGGTTTGTCGTTTCTGCTGTTCATGGGATTGCCATGGCTCGCGCCGGTGTTCAAGGAACTGGGCGGGACGAGTGCCGGGAATGCCATCGACGTGATCTAGTCGTTCGAGTGTCACCAACTGCCGCGGCGCGCCTACTTTCTCTTCGGCCAAGAGATGACCTGTTCGCTGGCTGAGATACAGGCGGCATGGCAACACACCAACGACGCGCTCATCCTGCGCCAATTCACCGGCAACCCAGAAATGGGCTGGAAATTGGCTTGGTGTGAACGATCGACCTGGATGGATGCCAGTATGTTCGTGAGTGGGGTGTTCTACGGGAGTTTCCGCAAACGGCTCAAGCCGTTGTCGCCGTGGATGTTCGTTTTGTTTGCCGTGCCATTCGCGATTGACGGCGGCACACACTTTACCAGCGATCTGTTTGGGATCGGTAACGGCTTTCGCGACAGCAACATCTGGTTGGTAGTGCTCACCAACAACAGCATGCCTGGGGCCTTCTACGCGGGCGATGCGCTTGGCTCGTTCAATTCGTGGATGCGGATCGCGACGGGCGTGTTGTTCGGAATCGGATTCGCGTGGCTGGCGTATCCACAATTTGACTACGCGTCTGCGGGAGTAGCGCACACAATCGAAATAAAGTTTCAGAAAGCAGGTCTTGCGCTGTGACCAATTCTCGCGGGCTGATTCGAAGCTAGGATGTGTGAGGGCCTACATAGCCCATCGAAAAAGACATTGAAAGGAGTTCAGTTACAATGGCACCGTATGGAATGCAGATTACACTCCCAGGCTCCCTGGAAGAAATCAAAGCCAGGGTGGTCGAGGCGCTAAAGCAGCAGGGGTTCGGCGTACTCACCGAGATTGACGTACAAAAGACCTTGAAGCAAAAGATCGGCGTAGACTTTGAGCCCTATCTGATCCTGGGGGCGTGCAACCCGCAACTTGCCCATAGAGCCCTTTCCGCAGATCGTTCCATCGGCTTATTGCTACCATGCAACGTGGTATTGCGGAGCACGGGAGAGACGGTGGAAGTCAGTATCCTTGATCCCGAGGTGATGTTTAGTGTGGCTGAACCAGAGACCCAGGCACTCCTGGCTACGCTTCCTCAGGCTGCGAAAACTCGTTTGCAAAATGCGCTGGCGACTCTGAAGAACCAGGGCTGAAACACCAAGTGGAAAACTTCAAAGTAAATAACGCAGCCCTGCCGCGACGCGCCAAGCTCATCCCGTGGATCGGCCCAACTTTTCTGATCGCGGTCGTGGTGATCTTTCTGCTGCTACCGTTTCCATTGATGGACAAGCTGCACGGCGTCTGCTTCGGCATCTGACCGCAGCGTCCCAGCCACTCGTACCTTCTGGGTGGCACGACGCTTCCGGGTGAAGCGTTTCTGCGCGCGAACGTGCCTGGGTTCGCGCTAATTGATCCTGAAGAGCCAATGATTTTGCCATTGGAAGCACGCATGTTTGGAATGTTCGTCGGCTTTAGCGTGGTGTGGGCGTACTTGATCGCAATCGGACGCGGGCGCGCGAAAGGGATGCCGCCCGCGCCGATTCTCTTGACCCTCGTCCTATTCGTCGGCGTGATGGGCGTGGATGGGCTCAACGCAACGGCATACGATCTTCACCAGAATCTGCCGTTAATTCCATTTCTGTACGAACCCCGTCTGCAATGGCGGCTAGCCACGGGCGTGCTCACGGGTATCGCCTTTGCAGGCATCTTGACGCCCGTCGTGAACTTTACGCTGTGGCGCGCGAATGATCCTCGTCCGATCATAGAGAATTGGAAACAGGTCCTCATCGCGCTGGCGCTCGCCGCTGGGTTGTTCATCGCGAACGAATCCCGTCTCGGTATCCTGTTCTATCCGTTCGCGATCCTCACGGACGTGAGTGTGTTGATATTGGTTGGATTCATCAATATGGTCTTTGTGGTGTCCTTCTGCCGCAAAGAGGGGCTTACCGTCACCTGGTTTGACGCGCTCAATCCATTGGCGTTGGGCGTCTTCCTGGGGTTGATCGAACTCGGCGTATTATCGTTGATGCGCTACGCGGTGTTGGGGACGACGATATTGCCCTAAACCGTGGGTAGCAATTCGGACGGTTCGTCATTGGAATGTGACAGATCGTAGAGATGTTGAGGGTAACTCACCAAACACGCACAAGTTCTTCGACAATTCTTCACATCTCGCGTGTACTATCTGGTGTGCGGGATGTAATGTGCGCGGGAATGAGCGGGGGATAGAAGGAATGGCCATGGGCAAGAAGATTTTGATTGTCGATGACGAAAAAAAGATCGTGAAGGTGGTGCGCGGCTATCTGGAACAGGCGGCCTTCAGCGTCGTCGTCGCTTGCGACGGCAAGCAAGCGCTCACTGTGTTTCGCCATGAAAAACCGGACCTCGTTCTCCTGGATCTCAATTTGCCCGAAATGGACGGACTCGATGTCGCCCGCGCCCTGCGCCAAGACTCGTCAGTGCCGATCATCATGTTGACGGCGCGAATCGAAGAAACGGACCGTTTGATCGGTTTGGAACTCGGCGCGGATGATTACGTCACCAAGCCGTTTAGTCCGCGGGAGGTCGTGGCGCGCGTGCGGACCGTCCTTCGCCGTGTGGAGGGTCAGACGGCAACCATCGAAATCTTGCGTGCGGGCGCCATTGAACTCGACGCGACCACGCACACTGTAACCGTGCTGGGCAAACCGGCGGAGCTGACGCCGACCGAATTCGACCTGCTGAAAGTGTTAATACTAACCCCTGGGCGGGTCTACACACGGCTGCAATTGCTCGACCAAGTGCAAGGCGAGACCTATGACGGCTACGAGCGGACGGTGGATGCACACATCAAGAACTTGCGTCGCAAGATTGGAGATGACCCGAAACAGCCGCACATCATCCTGACGGTGTTCGGGATCGGTTACAAATTCGCGGAAGGAATGTGAGGAGAGGATCAATGCGCAGCTTGCGGGTTCGCTTGATGGGCGCGTTCGTCGTGGTCATCGTCGTCGGTATGGTCGTCGTCGCGGTTCTCGCCCATCGCGCGACGGCGAGTGAGTTTCAACTCTACGTCACGCGCGGCGGGCAGGCGTGGGCGCAGCGCCTGGCACCCACGCTGGCCGCCTATTACGCGCAGAACAAGAGTTGGAATGGAGTGGACGCGCTCCTGCGACCCTCGCCGCGCAGCACGGGCAGCGCGCCCAATTGGGGAATGGGTTCGTGGATGATGGGCGGGATGGGCGGCATGACCGGGCGCGACTGGGACATGGGGCCCATGATGATGGACTGGGAAATGTGGACGGCGATGGACCTACGCCTGGTTCTCGCCGACGCCCAGGGCAATGTCATCGCGGATTCGACGAACGAATGGAACGGACGGGCGCTCCCAACGACTGCGCTGAAAGAGGCCACGCCGATTCAGGTGAATGGGCGCACCGTCGGCTCGCTCGTCGTCACTACACTCGATACGTCGCGCGCGGCAAACACACCCGCCAGCGACTTTCTCAGTTCCGTCAATCGTTCGATTCTGCTCGCCGCGCTCGCGTCGGGCGTGATTGCGCTCGCGCTCGGTTTCGTTCTCTTTCGCCAAATCACGTCACCGATCAGCGCGATGATCGTCGCCGCGCGGAACATCGCGGCGGGTGATTTGCGCCAACGCGTCGCAGTGCGGGATGGCGACGAAATCGGACAACTCGGCGGTGCGTTCAACACGATGGCGGACCATCTGGCGCGACAAGAGGAATTGCGTCACAATCTGCTCGCCGACATCGCGCATGAATTGCGCAATCCACTGGGCGTGATTCAAAGCGAGTTGGAGGCGATGCTCGATGGAGTGAATCCGTTGAATGCGGAGGGCGTCGAATCGGTTCACGCCGAGACCTTGTTCCTCACGCGCTTGATCAATGATCTGCGGGTCTTGTCGCTTGCCGAAGCGGGGCAACTCAAACTCGAACGCGCGCCGAACGATGTCGCCGCGCTCGCGCGGGACATAGTCGAGCGAACGCAGACCCAGGCGCAGGAAAAGAATATCGCGCTTGAACTCAACGCGCCCGCCGTCGTGCCTAAAGCCAACGTGGACCCGGACCGCATCGCCCAAGTGATTCGCAACCTGGTATCGAATGCACTGCGCTACGCACCGAACGATGGACAGGTCACCGTACGGGTCAACGCGACGAACAGCGCCATCAAAATTAGCGTGAGCGACAATGGCACAGGAATTGCGCCGGAAGACGTGCCGCATGTCTTCGACCGCTTTTATCGCGCGGACAAATCGCGGACGCGTGCGAGCGGCGGTTCGGGCTTGGGGCTTGCCATCGTCAAGCAGTTGGTCGAGGCGCACGGTGGGCGCGTGGGCGTGGAAAGTGAAAAGGGGAAAGGCGCGCGTTTTTGGTTCACACTGCCCATCGCGGCGTAGGATCTTCACAAACTCCGCACTCCATCTTCACAACCGCTTCACACCTTTTTGCGATACTCCGTTTTCAAGTGAGACACTAACGAAAGGAGAAAGACCCGATGAGTAGAATCGGTTTGATTGCACTCGTTGCCATTGTATTGCTCATCTTCCTCGTCTTCGGAGCAGGTCTGCTCGTCCCCTTTGGTTGGGGATGCTGCGGCGGATGGAGGAACACAAATGGCTGGGCCATGATGGGACCCTGGGGAATGGGACCTTGGATAATGGGCGGATTCGGCTTTCCGTTGATTGGAGGAATCATGATGTTTCTATTCTGGGCGCTGGTCATCGGCGGGATCGTGTGGCTGGTGGTCTGGCTGGTGCGCGGCGGCGCTCAATCGGCGTCACGCGCGCTGATGAGCACGCCGAGCATGAATCAGACCCCGCTCGACCTCCTCAAAGTGCGCTACGCCAAAGGCGAAATCACCAAAGAGCAATTCGAGGACATGAAACGCGATCTCAGTGCGTGAGCACACAAGAAGGTTGGCATTCAGATCACGCTGATCATCGCGACATCGCATTTTCTTCACCAACTCCGCACTTCATGTTCATGACTTCTTCACACGCGAGTACGATACTGTGGCCGTAACATCAAATTCCTGGAGGAATCGAAAATGAAAGCTAAATTGCTTGCATTATTCGGTGTCGTGTTACTCGCCGGCGCACTGGCTCTGTTCAGTACGGTTTCGCCCGCCGCCGCGCAGGGTCCCACCCCAAATCCGACACCTGTACCTTATGGTCCATGGGGTAATTGGGGAGGGATGGGCGGAATGATGGGACGCGGCATGGCGGGTGGTTATGGAATGCGCGGCTATGGCTGGGGCAATGCGCCTAGTCAGACGATCACTCCGACCGTCCCGTATGGCAACCGTTGGTGCTGCGGAGGCTGGGGTGGTATGATGGGTGGCTACGGCATGATGGGCGGCTATGGCTATCCACAGAACGCGACGCCGCTCACGCTTGACCAAGCCGTACCGCGCGTCCAGCAGTACATCGCCGCATACAATAATGCCGATTTGAAACTAGCCGAAGTCGAAGAGTACGCTTGGAACTTTTATGCCGTAGTCGAAGAAAAGAGTACGGGCCTTGGCGCGTTCCAACTAATCATGGACAAGGCCAGCGGCGCGGTCTATCCCGAAATGGGACCGAACATGATGTGGAATACCAAGTACTCGCCGATGGGAAGTATGATAGGCGGGTTCGGATTCAATCAACCATCGGGTAAAATGACCGTGACGATCCACCAAGCCCGCAGCAACGCGGCCCAGTATCTCAAAACGTATCTGCCGAATACCACAGTCGAGGACCAGGGGGATACGTTCTACGGCTATTACAACTTTGACGTGCTGCAAAACGGCAAGACCTATGGAATGTTGAGCGTGAACGGGTACACGGGCGCGGTGTGGCTCCATACTTGGCACGGCGATTACATCGCCACGAAAGATCTCTAGCCACCCACTGAGGACCGAACGCGTCAATGTGCAGCCACAGGCGTCGCCGCAGGGGTGAGGTTCAACCGGACATAGATATCTGCGGCGATGGCTTCATCGACGGCAAATTGGATGAAGCCACACTCGAACACGAACGAGGGGGAGCGGCGGAGCAAGCGAATCTTGCCGCCCGGCAGGATGCCCATCGCCATGATCTTCTGGAGGCGCCCTGCATCGGTCATCCGGATGTACGCCACTTCCCCACCCTTCTCCGGCTCCAGCTCGTTGAGCGGAGCAATCAGCCGACCCGGCGTGGCGCGTGATTGTCGGCAGCACTCTCCTGGGGAAGCATCCGCAGCACGTGCTCGGTCACGGCGCCAGTGATCCGGATACATTGCTCCAGGTGTTCGGGACTGCCGAATTCGAACCTGCGGATGAGGACTTTGCAGCACGTGCTCCCGAATTCCTCGTGGAACCAATCGTGCAATTCTTTGGCCTTCGCCAGTGCGGCGGCATTGTCTGCCCCCGGCTCGGTGCGACCATATTTCAACCCGAGCGCCATGATTCCACCCGTCAATGCCCCGCACGAGCAACCCGCCAAGCCCATCCCCACGGGGAACCCGGAGGCGAGGCGAACAACCTCGGCCGGAACGGGCCGCCCGAGGTGATCGTTCACGACCGTGAACAGAGACTCGGAGCATAGATACTGCTTGTTGCGGTACAAATTCTCAGCTCGCGCCCTCAGTTCGGCAATTTTGTTCTCGTCCATGGATCCCTCCCAGACGACCTAAGTGTGATATCCTCACGACCGGTCTGTCAGGCCGGTCATACGCTCACCACTTTCGCGGCCCGCGCAATCGCTTCGAGGATATCTGGCATCCCGCCCACAATGCCGATTGCGCGCTGCTCGCTTAATCCAAAGTAATCCAGGCAAGTAGAGCACACGACCAGTTCGACGCCTTTTTTCTCGAGCCGTCGGAGTTCGTCCAGGACCGGCGAACCCTTGCAGACGAGCTTCACGGCGTCGGTGTAAAAACAGATTTGACTGGGCAGCGGGTCTGTTTCTCCGAGCAGGGTCAGGAATTTCACCGCCAGTTTCTGCTGCAGTTCGGCGGGACCCTCGCCCACGCCAAAGCGAGTGAAAAGAACGACTGTTGGGTTTGACATGATGGCTCCTCGTGATTGCTCGTGCAGTTTCAGCAGACAGGTGACCCGTTCGATCGCGCTAACCAGGTTGTTCCTGTCTGCCGCGGTGGTTGAGCATATCCATCTCGTACTTGTTTCCTTCGCGTGGCATCCAATCCGCGCCGCGTATCGGCATTACGGGCGGAAGGCATGAACGCCCTCCGAGTGGCGCGGCCAAGATACATGGCGGCGTCCGTGCTCAACGGGGCTCATGACCGCGCCGAGAGAAGGAATACCTAAGGCTTCTCGTTCTCTTTGAAGGATCAGTAAATACTGGGATGGATCTTGCCGACTTGCTGCTGTCGACGCGTCTAGTCTCCGCGCCTGCCAACAGCAAGTGATAGGAAGGCGAGGTTACCGGAGAGGCTGGACGCGCGTGAAGAATATGGCCGAATGCCGCACGGACATTCCGCATCCGACTCATCAAAGCTTGAGAATGATCATTCGTATTCCTTTCATGGGGTCTGCCTTTCGGCCTGGCTGTTCCGAATACCGAGGAGAGCTACTCTCATTCTACAGAGTCCAGTTCGACTTTGTCAAATGACCTGGGCCGGCCGGCAGCGCCCCTGTGGCTCAAGGCAGCGTCTTCAAGTAGGCGAGCAGGTCGTTCCATTCCGCATCGGTCAGCTGCCAGTGTGGCATCGGCCAGTCGAGCGGTTTGCCCTCCGGGTCGAGCCCCTGTGTCACGGCGCGCCGGATCTGGTCATCGGTGTAGGTGGGACCGCGTGTCCCATCGGGCTCCGAAAAGCCAGCGGGGTCCGTGAGATTACGGTACGTGATATTGGGGCTCACGAACATCATCGTGCGCAGGCCGTGACCATCAGTGCCGTGGCAGCTGGCACAGCCGGCTTGCATCATGCCCATACCGCCCGAGTAAGGAATGGGTTGTCCACTCGGGTCTGTGCCCGTCTGGAAGATCCACTGCCCCCGTGCGATCGGTGTGCTGGCGGCGGTCGCTCCTGACAGGATTCCGGTGCCAAGCAGTAAGAGACCGACAACCCCAACGGCGACCAGCACCAGGCCGCCGATCAGCCATCCTGTCCCTTTCATCCCAGCCTCCCTCTACGGGGCGAGAGTGCGGCGCATTTCCTCGAATTGCTCTTTGGTGATCTCGCCCTTGGCGTAGCGCGCCCTCAAAATGTCGAGCGCCGCGTCGCCGGATGGCGCCGATAAGCCAGCCCGTCCCGTATTACGCATTAGCCAGACGACCAGGAGGACAATGCCGACCATAATGAGGGCCCAGAAGACGAGCGACAGAATCGCCCCTAGTGGGTTGTAGCCAAATCCTTGGGCACCGAACCCGCCCATCATGCCGCCCATGCCGCCGTAGCCGCCCATCATCCCGGGTCCCACACCTGCACTTGCGTGCGGTGCAAGTGTCATGCCCAGCCCCATCATGCCTGCTCCACCGATCAGCAAAACGATGAGGACCACAACGAGGACGATTCCAACAATCGTCGCGGTATTGTTCATTTTGCCTCCATCCGGTGTTCCACCCTGCCAAAATGGCGCGAACCCCCCTGGTATCCGACACCACCCGATCATGAGTCCTAGTAATAGGAGTACCACGTTTTGCACCTCAAGTCAATCGGGTCTATCCCTGTTTTTCGGACGTACACCTCATTCGAATAGTGTCGATTCATGAATCCACATATGCCACACTCGACCACACCAATCGGTGCATGGCATCGACCTGCTAATTAAGGAGGGCCATATCCCGGGACGTTCCGTTATCGGCAAAAGAAATACCCCGGTCTGACATTTCCCATAGATTCCGGTTAACGCGCGACCTGATTTTGACCGGATTTGAATTGACCCGCGTAGCGTGTTAGTATAGACTAACATGTAGCATTTCGGTTAACTAACATGCTCAAGGAGGGCAGAGATGCTGGAAGCTCTGGTCATTACCCTACGAGAGGGTTTGGAAGCAGCGTTGGTGGTCGGGATTGTTTTCGCCTATTTGGCTCGCACGGGCCGGAGCTCGCTCAGGCGCTATGTTTGGGCCGGCCTTGTCGCCGCCGTCGCGGCAAGCATTGCGGGCGCAGCGCTCTTCCAGATGCTCGGCATCAATCCGGACAATGAGATTTACGAAGGGACCGTGATGCTCGTGGCCGCCGCCTTTGTCCTGACGATGATCGTCTGGATGTGGCGCACGGGACGCTCGCTCCGCACCGAAATGGAAGAAAAGATGGAGCAAGTCTTCCGCTCCGACCGGTCGCGACGAATCGGTTGGGGTCTCGCGGCCTTTACCTTTGTCATGGTCTTTCGCGAAGGGATCGAAACCGTCCTCTTCCTCACGGCGCTCTCCGCCACCATCGGCGCCAACCCGCTCAACAACGTGATCGGCGGAGCTATCGGCCTCGTCTTCGCCGTCCTCTTTGGGACTTTGATCGCCAAGGGCGCCGTCCGGGTCAATTTGAAACGCTTTTTCTCCGCCACCAGCCTCGTCCTCCTCATCCTCGTCGCCAAGCTCATCGCGAACGGCCTGCACGAGTTTATCGAGATCCATCTGATCCCCAGTTCGCCCGATCTCCTTGCGATCATTGGCCTGCTCACGCGCGAAACGACCTCGCTCGTTATCCTCATGGCCCTCATCGCCGTCCCGGCGCTCCTGATCCTATGGGACACCTGGCGCGCCCCTCGCCCTACCCCCCTTGAAGGGGAATCGGCTCCCGACCGCCGCAAGCGGCTCGCCGGTTTCAATCGGGCGCGGCGCTGGGCGCTGGGCGTATCGGTCATGGCCCTCCTCATCAGCTCCATGCTGGCGTCGTCGCTCGTATCGGCCGCCGCACACGACAACGAAATGCCCCCGACCGAGAAGACGGCGCAAGACCAAGGCGTTCGCATTCCTGTGGCGGACGTGAGCGACGGCGAGATGCACAAGTACTTTTACTCCCATGAGGGCATCGGCATCCGCTTTTTTGTGATGCGCCGTAATGACGGCAGCCTGACCGCCGCGATTGATGCGTGCAGCATCTGCCCGGCCAAAGGCTACCGGCATGAGAATGGCGAGGTCATGTGCCGCAACTGCGATGCGCCGATCAACGTCGACACCATCGGTGAACCCGGCGGCTGCAATCCCATCCCGCTGACCGCCAGCCTTGAAGGCGACGACGTGGTCGTATCCGTAACCGAGCTCATCGCCCAAGCCAACCGGTTCAAATAAACCTACTCTCTGATTGAGAATCCGAACATGCTGATTCGAATCCTATGGCGCTCTCTTGAAAGACGCAAAGCGAGGATCTTGCTCGCCGTGCTTGCCGTTGCACTCGGCGCGGCTCTGGCGACCGCGCTGCTGGCGATTTCGTTGGACATTACGGACAAGATGGGGAAGGAGCTCAAGGCGTTTGGCGCGAATATCGTCGCCGCACCCAAAGACCGTCCGCTCGCCGTTGAGATCGCCGGGATGCGCTATAGCAACGGCGAGACGGCGTATCTCAACGAAAGCGACCTACCCAAACTCAAAACCATCTTTTGGCGCAACAACATCGTCGGGTTTGCCCCCTTCCTGTCCGGGGCCGTCGAGGTCTCCTCGTCTTTGGCCACGCAGAGGGTGCTCTTGGTCGGAACGTGGTTCGATAAAGACATCCCGGTACCGACTGCCAAACGTCAGATCCTCTTACCTGGCAACGCCGTACGTGAAGTGACCCCGGACAGCGGCACGTTTACGACCGGGATGAAATCAATCGCTTCCTGGTGGCATGTCGAGGGAACATGGATCAATGACCGCAGCCCCGAACAAGGGGTGCTGGTGGGACGCGCCCTGGCGCAGCAATTGCAGGTTCACGTCGGCGATCCTCTGCAGGTGACCTACCAGGAACGTGGCTATCCCATGACGGTCGCCGGAATCTTGAGCACGGGAGGCGTCGAAGACCATCAGGTGCTGGGAGAGCTCGCGACGGCTCAAAAGATCTTTGATCTACCCGGCAAAGTGGAGCGGGTGCAGATCAGCGCGCTGGTGAAACCGGACGACGCGCTCGCGCTCCGGGCCAAGCGGGATCCTAAATCCCTGCCGCCCGAGGATTTCGTCACGTGGTATTGTTCGCCTTATATCGACGCGGTAACTTTTCAGGTCGAGGAGGTGCTGCCGGGGAGCGAAGCTAGACCGATCCGCCAGATCGCCGAGGCCGAGGGCGCCTTTCTCTCGCGCATTGGACTCACGCTCGCGCTGGTAACGATTATCGCACTCGCGGTTTCGGCTTTGGGTGTGATGGCAACGATGACTGCCACCGTCATGGAACGGAGGACAGAAGTTGGGCTCATGAAAGCGCTGGGAGGCCAAGACCTGCAAATCGCGGTCCAGTTCATGCTGGAAGCGACGGCGTTTGGCCTGCTGGGCGGCGTCCTCGGGTATGCCGCCGGACTGGGGTTGGCCGCTTTGATTGGGCAATCCGTCTTTGCCAGCTCCTTAACGTTCAATCCCTTGATTCTTCCCATCACGTTGGGGATTGCGGTCGCCATTGCCGTCCTGGGGAGCCTCGCGCCCGTGCGCCAGGCGATGCAGGTCAATCCGGTCGTGACCCTGCGGGGAGAGTAGACGACATGTTTTGGCGAATCTTGATGCAGTCCTTGCGGCACCGTTGGAAGCAGATTTTGATCGCTGTACTGGCCATCACGTTGGGAGCCAGTCTCGCCGCGGCCGCTCTTTCCGTTTCCGTGGGTATGGACGAGAAGGTGGGACGGACCCTGCGCGCCTATGGCGCCAATCTCATCCTCGTTCCGACGGACGCCTCCCTCGGCGCGACCGACGCCACTTTCAAGGCGAGCGACCTTGCCCGCCTGAATGAAACCAAGGCGGTTCTGGCGTATGCGCCTTTTCTCTATGGGGTGGTCGAAAGCCATAATCAGCCGGTCGTGCTCGTCGGCACATCGATCGATGCCGCCGTAAGGGTCAATTCCTGGTGGACGATAGAGCCGGGAATCCCGACGGATTCACAGGCCGCGCTCGTGGGTGTGAACGTGGCGAAGAAATGGGCGCTCAAGGTAAGTGATCCTCTCACGGTGCGTTTCCGCGATCAGGAGCAGACGTTCCATGTTGCCGGCGTATTAACCGCCGGAGGTGCGGAGGACGACCAGGTGATCGTTCCATTGGCTGCCGCCCAAACGCTCTTGGGTCGTCTCGATCAAGTGAGCCTAGTGCAGGTGAGCGCCCTCACAAGCGACATTTCCATCGAGACAACGGCCCGCGCGCTGGAACAATCAGTCCCCGGCGCGCAGGCGAAAACCGTGCGCCAGATTGCCGAAGGTGAAGTCACTTTGCTTCGCCGAGTGCAGCTTTTGCTGGCGCTCATTGCTGCCATCGTGTTACTCGCCGCAGGCCTCAGCGTGGGCGCGACGATGGCCACGGTGATGATGGAACGGCGCCGCGAAGTCGCGCTCATGAAGGCACTCGGTGCGGAAGCGCGGCGCATCGGGAGCTTGTTTCTCGCCGAGGCGGGAGCGCTGGGTGTTCTCGGCGGCATCCTGGGCTATGTCTTGGGGTTTGCATTTGCCCAGATCATCGCGCAAAGTGTCTTTGCTTCTGCCGTTGGGCTGAATCTGTGGGTTGCAGCGGGTTCTCTGGGAATTGCCGTGAGCGTGGCCGTGATCGGTAGCGTCATTCCAATGCGGCGGGCATTGGCCGTTGAGTCGGCTGTTATCCTGCGAGGGGAATGAGGAAGATGACGAAAAAGATGATCGAGGTTCGCCAGGCGACAAAAGAGTATGCCGGAGGAACGCGTGCGCTGGACGGAGTTTCGCTCGACATTCTGCAAGGTGAGTGGGTGGCGATCATGGGTCCTTCGGGTTCGGGCAAAACCACCTTGCTCAACCTGTTGAGCTGTCTCGATCGGCCGACAAGTGGCACGGTTGGCATCGATGGGGCTGACGTCACTCGATTGGCCGCGAATCAAATGGCTCAATTTCGACGTGAAAAGGTGGGGCTCGTGTTCCAGCAATTTCACCTAGTGCCCTACCTCACGGCGCTAGAGAATGTGATGCTCGCTCAATATTTCCACAGCATGCCGGATGCCGATGAAGCGCGGCACGCCTTGGAAGAGGTGGGATTGGGCGCACGCCTGCACCATCTCCCCTCGCACCTTTCCGGAGGCGAACAGCAGCGTGTGTGCATCGCCCGCGCCCTCATCAATCAGCCCCAGGTAATTCTCGCAGACGAACCCACGGGCAATCTGGATGAAGCCAATGAGGAAATCGTGCTGGATCTATTTCGGAACATGCATGCCCAGGGGCATACGCTCGTGGTGGTGACGCACGATCCGACGGTGAGTGCAATGGCGGATCGCACGATACGGTTGGAGCACGGACGCGTGGTCGAGCCGGGTGAGGCAATGACCGCAATGCCCACCGGGGCACCGCGCGTTCTGCAGCAGGCGTAGGCAATTCGCCCCAAATAGCAAAGAGCAAATACTGCAAAGACCGTCTGAGCATCTGGAAGAGGGCAATCTGACGGTCTTTGCTTTCTGAACGTTTCCGATTGAGGCTAATACCGAGTGGGTACCGGCGGGGTCTCCTTCTGCCAGTGGTTCACGGCACCACTGCTCGGGCCGTTCTTAACTCCTGTCCCTGGAATCTAATCCCCTTGGCTTGGCTTTACACTCTCGTCTGGTCTCTTATGCGTGGGAAGCGGCTATAGGATAGACCTCTAGAAACGGCGATAACCTGATGAGTGTGCCAGGATCCATAAACTTGAAGTCGTCCCGTTGGGAAGTCGTTGCCGGAAAGGCTCCGAAAAGTATTACGAGATGGGACGAGTCGCTCAACCATACGTCGGCAAACTAAGTGATCGCTCTCATGCTTCTGTCCGGCCGGATCCATACGAGAGAACGACTCATGCCGTCACCCGGATGCAACCGGGGCTTGCTGGAAGAACAGGTAACTCCCTGATACGATCCGCCTCGAGAGGACCTAGCCCCAACATATCCAGTAGGCTTAGGCCTTTACAGTTGATTCTTCGACCTGCTTGACTACAGCCCGCACATTTCCAAGACAGCACGAACCTTGCGGATTTCGGACGTCACAGGCACACTGGCCCGCCCGGATGCCCGCGTTGACTGCATCGATGACGGTGCTCCGTCCTGTCGTCTCCCATTCGGCGCGGATACTGTCGGGCGTATGCCGAAAGCAGTAGCAGACGAATACGTCTCCGCCATTCGGCTCTTTCTGATGCACGCGTTCTCGGACTTGCGCCGTCGTGAACGTTTGCGCCCCGTCCTTGGAGAAATAGACGACCGGACAATCCGTCGTTCCGCAGAACAGATAGGAGACGGGACGCACCTGGGTCAGCGACATGGAGAGCATTGCCTTCACAGTGGAACTGTCGATTGGTTTCCCCTTTTGCCCACACTCGGGACAGACATTGGCGATACGGGCCATCGCGACGGGTTTTGTTATGGGATGCGCAGCCGGCACGCAGCAGCTTTCCGTCGTCGACTGCTCTGGAGTTTCCGGGAAGAACTCGGGCGCACTGGCTTCCCTCATCGGATGACGCCCCTGGATCGTTCCGCCGTACCCCGCGGCTGTGAGCGCGGCGACGAGCGTCTGCTCATCCAGGCCGGCATCGGCCACTACGGTGGCTTGCCCCGCTGTCCAGTCGGAGACCACCGCCGATTGAACGCCTGGAACCGTTTGTGGCGCTTGTACCACATGACTGGCGCAGCCGCCACACGTCATGCCGCGCCCGGCGAGTTGGATTCCTTCTTGCATTGGCACGCTTTCCCTCCTATGATTGCTTAATGCTCTCGGTTGCTTTGCACTGCTGAGCCAGATCTCGCGTTATCCTCAAATGCAGCAGGACAGACGCTCGATATCCGTGCGGAAGGACAATGCGGCATACTTGATGGCTTCGGAGAGCGTGGGAAAAACGGCGAAAGAATCGATCACATCGTCGACGGTCATGTGCCCGCGCAGAATATACATCGCCTGACTGATCAGATCCTCCCCTTCGGGTGCGATCAGGTGAACGCCCACGATCCGCCCCGTCCGCTGCTCCGCCACCATCTTGATCGCGCCGCGGGTGTCCTTGATAATCAACGCCTTGGGCACCTTGTCGAAATAGACGGTGCGACAGTCACATTCCAGGCCGCGTGCGCTTGTCTCTTCGTCGAGGATCCCAACATCGGCGACGGCAGGGTAGGTAAAGACGACCGAGGGGACGAGATCATAATTCACTTTTTGCTTGTTCACGCCCGTGAGCGCATTCACCGTGGCGAAACTCCCTTCTTTGCCCGCTGTGGTCTCCAACCGTTTGGGGAAATCGATGGCATCCCCCACCGCGTAAATGTGCGGCGCATTTGTCTGGTACCACGGGTTGACACGAACCGCCTGCTGCTCGGTCAACGCGACCCCCGCCGCGTCCAGCCCCAGCCCGGCCGTATTCGCCGTCTTGCCGGTGCCTATCAAGAGTTCGTCGAACTCTATCTCCGCTTGTTGCCCGTCTGCAGCAATGGTCGCGATTTTCCGGTCCCGTTCCCGGCGCAGGCGCACAACCGTCGCCTGTTTGTGAATCGTGACCCCCTCGTCCCGCAAGTAGCGTTCGAGCGCCTCCGAGATTTCGGGTTCCGTCCGTTTGTACAGCCGGTCGCCGCGCGCGACCATCGTCACTTCACTCCCCAAATGACGGAACATCTGCGAGAATTCCAGCGCGACCGGTCCCCCTCCGATGACGAGCAAGTGGCGGGGCTGTTGTTTCTTCCGCAGCGCCTCGATGTGAGTGATATACCCTACATCCTCGATCCCCGGAATCGGGGGCGGCAGCGCGGTCGAGCCGACCGCAAGGACGAAGCGGTCGCCATAATATCGTCGTCCATCCGCTTCGATTTCGTGCGGCGAAACAAAACGCGCGCGTGCTTCCAAGAGGGTGACGTGCTCCAAGTTCGCGAGCACATCAGTGTATTTGGCCCGTCGGAGCTCACCGACCGTCTGCAGTTCGTCGTCAATCGCCTGCCCAAAATCGATCTCCACTTGCGGAATATGGATGGAGCCAAAGCCGTGATGCTGGGCCCGGTAAGCGAACTCGCCCACCTTGAGCAGATACTTGCTCGGCACGCAGCCCACATTGACACAGGTGCCGCCGAGCGGCAAGCCGGCATTGATCATCAAGGTCTTGGCTTGGTATTCGTTGGCTTTGATCGCGGCTGCAAATGCCCCAGCACCGCCGCCGACGATGATCAGGTCAAAATGATCGTCCATTCGGTCTCCTTGCTGCTTTCGACCTGTTCCCAACGCGTGAGGCTATGTCGCTCTGGACACGATATATTTCACGCCAAAGAATTCAGGGATGAAGGCGATGATCGTCGGCGGCGAGAAGATAAAAGCCCAAAATGGGTTCCATTGAAGCGGCACCCAACCAAACGTAATGCCCAGAGCGACGAGCGCGAGGGCCGGATAAACGAGACCCAGCACGCTGCAGTGGAATCTCCCGCACCGCAAAGCATTGCGGAGGCATGATACGCCCAGCCAAAGGATGCTAGCACTCCAGATGAGTCCCGCGAAGACGAGGGATCCTCCAGGCGTATTGGCGAAGATGGTGCCAATGACGATCAGCAGGAGGGGCGGACCCCAGGTGCTCGCGATCGATCTTGGACCCCTTCCCAGATCGAGCTCCTCGCATGTATGCCCTGTTCGGTTTATCTGATTCATCTCTATCTTTCCCTTTCCATATATCCCATGTAGCTCTCTTGCGTGACTGGGCTCCTGCTCATACCCATGTCTTCTCTCACGATGGCGCTGCATTGCTTCAATTGAGCTGGGCGCAAAAGTCCGGCAAGGTTGAATATTGGCCCTGCGCCGCCTCGGGGTGTTCCTGCGCCCATGCCCGGAAATGCTCTTCCGACCGGAAGAGGTTGTTTTTCCCTCAGGTGCCACCTCGAAACACGCCCACGGTGGAGGGGTCGACCTCGCTCACCGTGCGGTGGTCTACGACGATATGGATCCGTTCAGCACAATGCGCACAGGCATCGTCGATGACGATGCGTTGGTCTCGGTAGCGGCTGCTGACCAGCAGCATAAAGTCAACCGCTCAAGGTACATTGAACTGCTCGTGGTCCTGCAGGGTCACCGTATGAAACGAGAAACCCAGCCCCTGGAGAAATGTTCTATGACCTAATGCCAGATCATACTGGTTGTCACCGTTGAGAATGAGAAAACTCAGCCGCTGAAGCATCCGCAAGGCAGTATGTGTCTTCGTCTCGTCCAGGTGGAGTGCCTCACGGATTTCGGAAGACGGGGGCAGACGTCCGGCATCGTCCTGAACACGTAAGATATAGCGGGCCACCAGTTTCTCGTCATTCGTGAGAATAAAGCTGGCGGAGTTCCATTGCTTGATCTCCGCGCGCAAGGGCGATGGTCCGATCAGGTCAAACAGGTCGCGCCATCGAAATCCCCGGAGCCAGCGCAAGCCTCTCAATACTTGGCGGAACCCTAGCCGCTGGCGCCAGACATCGTCCAGCGCTTGCCCCACCTGCCAGCGCACTTGGTCGTCCGGCGGTAGGCCGAGGGCGCGCATCGCTTGGTCGATGGTCGTGATCCGCAAACCCGCGTCCCAATCTCGGCGCAGATAGTCGATGATTTGCCGTTCGGAAGCGCACATCATGGTCTCCTCTGGACAGAATCGGAAATGGGCGGTCTGGATACTACATCGTGATCTGCAGTGGCAGTAACGAGAAGGTGGGAAAAGTGGCCATGAGCAGCGCGGAAATCCAGACGATCATGCGCTGCCGCCGCAACGCGCGCGGCGAGCATTGCCCTGACGTGCATGCGGCCTGCGCCGTCGGACGGTAGACCCAGTAGAAGGCTCCGCCGAGCATCAGGAAACTGAAGGTGAGGGTCAGCGGACGGTATTGCATCAAGAGCGCCAAAGGTCCAAGACTGGTAAAGCCCACGGCGAGGAGAAGGACGGGCAAGACACAGCACGTCGAACTCAGAGCCGCCGCGGCCGAAGCGAGCCACGTGCTGCCGGCTGGTTTCATGGAACGAACCTCCCTGTGACCTGATACCCGACTTTATCAATTTGCTGCGCGATTTGATCGGCGTTCGTCAGCATCGGATCATATTCCACGACCAGGGTGTTAGTCGCCAAATCGCCAGTGACCTTGCGGATGCCCGCCAACTGGCGGACGCTCGCGGTTGTGACTGCGAGGCAGCCGGCTCACGTCCAGCCGCTGACACGAAAGCCGATGGTCGCCAGGGCACCGGGAGTCGCTCCCTCCGTCGCCGCGCTGGGCGGCGCCGCTTGGGATGCATCTGTTCCGCTACACGCAGTTGTGACTAGCATTAGCGCGAGAGCAGTCAGAACGAATAGTGCCCCTCGCTGCAAAGAATTCCTACGCATTTTTCAACACCTGTGCGAGCGCGCCTTTAAGCTGATCGAGGGCCGCGGCGCCCTGCCCTTCCTCGACGCTTTCCAGCACGCAGGTCTCCATGTGACCTTCGAGCATCTTGATCGTGATCTGATTCAGCGCGGCGCGCACGGCGCTCGTTTGGATGAGCAAATCCTCGCAGGCCGCCTTCTCGTCGAGCATCGTTTCGATTCCACGCAGGTGTCCTTCGACCCGATGCAGGCGATGCTTCAGATCTTGGACCAGTTCGGGCGTCAGGTAACGATCCGTCGAGCAGACGGCGGGCTTGATCTTTCGATGACCATTTCCGGCAGGCATAGGACAGCTCCCTTCTACAGCCATATCCCCCCTGGGGGGATATGGCTGTAGTATATTCCAAAGAGCTGCATTGTCAACTAGGCTGTATTCGTCTGCGAGGCCATACTAGGGCATGCAACCTAGGAGAAGACGCCTAACATGGCGTCCGGCAACTCGCACCTCAGCAAGTATTCCGCTTCGCTGGCAGACCTTCCCCGTGAGTTCGGCGAGGAGCATGCGGCGAGCGTTCTGTTGTCACGGGAGCATATTCGGATTGCTATGATTGTCCGTACTCGAGAGCTGATACTAAGTGGGGTAAACATCGGAGAGTCGGATATTTGCGAAGCGGACAAGAGCGGATGATCATCCTCCGAGCCGGCGGAAAATGTTTATATGTTCCCGGGCAACAACAAGGCGGGACCACTGGGCCCCGCCTTCTTTGTCGCTATTCTCGATCCTGTCTCTGGAATGAGACGCCTTTGCTTAGCTTTACACTAGCGTCTGGCCCGTCATGGGGGGGAAAGCGGCCACAGGATAGACCTTCAGAAACTGTGATAGCCGGATTAGTGTGCCGGAATCCACAAACTTCCCGTTTGGAAGTCGTTGTCAACAAGCTGCCGCATCATGTTCGTTCTACTTGGATGCAATCAGCGCAGCTACTCCCGCTCAAGGCACGGCGTTTACGGCTCGTCCTGACCCCTGAAACGCTCGGAACGCCACACGTCAAAAGCAGGCATCGCACGTTTGTACGCGATACGGTGATTCCATTCATAGCGGTGACTGGGAAAGACGTGAAGATCTTCCGGTGTCACGAAACCATCGAGCAGGAAGGCAACAAGCGTTGGATCGACCCACCCCCAAGCCCCTGCATTGTCGGGCCATCGCAACACACCTAGCCGCCCGAGCTTTGTTCGATGAGCATGCAGGAAAACGGCGATGCCGATATACCTCATCGCGAATTGGGCCGCCATTTCAATCCCGTAACGTTTTTGAAAGTGCGGGATGAGATCCAACAGGAGGAAGCGGGGGTCGTAGCCTCCCTCAGACGAAATGATTCTATGATTCCCGAATGCGATGGTTCGGGAGTCCTGATGAAATTGGTCGACCGTGTATACGACCTCCAAATGAATCCTCCTCCCATTCGCACTGCCGCGACACCTGCTGGCCGCCGAGTGCCCCGATCAGCCCCTATCGCTTTTTTTCCAAATCGCGGAAACGTATCTCCAAGATTGACATGGCGTGACGAATGGCGTCGTGCGGTGATTGCAGTTCGGCACGAGATACCGCTCGAGGATGATCATAGGCTTGCACAATCTCAACTTGGTTGAACCAAGGGATAGTTACGCCGTTCTGATGCGGCCGAGGTCTTTCCAGCCGCCGCGTCCCCACATCGAGCAGGGCGAGATTGTAGAGCAAGGGTTCATGGCGAGCGTAGGTGTCGATAGCGTTCCACCAGCTGTTGGCAAAACTCCAGGCTTGCGTCAGCCTCTGGCTCACCGTGTCCGGATCAATTTGGTACAATTGGGCAATATCGTGACTCGGACCGGATCTTGCCTTCACCCCGGTCACATTTGCGGCGATGGCAAGGGTTCCGTTTTCGTACACGTCCAATTCGACGAGGTTTTGCCCCTCGCTCCAATTTCGATGGTCCACTTGGCTGATGTGGAGGCGCGCAGCCTCCGGGCGAGTCTGCTTGCTCTGGGCATAGTCGAAGAGCCGCGCTTCGACGCTATGGGCCAAGCGCTGAATCTCGTCCTGGAAACGCTGATCCGAGAAACGGACTGGATCAACGACCTCCTCGTCGCGGAGTGCGGTCCAGACAACTTTCAGCCAGGACACTTGATCTGACTTCGGTGGTCTTTCTGCGAACGCGGCATCGATCCGTTTACGCGCACTTTTCTCCAGGTCCGTTCCGCTCATGGGCGCCACCTCTTTCAATCCTTGCTCAACCAGGGCTTCCAGCTCGTCCGCGGACGAAAAGGACTTTCTCCAGTGCCCCCCGACATAGGAGCTGAGGGATTGGATGAACTCACTTTGCCGCGGCTCGTACGTCGTTTTCTCGATAAAGACAAGGAATCGCTTCTTGAGCCGCCTAGCTTCAGAGTATTCTTCCTCGACCGCCGAGATCCCCACAGCCGTCGGCGTTCCATATCGGGCGCCGAGGATGAGAACGACAGCGTCGCAGCTCGCGACCCCATCAAGGCAGGCCGTTCGGGGGGAAACGGTACCCGCTGGAAAATCCTCGGCTCGGATGGGCAGGCATCCTGCTTTCGTAATCCCTCTCGAGGCACCGTCACGGAAATGGGTGTACCCTTCTTGCACCGAACTAATAAAGACGCGTGGCCGAGCAATGAGTTCGACCGCTCTCGTATGATCTACCATGCTGACCGGCTCCCTATGATTACACCGCAGAGAATTTTCCATGATTTGGTGCGGGACAGGATACGTGCGGAGAAAATCACTGCTATCCCGCCGCACCGACACGAATCGACGCCCGTAATCGCAATCGATTTTCGCGCGTCCGTATGTCGCGTTCCAACCTGACACCCAGCCTACGCGAGATATGATGCGGCGATGTGCCGCCGATCGACGCAGGACTCGTATTCAACATGGGAATTATAGCCCCAGAGGTCCGCCAGAGCAATTGTGTGGAGATAAACCAGCTTGCAAATCACGCTATACGGCAGCGTCGGATGTAAGGATGCCGCTAGGCTCCAGCTGCTTTTGCGGGATGCTGCGCGAGAAAATCGTCGATCGGCTTGGGCCAATCGGCGAAACGCCATTGGCTATTCCTCGTGTACGTAGCCTCGGCATTCAGTTGCGATAGGAATTCCGCAAGGTGCTCGGCAGAAAAAAGAGGAGAAAGCTTTTTGGCTTCATCTTGGTTTAGAAGCAACTGAACGATGGGTGCGGTCTGCATTTTCGGAAGTTGCGTAAAGTATTGCATCTTGCGCAGCTTGTGCCCGTGAAGATAGAAGCTCACGAGAAAGTCAAACTCCGAGAGGCTCGAGGCCACTTGGATTGGATCGCCCAGGAAGAGTGCCAGCATTTCTGGCGAATCCACAACATCCTTGCGGGCTTGCTCGAAGCGGCTGGGTTTGGAGTCAGATTCCCAATTCTCATACCAGTGTGGATGCGACCATATCGGCACGACGATATTCCGATGAGTTTGGACTTGCAGAGCCAGCAATAGGCATAGATAGTGGAGCCGGCGGCGAAAGCTGGCATATGCGCCAACCGTATACAGTTGTGCCATCGAGTAGAGCGCCGGCACTACGGAACTTGTTTCGATCGCATTCCCCGCGCCCAGATCCTTCTGCTTAGCCAGACCATATATCCAGACTAATCGCTCCAGCCCTTCTTCATAGACCGTCAGATTGCGGAAACGAACGGCGTCAATACAGAGTCGCCCGAGTCGCCTGATGGCAGGAACCAGATGCTCATCACGGATCGCAGCTACCTGTTCCGCGCTCTTTTCTTTTGTTTCTCGCCAATGATTGATTGCATCATACGTTATCTGGTCGAGCCGCAGAATCAAATCAACGTTATGCTCTGAGCGGAATAGGTCGTCGGTTTCGTTCACGGGCTTTTCCTCCACTCGGAACCTCCACCTTTGGATAGCGTCTATCGCTCGCTCCTATGTGCGCGCATAATCATAATACATTCCACTCATTCAGACCTTGAGCTGCTCATTGGCGAATTCACCTGAACCGTACTCGGCAAGGATGCGAGCAGCCGCCGCGCCAAATTCACTCAGGATTTCGCTGGTTTGGTGCTCGAATCCGGAATCCAGGTTGATCTTCAGTGCTGCCCTCAGGAATGCCTCGCCGGCCTCCCGATCGCCCAAGCTGTATTGTAACCGCGCGCCAGTTTTCAGGATCATCGTTCGGTCCAGCGCTCCGACGCCTGGGACGCGATTGAGGTCACTCGGCTGGGCGGGCAGTCGCGGGATGGCTTTTCGCGGCGTACCGTGCCGGAGGTACGCATCTGCCACACCGCGGTCAAGGAGCAAGCTCACAGTGGGATCGCGCTCCTTAAGGAATTCCTTGCCTTGGTCCGCCAATGCCGCGATATCCTGAATAGTGAAACGCGGTATGCCGATCAACGCATTCATTCCGTCCAAATTGAGCCTTGGAATCCAGTACTCTTTTTGCCGCTTCATCTCGGGCTGGTCTCCGGCTCCACGGCAACATTTGAGGTCCTCTCGAAATAGCCCGAGGTTATGGTAGGAAACCGCTTCGATCCGAATCGTATTTACGAACAACCGATCAAACTTTGCAGCGTCGCGATGGTAGTCGGCGCGATCGAGTCCGAGCATAATGTACCGCGCCGCTTTCGCGTGATAGAGCGCATCGGCATGCCGGTTCAGGATACTCTCGTAATGTTGCAGGAGTGAATAGAGTTCCACAACGGTCAGAGCATCCAGGCGAGGATCCGAAAAGCGTATCAGGGCAGAGCTCGCTTCGCGCACGGCGTAGTACCGTGCCTTTGCTTGATGCTCTCCTGCGTTGGCCATGTGACGCAGGTCTTTCATCAGCTCGGATGCCGAGCGCTCGGTGATCTCTTTCCGGAGACCATCGTGCGCGCGCAACCGGCGTTCACTGGCCAAAGCCATATGATAGAGTATCGTCTCTCTGATTTCAGGGTCGGCTCGGATCGCCTGCACGATCTGCTCTGCGACCTCCGGCCCAGGAAGTCGCCGATCGAAGGGATCAAGAATGTTCGTAATGTAAACGGTGCTTACCCTTAGCTGGCGTGCCAGTTCCGCTTCAGTGATGCGCGTCCCGATAGCGCTCCTCACAAGGGCAGCGTAGATTTCCTTATGAAGTTGGGCTTCCTGTTCGTCTTCGAGATACATGATTCCCCAGAAACTCCGCGCAGAATTAAACCACTTTGTGGGTTGACTAGAGTTATACTGGAATCAGATCGAAATCCAATTAAGGAGGTGACGAGATCATGAGCGATCACAGCAAATCCGAAGTGGCCGTTACGGCGGTCAGCGCCGCGCTGTCGCTTCTCATGTCCCTGAAACAGCCCAACCCAAGCTGGACGGACCAGGGTCTTAACTGGCTCGGCACACAACAGGGTCAGAAGGTCGAAGTCCCAACCCCGAATACGCCCGACAATGCTCCCAAGAAGGACTAGACGGCGCAGTGTTCTGGCCCTCAGGCTCCACTAGGAGCTGAGGCACTTGCACGACGAAAGCGCACATCCAGCAGGAGGGATGTGCGCTTTCTCCAGTTGGGCGTATGGGTGGCGCGGCCACAATCTACCACGTCTTGCCTTCTGGGTAGCTTCCCACATCCCTCCTGTGCTCAAGCCGTCACGCTGATTATACTCCGGCCGGTCATCACGGGTCAATACGAATTGCAGAAGAGGGAATGGCTCGGCCAGAATGCCGACAGCATGTCGGGTACTCGACTTAAACGTTGTTACAAATGCCTGTCGTCTCAACGTGGTCGGTCGCATCCGGCTGGCGTGTCTGGTCCCGGCATAGACCCGAAGTCGTCGCGCACAGGTTTTCTGATCCAAAGCGCACTACTGCATGATATGCTCAGGAAAGGCAGTAAGGTTGACGACGTTGAGCGGTGACCTGGGTGAATGATCCTGGGAACTAGAGTTCCCGGCGATACGTTTTGCGGCATTCATCTTGCTTTGCCAATCGCGGTACGATATGGCTGTACCCTAGACGTCGGGACGATATTTGAGTAACATCGGGCATAATATCAGAATCGCGCCTAAATGGAGTTGGTTCCTGAAATAAATGTCGTCGGCCTAGATTGGCTAGCCCGACGACCCCGCGCCATGCCAACCAGCCACTCTGGATCACTTGCTAGACCGACTGGCTTAGCTAGGAATACCGACTTGCACTAGGTTTCGTGCATTTTCCGCAGGTTTTCGAGCGAAATCGCCACGGAAAACCTCAGAGAGGATTTGTAGAACCAAAGCATACTATCCGTATTGCGCGTACAACGACAAATGGTCGTGCCCATTCCCGCCGCCGGAGAACCGGCTCAAGGCCGAAGGTCCCGAGGGACGAGGGATCAGGATTGAGGCGGGAGAGAAGAAGTATCACGAGTGAGATCGCCCCTTAGCAGCTTTTCGAGGTCGACGGCCTGGGCTGGCACACCGCCAGACAACGCGAGCATTTCGCCATTGTAGAGCACGTGG
>JAMDCU010000056.1 GCA_023489485.1 Chloroflexota bacterium
GGGCGTGGACTATGTCGACGAAAGCGAAGTCCTTACGCCCGCTGATGAAGAGAACCACATTGACAAGCATGGCTTCAAGGTTCCGTTTGTCTGCGGCTGCCGAAATCTGGGCGAGGCCCTGCGCCGGATCGGCGAAGGCGCGGCCATGATCCGCACCAAGGGTGAAGCGGGGACGGGCAATGTCGTCGAAGCGGTGCGGCACGCACGCTCTGTGCTCGGGGAGATTCGCCGGGTCCAAAACATGCGGCCGGACGAGTTGATGCACGTCGCCAAAGATCTCGGCGCTCCCTATGAGTTGTTGAAGGAAACGGCACAACTTGGGCGCTTGCCAGTCGTCAACTTTGCCGCAGGCGGAATTGCCACGCCCGCGGATGCGGCTCTGATGATGCAACTCGGCGTGGACGGCGTGTTTGTAGGCTCGGGTATTTTCAAATCGAGCGACCCGGCGACGCGCGCCAAAGCGATTGTCGAGGCGACCACCCACTACAATGACCCCGAAGTCATTGCTCGAGTTTCACGCGGTCTGGGCGAAGCGATGGCGGGATTGGACGTGCGGCAGATTCCGGAAAAAGAATTACTCGCACCACGTGGGTGGTAGACCCGAGATGAAGGTTGGCGTCCTCGCCTTACAGGGCGACTTTGTCGAACACATCCAAATACTCCGCTCATTGGGCGTCGAAGCGGTCGAGGTGCGCAAGCCTGAACACTTGCGCGATCTGGACGCGCTTGTCATTCCAGGCGGGGAGAGCACGACCTTTGCCAAGCTTGCAGCCGCGTACGGCCTTATGGAGCCCATTCGTGACATGTGCACGTCGGGCAAGCCGGTCTGGGGTACCTGCGCAGGTTTGATCTTTCTTGCAAAAGATGCGGGCAGGCCTCAGCCGCTGTTGGGTGTTCTGGATGTCAATGTCAAGCGAAACGCCTTTGGCCGTCAAGTGGACAGCTTTGAAGTAGACCTGGACGTCCCCGAACTTGCCCAAGTGGAAAAGAATGGGAACAAACCCCGCCCATTCCACGGCATCTTTATCCGCGCTCCGCTCATTTCAAGCGTGGGCAAGGGAGTGCATGTCCTGGCCAAACTGGAGGATGGCACCATCGTTGCGGCCCGACAGGGCAACCTGCTTGCCACTTCGTTCCACCCCGAGCTCACAGAAGATCGACGCTTTCACGAATACTTTCTGAAGATGGGAGACGGGAGCCGCCGGTCGTGAAAGAAAACGCGAATCTTTACGGATTCTTTACGGGTCGCAACCCTTTCTTATACAGTTCTAAGGCGGCGAGCCTAAAATAAATAACTAGACTAACGGACAACACACCCTCAAGGAGCAGCATAATAAATGGCGGATGAACTGTCTATTCGAAACCTGCATGTCCAGGTCGAAGGCAAGGAAATTCTAAAGGGCCTTGACCTCATCGTACGCCACGGAGAGGTCCATGCCATCATGGGACCAAACGGGTCTGGCAAGTCCACTCTGGCTAACACTCTCGCGGGGCATCCCAAATATGTGGTGACCGATGGAGAAATTCTCTATAAAGGTGAAAGTGTTCTCGCCTGGAAGCCAGATGAGCGCGCCCGTCGCGGGATCTTTCTCGCCTTTCAATACCCGATGGCCATACCCGGCGTCACCGTCGCCAATTTTCTGCGGACGGCTCTTAATGCCAGGCGAAAAGCGGTAGGAAGCAACGGCGCAGCCAAAGCTGTTAGTATACCCGAATTTCGCAAGCTTATGCTGCAAAGGATGGAGATGCTCAAGCTGGATCCGACCTTCGCCGCGCGCTATCTTAACGACGGGTTTTCGGGCGGCGAGAAAAAGCGGGTCGAGATCCTCCAAATGGCCGTGCTGAATCCCGAGATGGCCATTCTGGATGAAACCGATTCCGGGTTGGATATTGATGCGCTTCGTATTGTCTCCGAAGGCGTCAACGCGCTGCGCGGTCCGCAACTGGGTGTTTTGCTGATCACACACTACCAGAGAATTCTGAACTATATCAAGCCGGATTTCGTGCACGTCTTGGTGAACGGAAAATTTGCTATTTCAGGGGGACCCGAATTGGCGCTCCAGCTCGAGGAAAAGGGCTACGACTGGCTGAAGGAAATTTCCCCTGAAGAAATGGGCACAGGTAAGTGATTGCCCCACTTCCCTCTGTCGTTAGGCGCATAGGCTGGGAGTAATCCCTCAAGGAGGGGTTAAAATGGCTGAATTCGACAAATCAAGTTTTGACATAGGCGCGTCTGGTTCGCTCTACAAGGAAAAATACGGGTTCTACGACCCGGAGAAATATGTCTTTAAAGCCAAGAAAGGGCTCAACCGAGAGATCGTCGAAGAGATTTCATGGATGAAGAACGAGCCCGAGTGGATGCGCAAGTTCCGCATGCGCGCGCTGGAGATTTTCTTTAAAAAGCCGCTGCCGCAGTGGGGCGGGAACTTGAACGATATTGATTTTGACGACATCTACTATTTCCTCCGCGCGACGGACAAGGCCGAGCGCTCCTGGGAAGAGGTGCCCAAGGATATCAAGAACACATTCGACCGCCTTGGGATCCCTGAAGCTGAAAAAAAGTTCCTGGCCGGCGTTGGAGCCCAATACGAGTCCGAAGTCGTCTATCATAATATCCAGGAATCACTCCGCAAGCAAGGCGTGATTTTCCTCAGCATGGACCAGGGACTCGCCGAGCATCCAGACCTGGTCAAAAAGTACTTTGGCACGATTATCCCCGCCGCAGACAACAAGTTTGCTGCCCTTAACAGCGCCGTGTGGTCAGGTGGGTCCTTTATCTACGTTCCCCCGGGAATTCATGTAGATATGCCGCTTCAGGCATACTTTAGAATCAATGCCAAAAACATGGGACAGTTCGAGCGCACCTTGATCATTGCTGACGAGGGCTCTTACGTGCACTATGTTGAGGGCTGCACGGCACCGATTTATACCAGCGACTCGCTCCACAGCGCGGTAGTTGAAATCATCGTGCAAAAGGGTGCCCGTGTCCGGTATACGACAATCCAAAATTGGTCGACCAATGTTTACAATCTGGTGACCAAGCGCGCCCTCGCACAAGAGGACGCGACGATGGAGTGGGTGGACTGCAATCTCGGCTCGAAGCTCACCATGAAATACCCGAGCATTTATATGATGGGCAAGGGTGCACACGGCGAAATTCTTTCCGTCGCGTTTGCCGGCAAGGGGCAGCACCAGGACGCGGGCGGCAAGGTGGTGCACGGTGCGCCCTACACGACTTCGACCGTCTCGTCCAAGTCCATCTCGAAAGATGGCGGCCGGACATCTTATCGCGGTCTGCTCAAGGTCTATCCGGGAGCCGAAGGTGTCAAGTCAAACGTGCGCTGCGACGCGCTCTTGTTGGACGAGGCTTCTCGCTCGGATACGTACCCTTACATTGAAGTGGACGAAGACAATGTCACGATCGGCCACGAGGCAAGCGTCTCCAAGATCGGAGAGGAGCAGCTCTTTTATCTCATGTCGCGCGGGTTGACAGAAGCGGAAGCTTCGACCATGATTGTCAGTGGCTTTATCGAGCCCATCGTAAAGGAACTGCCGATGGAGTTTGCCGTCGAGATGAATCGTCTGATTCAGCTACAGATGGAAGGATCCGTAGGTTAGGGAGGAACAGGGCGCGTGGTTGACCAAGTCGTATCATCGAAGCAAGTGCAAGCTGGATTCAGCAGGAACGCGATCGAACTGCTCTCACAATCAAAGCAAGAGCCCGAGTGGGTCCGGGCGCGGCGTCTCGAGGCATGGCATCTTTACGAGGAAACGCCGATGCCACCGCCCACCGACGAACTGTGGCGGCGCACTCCACTTCAAGATTTGAATCTCGCGTCTGTCGTTCCATATGCACCGCCTCTGATCGGTGGAGACATCTTGCGAGCATTGCCCCCCAAATTGGCACATGCCGCAAATAATACAAGCGCTGGGGGCCTTCTCGTCCAATACAATTCAAGCGGCGCGTATGAACGCCTCGCCGACGAACTCAAACAGCGGGGTGTCATTTTCTGCGACCTCGACAGCGCCATCCGCGACCATCCCGCGCTCGTGCGCGAATACCTCATGACCCGCGCCGTGACCTTTACCGAAAACCGCTATAGCTCGGCCAAACCGGCCATTGGCAAGACGGGCAAGCACGAAGGTGGCGGCTATGGCGACACAATCGGCGACTTGAAATTCACGACGCTCCATGGCGCCTTTTTCAGCGGCGGAACCTTTCTCTATGTCCCGCGAGGAGTGGTCGTCGACCTGCCACTCCAATCCCTGACCTATTTCGACGAGCCGAACCTCGCGGTATTCGCCCACTCGCTGATCATCCTCGAGGAGGGGGCGTCCGTCAAGCTCATCGAAGAGTATGCTTCTAAGGAAACCGAGGCGCAGCGCTTTTCCAGCGGCGCCGTCGAGTTGATTCTAAAACCGGGTTCGAGTCTGCAGTACTTTCACCTCCAGGATTTCGCCCGGAACGTATGGCATTTCACTTCACAGACTGCTCTCCTGGAAAGAGATACCTCACTCACCTGGTTGACCGGCACGCTGGGCAGCCAGATGACCAAGGCATTCCTCGACTGCAAGATGATAGGAACGGGAACGAATGCCTCACTGCTGGGCTTTTTCTTTGGTGACGGTCAGCAGCACTTTGACCAACACACGTTCCAAAACCACATCGTGGGACATTCGACGAGCGACTTGCTCTACAAGGGCGCCCTCAAAGACAAGGCCTATTCCGCCTTCCGGGGTCTGATTCGCGTCAACCCGGAAGCGCAGCGATCTGACGCGTACCAGGCGAATCGAAATGTCCTGCTCAGCCAGCATTCGCATGCCGACTCGATCCCCGAACTGGAAATCGAAGCGAACGATGTCCGCTGCACGCACGGAGCCACCGTAGGTCCCATCGACCCGGATCAGCTCTTTTACCTGATGGCACGCGGCATTGACCAAGGCGAGGCCGAGCGGCTCATCGTGGAGGGATTCTTCGATCCGCTCATGCAAAAGGTCCCTCTGGAGCCGGTGCGGGACGAATTGGCCTCAGCTATCCGGGCCAAGATGGGGAGCTGGAAGAGCTCTCTCTAGAAAGACAAAGCACGATGTCCGAATATGCTCGTCCTGACGTTCTCGTCGGGACAGCCTGGGTGCAAGAGCACCTAACGGATCCCAATCTTCGAATTGCCGAATGTGATGAGGATGTGCTGCTTTATGACGTGGGTCACATTCCAGGCGCCGTTAAGATAGATTGGCACGTCGACCTCCAAAACCCGGTCGTGCGCGATTACATTAACAAGAACGGCTTTGAAGCAGTGCTTTCCAGCCGCGGCATAGGCAATGACACCACCGTCGTGTTTTACGGCGACAAGAGCAACTGGTGGGCCACCTACGCTTTTTGGGTCTTTCAGCTTTTCGGGTTTGAAAAAGCAAAGATCATGAACGGAGGACGACAGAAATGGGTTGCAGAAAACCGTCCTCTCAGCCAAGAGAAAGCGAAATACCCACCTACCTATTTCGTGGCGCGAGACCGGGACGACAACCAGATCCGGGCTTTTAGGGACCAGGTGATGAAGCACGTGGCCGCCGGCAATCCGCTCGTCGACGTGCGTTCCCCCCAGGAATATCACGGTGAGCTGCTGGCAATGCCCGGTTATCCGCAGGAGGGGGCCATGCGGGGAGGCCACATCCCTGGAGCCCGGAATATTCCATGGAGCAAGGCCGTGCGAGAAGACGGCACTTTCAAGTCACCGGACGAGTTGAAAGAACTGTACCAATCGCAAGGCATTACGGAAGATAAGGATGTGATCGCTTACTGCCGGATTGGAGAGCGGTCGAGTCACACTTGGTTTGCGCTCAAGTACCTTTTAGGCTTCCCGAAGGTGCGCAATTATGACGGCTCCTGGACGGAATGGGGCAACCTGGTGGAGGCACCGATCGAGAGACCGTGAATGGAACGGCAAGAGTACATCGAGTTCATTCTCGACCACTATCAGCATCCCAGGAACAAAGGTGCGCTTGAAGATCCTGATATGCTCGTCAACGGTGGAAATCCCGGGTGCGGGGATGTCGTGACGCTCTACGTTAAGCTGGATAACGAAGACCGAATCACAGATATTCGTTTTGAGGGGCACGGCTGCACGATTAGCATGGCGGCTGCTTCTTTCCTTACGGAGATGGTGAACGGGAAAAAGTTGGATGAGATCCGCCAGCTGGACTACCAACAGTTAATTGACATATTGGGGCCAGAGGTGGTAAAATCCCGCCTACGTTGTGCCACGCTGGCGATGGATACCCTCCAGGGAGCGGCGCGCGAATATCCCAGCCGAAAGGCGACTGGGCAAAAGCTCATTCAACCAATCGTCCTCACCCATACATTGCTGACGGAATGATCAATCACAGAAATCTCTCGAAAGGAGAAGACCGATGGCGTACGTGATTGCCGAACCGTGTATCGGAACCAAGGACACCGCGTGCGTGAATGTCTGTCCGGTTGACTGCATTCATCCACGCAAGGACGAAGGCGATTTTGAGCCGGTCCAGCAGTTGTATATAGACCCCGACACCTGCATTGACTGCGGCGCCTGCGTCCCCGAATGTCCGGTCAACGCGATATTTCCAGAGCCGGATGTGAAAGAAGAGTGGCGCTCCTACACTCAAAAGAACGCTGACTTTTTTAAACTTTCCCCGGATGAGTTCCAGCAGAAATGGGGATCGCCAGGGAAGACAGCGTAAGCCCAGTTCGGCTTTCCTGCGGCCCCCGTCATTGCCAAGACGGGGGCTTGCAGTTATGTATTGCATTGAACGGAGTGAAAGAACGAGGTCAGGATGGACGATACGACTCACGAAAACGAGAACCCAATTGCGGGTGCCGAGGGGACCACAAACCAAGCGCCGTTTCCAAATAACCTCAGCCCAGAGGACCAGGTCAAAGAGGCGCTCCGCGCTGTTTCCGACCCCGAAATTGGACTAAACGTGGTCCAACTCGGCTTGATCCGAGAAATTCATCTCGATCAGGACGAACCTGAAATCAAGATGATGCTGACCACTCCCTTTTGTCCGTATGGCGGCTGGCTGATTCAGCAGGTCAAAGATACTGCCCAGCAAGTGATCGGCAAGAATATTAAAATGACGGTGCTCCCAGAATTGTGGGACCCGAACTATATGGAGGATCCCAGCCTGCTGCTGGGCTGGTAAACCAAGTCCACGCAACTGAAGACTGGCGTCCGGGTCCGAATACGCACGCAGAGGACAAAAATGCCCGCTTTGAATCTGGCGACCAAGGGGCTGAACGTCGCGGCAATTCGAGAAGATTTCCCTATACTGCAACAGACAGTGAATGGTGGCAAACCACTGGTCTACCTGGATAGTACAGCGACCTCGCAAAAGCCGGGAGCGGTTATCGCAGCCCTTGACGAATACTATCGAAAATACAACGCAAACGTCCACCGCGGCATCTATGCGTTGGCAGAGGAAGCCACTGCACGCTATGAAGCCGCACGCAAACAAGTGCAGAAATTCATCGGGGCCAAGTCCTTCCGCGAGATCATCTTCACACGCAACACGACGGAGTCGATTAACCTCGTAGCCTATTCGTGGGGACGGGCCAATGTCCAAGCAGGGGACGAAATTGTCCTCACACTCCTCGAGCACCACTCGAACATTGTTCCCTGGCAGATCCTGGCAAAGGAAAAGAAGGCCAAGCTTGTCTATATCGAGGTGGACGAGCAAGGGCTCTTGCGCGAGGATCAAATCGACCGGTTGATCACGGACAAGACCAAGCTGGTGGCCGCGACGATGATGTCCAACGTGACGGGCACCATTACCCCGATCAAGCGAATCATTGACCGGGCGCACGCGGTGGGTGCAGTGTGCCTGGTGGATGCGGCTCAGTCAGCGCCGCACATGCCGGTAAATGTTCAGGCGCTCGATTGTGATTTCATGGCGTTTAGCGGCCACAAGATGCTTGGCCCCTTTGTCGGCATCCTCTATGGCAAGCGCGCCCTCCTCGAGGGGATGACCCCATTCATCGGCGGGGGCGAGATGATCCGGGAAGTGTTCCTGGAAGATTTCAAGGCAAACGAGCTCCCCTGGAAGTTCGAAGGGGGGACCCCTGCGATTGCCGAGGGCATTGGTCTGGGAGTCGCGGTGGATTATTTGACCGCCCTGGGAATGGAGAACGTGCGCGAGCACGAACGAGAACTGACCGGCTACGCGTTGAGCAAACTGCAAGCGGTCGAGGGCATCCGCATCTTGGGGCCGCTCGATCGGGAACTGCGCGGCGGAATCATCTCCTTTGATATCCCGGGGATTCACCCCCACGATGTGGCCGCGATCTTGGATCGCGAAGGTATTTGTGTTCGGGCCGGGCATCACTGCGCCATGCCGCTTCATGAGCACTATGGCCTCGCGGCGACGAGCCGCGCTTCTTTCTATATTTACAATGTACCTGAGGAAGTTGACAAGCTGGTCGAGACGCTGGCGAAGGTGCGCAAGATTTTCAATGGATAGAAATAGAATCTTCGGGGAAAAGGCGACATGGACGACCTTTATCGCGAGCTGATCCTGGACCATTATCAACATCCGCACAATCACGGCGAACTGGAAGATGCGGATATTTCCTTCGAAGACTCGAACCCGCTCTGTGGGGACAAGATACGTTTCGAGATCAAATTGAAGGACAATGTGGTGCAGGAAGTGCGCTTTAACGGCAAGGGCTGTGCGATCAGCCAGGCCTCCGCTTCCATGTTGAGCGATGAATTAATTGGCAAGTCCCTCGACGAGATCAGAAAGATGAACAAGCAATTCATCCTCGACATGCTCGGCATTCCGCTCGGGCCGACGCGCATCAAGTGTGCGCTCCTTCCCCTAAAAGTCGTCAAAGCCGCCGCGTACGGCTTGAACGCTTCGCCGGACGAAGAGGATGAAGAGTAGATGTCCGGTTACGTGACCATCGCCAAGGTAGGCGATGTCAAGCCCGGGCAGATCAAGACATTTACCGTCCAGGGCAAGCGGGTGCTCATTGCGAACCAAGAAGGGACTTGTTTCGCTACCCAGGACCTTTGCACGCATGACGGAGGCCCGCTGGCAGATGGCGAACTCGTAGA
Source organism: Chloroflexota bacterium (assembly GCA_023489485.1). Classification (GTDB taxonomy): domain Bacteria; phylum Chloroflexota; class Anaerolineae; order UBA4142; family UBA4142; genus JAMDCU01. Next base: position 9,090 of record JAMDCU010000056.1, read on the forward strand.
CTCCGAAATCGAGTGTCCACGTCACGGCGGTCGTTTTGACTTACGAACAGGTGCGGTAACTGCACTCCCGCCCATGTTTCCCATCAAGACGTATCCCGTCCGTATCCAAGACGAAGAAATTCAGGTGGATTTGGGCTAGCTCAAGTACCATACACTTCTGCTCGGGAGGACGAATGAATCTGCGCATTCCAGGGCCCACGCCCTTGCCGCCGCATGTAATGGCGGCGCTGCAACGCCCAATGATCGACCATCGCGGCCCCGAATTTGCCGCGATTCAAAAACGCATCGTGGCCAAGCTTCAGGAGGTGTACGAAACAAAGAACGACATACTCCTCTTCACCAGCTCTGGTACGGGTGCCCTCGAAGCCTCGGTCGCCAATGCGATCTCAGCCGGAGACCCTGTGCTTGCTTTCTGCGCTGGCTCCTTCGGTGACCGCCTGGCCGACATCGCGAAAGGATACGGTGCTGCGCTGACTAGGGTCAATTTTGAATGGGGCCAGGCCATCGACCCCGATCGTGTGAGTGCCGCGCTTCGCGAGAACCCGAAAACGCGGGCCGTCTTGGTCACTCACAACGAGACTTCCACGGGAGTTTTGCACCCGCTCAAGGAAATCGCCGCGAGCGTGCGTGCCCATTCGGATGCTGTCCTCATCGTGGACGCAGTCAGCTCTCTAGCCGCCGTTCGAGTTGAGACGGACGGGTGGGGTATCGATTTAATGGGAACCGCGTCGCAAAAGGCCTGGATGTGTCCCCCCGGCGTGTCGATTGTGAGTGTTTCATCCCGAGCCTGGCAGGCCAATGCTGCAGCAAAATCACCACGCCTCTATTTCGATTTTGTCGAAACCAAGAAATGGATGGAAAAGGGACAGACTCCCTTTACCCCGGCCGTTTCGGTCTACTTTGCCCTCGATGCCGCACTCAAACTTATGGAGACCGAAGGCATTGCGAATGTCTATGCACGGCATCTTCGCGTGGCACAGAGGACACGGGACCAAGCCTTGAAACTGGGGTTCACTCTGTTTGGCGACCCGCACTTTGTCTCTCCCACCGTGACCGCGTTGAATGTCCCTCAGGGCATTGACTCGGAGACCCTGCTGAGGATCGCCCGCGAAGAACATGGACTCGTCATCGGGGGCGGCCAGGCCAAGCTGAAAGGCAAGATTATCCGCATTGGCCATCTCGGCTACGTGCACGAAGACGACATCGACAGCGCGATGCAGGTGTTGGAGCAGGTCCTTAAAAAGATGTGCGGCTAGTCGCGCCGATAGACTCGCCCCTCTCTCTACCACAACCCCCTCTTCCCAATTGGAAGAGGGGGCCTTACACAATCACCGGTTCTCGATATTCTCCCCAAACCTTGCGCAGTACGTCCATGATCTCACCCAAGGTGGCATACTCGTTCACGGCATCGATGAAGAGCGGCATGAGGTTTTGACGCTCGCTTTTCGCCGCTTCCCGGATTGCGTCCAAAGCGGCTTCCACCCTCGCGCCGTCCCGCTCCCTCCGAATCTTGTTGAGTCGGTCACGCTGGTGCCGCGCGCCCGCCTCGTCGACGTGTAAGAGCGGCACCTTCAGATCTTCTTGGACCAGATAATCGTTGACGCCGACGATGATGCGGTCCCTTTTCTCGATCTCCGTCTGATAACGCGCGGCACTCTCGGCGATTTCGCGCTGGAAAAATCCCTTTTCGAGAGCAGGCACGACGCCGCCGATCTTTTCGATTTTCTCGAAATAGTCGTTCGCTTCCTGCTCCATCTTGTTTGTGAGTGCTTCAAGGAAATAAGAGCCCCCCAAGGGGTCTACGGTATTCGCCACTCCGGACTCGTTCGCGATGATCTGCTGGGTACGAAGGGCGATCGTCGCCGCCTGCTCACTCGGAAGCGCCCAAGCCTCGTCGAGCGAATTCGTGTGCAGACTCTGTGTGCCGCCGAGCACGGCCGCGAGAGCCTGCAGGGCCACCCGGGCGACGTTGTTCATCGGCTGCTGAGCCGTGAGCGACACACCAGCCGTTTGCGTATGGAAACGCATGAGCCAGGAACGGGGGTTCTGGGCACCCACGTCTTCACGCATCCACTTGGCCCAAATGCGCCGTGCCGCCCTATATTTCGCGATTTCTTCAAAGAAATCGTTGTGAGCATTAAAGAAGAACGACAGCCGGGGCGCGAATTCGTCGATCTCAAGTCCGCGCTTCAATCCCCACCGAACATATTCCATCCCGTCGGCGAGTGTAAATGCTAGCTCCTGCACAGCCGTCGAGCCCGCCTCGCGGATGTGATACCCGGAAATAGAGATTGTATTCCACAGCGGCAGTTCCTGCGTCCCGAATTCCATGGTATCCACAACCAATCGCATCGAGGGTTCAGGTGGAAAGATGAATTCTTTCTGAGCCATGTACTCTTTGAGGATATCATTTTGTAATGTGCCGCCCAGCTTGGCACGCGGTATGCCCCGTTTCTCCGCGGCCGCGATATACATAGCCCAGATGATCGCGGCCGGGGAATTGATCGTCATTGACGTCGTGACCTGGTCGACCGGAATGCCGTCAAACAGCAACTCCATGTCCGCAAGCGACGAAACGGCTACGCCGCACTTGCCAAACTCGCCGGCGGCTCGAGGATCGTCCGTATCCAGGCCATAGAGGGTTGGCAGATCAAAGGCTGTCGACAAGCCCGTCTCGCCGTGCTCGAGCAGATACTTGAAACGTGCGTTCGTTTCCTCGGCCTTACCAAATCCGGCGAACATCCGCATGGTCCATAGCCGCCCGCGGTACATGTTCGCGTGAATCCCGCGCGTGAACGGATACTCCCCCGGCAGTCCAATATCGCGGTCATAGTCTATTTCGGCAATATCGAGCGGTGTATACAGCCGGTCGATTTCCTCGCTCGAGGTCGTAATGAACTTGTCGCGGCGTTCAGGCGCGCGCGCGAGTGTCTTCTGAAGTGTTGTCTCTTCCCAGCGCTCCTTGGCTTGTCGGATCTCTTCCAGTTCCTTCTTGTCGAACATCAGCCCCCTCCCGTGTCGCCATTGACACCGTGCGACGTCCCATTAGCTTTTCCTCTGATACAGCTCTATCAATACACCGTGGGCGCTCTTCGGGTGAATAAACGCGTACCGTTGG
>JAMDCU010000065.1 GCA_023489485.1 Chloroflexota bacterium
GGCTGTTTCGCATTGCTTCACGTCGCGTCGCCGACTATTATCGACTACATTCTGGCACGGCGACACTTTCAGACGGATTGACCGAGGCCCGAGATGGCCCAGAAGCACTGGTAGAGGGCCAAGAGGAGAGAGACGATCTCCGCTCTGCATTGGCGAAGCTGAGTAAAAGGGATCGCGAGGTTATTCGATTGGCGTTTTTTGAAGAGTTGGATGGCGCAGAGGTGGCGGCCGTTTGCGGATGCAGCAGGAACAGCGCGTAAGTTCGCCTGCACCGGGCCTTGCGACGGCTGCGGGCAGTCTTGACGAGCGAGGTGCAAGATGAGCTTGCATGATAAAAGCGAGTGGATAAAGCAAGTCATGCGCATCGAGGAGGAGCAGGTCTCCGGGAACGCGGATGATCTATGGGAATTGGCGGAAAGACTAGAAGCGCTCCGGGCGGAAGAGGAGATCCCCTCTCCTTTTCGGCGTTCTGCCATTCGCTCACAACTGGTGCCTCATTCCGGTGTTTACCTGTATGTAGTAAAGACGCAACTGGGATGGATGGGAGTGGCAAAGTCTGCCGTGGGAATTCAAGCTTTATTCCTCCCGCGTCAAACGCGGGAGGAGACGATACGCGAGGTGAGCGCAAGATTCCCTGGCACGATTGTTCAGGACCAAGCGCCGAGTGAGATAGGAGAGCAATTGATCGAGTACGCGATGGGACGGTGTCGAGAATTTACCTTGACGCTGGATTGGACACTCGCAGGAGCATTCCAGCGCCGAGTGCTCGAAGCGACTCGCGAGATTCCTTTCGGAGAGACTCGGCCGTACGCTTGGGTTGCGCGTGCCATTGGGCAACCTAAGGCTTACCGAGCAGTGGGGAATGCGCTTGCCAGAAATCCCATTCCGATTATCATTCCTTGTCATCGTGTCATTGCGAGCGACGGGAGCCTGGGCGGCTACGGGGGCGGTCTGGCGCTGAAGCAAAAGTTGCTGCAATTGGAGAGTGCGCGTCAAGGTTGAACGGGGCAGGGAAAGAATATTAGCACGGCCTTTTCTCGGCGTCCGAGGACGTAAGCCAGGAAGGGAGGAGCGGGGGGTAGCGACAAGTCCGCGATCTGATGACCTAGATCCTGAATGAGAAGAGGGGGATTTTTGTTTGCCTGGTTTGTGCTGGTCTTGTTAGGGGCCATCTGGGGAGCGTCTTATCTTTTCATCAAGGTGGGCGGGGCGGAGATACCCCCTTTCACCTTCGTGGAAGTTCGCACGCTTGTCGCGGCGCTGGCCCTAGTCGTGGTTGTCGGTGTGATGAAGGAGCCGATCCCCCGGGCGCGACGGCAATGGCTCCCGCTAATCGGGATGGGTCTGTTCAACGGGGTGTTTCCTTACACGCTCATTACATGGGGTGAACTGCACATTTCAAGCGGAGTCGCGTCCATTTTGACGGCGACAATGGCTCTCTTCACTGTTCTGCTGGCCCATTTTTGGACTCGCGACGAGAGGCTCACGCCGCTCAAAGTTCTGGGCATCGTGGTTGGGTTCCTGGGCGTCGTGGTTTTGTTCCTACCGGAACTGGCCTATGGGCTCCAAATAGAGGTCTGGGGTGAATTGGCCGTGGTGGGGGCAGGAGCGAGCTATGCCATTGCGACGCTGCTTGCGCGCAAGTATTTGCAGGGTGTTTCGCATGCTGTGGCCTCGCTCGGCCAACTTGGAACCGCAGCGATCTGGATGATGCCGCTCAGCCTAGCCTTCGACAACCCGTTCTCTCTTCGGCCCTCTGTGGCGGCTCTTGCCTCTCTTTTGATATTGGCACTGTTAGGCACTGCATTTGCCTATGTGCTCTATTACTGGCTCATCGAGCATACTGGTGCAACCCGCACATCGCTCGTGACCTATCTCATTCCTATCACGGGCGTCGCGTGGGGGGCGGTTCTCCTCCATGAGGCGATCGAATGGGAATCTATCCTCGGGCTGCTGCTGATCATTGCAGGCGTGGCTTTTGTCTCACGTCAGGGCGGTCCATCAGATGCGGCCCTGAAGGCTGTGCCCCGGAGGGGGATTGAGCGAGAGACGAATTGACGACTATGACATCGTCATTGTGGGCGCGGGCCCGGCAGGGTCCGCGGCTGCCATCCATATAGGGAATCTCTCTCCGGAAACCGCCCGGCGGACACTGGTGCTTGAAAAAGCCGTGTTCCCGCGGCCCAAATTATGCGGCGGCGGCATCACGCCGCATGCCGATGCTCTCCTGCATGCATTGAAGGTTCATCCCGATGTGCCATCTGTGCCGATACACGCGGCCAGATTCGTCTATCGGGATGTTGGTTTTTGTTTACGGTGGAAGAACTTGTTCCGGGTGGTCCGCAGGGAAGAATTCGATGCGGCATTGGCAAGCTTTGTCATGCAGCGGGGAGCCGCCTTGCACCAAAATGAAGCGCTGGTCGATTACCGTCAGGAAGCAGACGGCCTCGACGTAATCACCGATCAAGCCTCCTATAGGACCAAGATTCTTGTCGGAGCCGATGGTGCGAACAGCCTGGTTCGCAAGAAACTGGGCCTGGTTCGCTCCGACCGAATTTCCAGACTCTTGGAGATATTGACCCCGGTCGATGCGGACCGTACGCCAGAGTTCACAGAGCACACCGCCGTCTTTGATTTCTCTCCGATGGCGGACGGAGTCCAAGGCTACTATTGGGATTTTCCATCGCTAAAACAAGGGGCGGCTGTGATGAACCGGGGCCTATTCGATTCACGCGTGCACCCAGAGCGGCCGCGAGCGGATCTGAAGCGGGTGTTTGAGGCGGCCCTCGAGAGGCGCTCGGTCGAACTGGATCATCTGCAGGGACATCCCGAGAGGTGGTACGACGCCAGAATGCGCAACTCGGCTCCGCATATCGTCCTGGCAGGGGACGCTGCCGGGACAGAGCCGCTATTGGGCGAGGGAATCTCACACGCGTTGAATTTTGGGATGGTTGCGGCGGAGTCTGCTTTGCGAGCACTGAGATTGGGCGATTATTCCTTCCGCGATTATGATCGAAGGGTAAGGTGGAGTGCGCTAGGGAGTCGCCTGCGGTTCAAGAGACGGATTGCCCAGGTCCTCTATTGGGGTAAGGGAGCCTGGTTTTACCGCCTTGGATTTGGGCTAATTGGACTTGTCCTTGGCGAATAGTGTTGGACATGAAAAGGAGGAATCTAGAAGATTGCCCTTCTCGTGTCAGTCGTTCTGTGCGTGATTGCCGGTGGGAATTCGATTGTGCGCGCAAAGGAAAACCGCAAACGGCTCGGCGAAGGGAGCCAGGCGTCCACCGATTGAACGCCCACAACCCCGCTTGACCTCCGCGGCGTCATAGACTTGCGAAATCCCAAAGATTTCGTAAGTCCGACCGCAAGAGTTGCAAATGTGCGGGCAGGCGACGTGTGGACGCTTTCATCCCCGCCCAATGGGTGAGCCCTTCCTGGTTCCAGGGAGGGCTCGTTTGTCTTCGTAGGTATGATTACCGAGTGAGCAGTTGGAAGGTGAGATAGTACCGAGTGTGGGCCTGGGGACGCCGCTCTCTGACGCTGTACAGGCCGAGTCCGCTCACCGTGTCACTCGGGGCTCCGGCGATCTGGATCGGCCAATGATTTGCTAGGTACGAGTAGTTGCAGGCGCACATGTCTGTAGCGCTCTTCTGAGGTCCCAAGTCGTTAACGCCGGCAAGGCTGCCATCATCTTTTCTCACGATGAGCGTGCCGCTAATTCGGTTGCCTCCTGCGTCGACAAGCGTGATGTAGATGTTCGTCCCCGTGCTCCCGCCGGGCAGATTCGGGCAATTGTTTCTCGGATCGTCGACGTCGCAATACTGCGCCCGAGACAGATGCCAGAATTCTTGCCCTGGCGCCAAAGCCGCAACATTGACAGGTTGATAATTGGTTCCTCCAGGCCATTCAGAGGGAAAACTGGGAATCCAAACGGGAGGGGCGATAGGAGGCGCAGGGGGCTGTGTAGGTTTGGGTGTGGGACGGCGCGTTGGCGTTCGGGTTGGAGTTTTCAGCGACGTCGATGCGCTCCGGGTTGGAACGCTCTTCTCCAGTGTAGAAGTGGTTATCGCGGGAGGTTCGGTCGGCGTATTTGTGGGGACGAGCGTTGGAGTCGCAGTGGGGGTCGACGTAGCCGCAAGCGCCATCACTGTGCTGTCGTCTGATCCGATCGCGGCTGCGAGCCTAGCGACGTAGACAGCATCGAGCCTCTTGTTTCCCTCGAGCGCCTTTACCAGATTGTCCATGCGATCAAGGATTTGAGGATCTTTGAGTAGAGCCAACCGCTCCCGCGCGCGTTCCAGGTCATTGTCATACGCGTAGGTGCTTGCGGTAAGCACAACGTAGTCATCTTGCGCACTGGAACTGAGATCGGAGATTTCAACCTTCGCGACCTGTGGTCGGAGCATCAGGCGGGCAATTCCCAGACCGATGACGATGCCGACCATCAGCCCGACTGCAATAAAGAGTAGAAAGATCCGTGGACCTAATCGCACTTCGGTCATTGCCGCTCCTGTCGAGTACGGATTTGTTGTGCTGTGAAGCGAATCGGCCGACTTTGGTTCGTGATTGCGAGAGTGGAGAAAGAGGCTGTTATCGACCTACGCTACGGCCTTCTGCCACTTGAGACTAAAACTGACTTGATGGTTCGACGGCAATCCGAGGCCGTGGACTCGGTCGCCAGGAAGGCCGTCGACCCAGGCGGAATAGGGACCAATCTCTCCTCGATCGGGAGAGTAGGGCGTCCAGAGAGGGATGCTTGCTTCCCCGCGCTCGTTCGTGAGGGTGTCAGCTTTGTCGTTGGGCCAAGCCTCCAGTACTTTCTGGTTTACCAGGGGGCGGCCTCGTTCGTCCAGCACTGAGAAGAAGACGTGATGCGAGCCGGCGGACGTGTCGGATGGGACATACTCGGCAAAGATCAGCTTCCAATATGCCCGACCGGGCGAGACATGGGCGGGCTCCATACTCACATTCAATGCATCCAAGCGCGAATCCCAGTCCAGAGTGGGGGCGGTCATTTCGGGTGTCCCACTTTCAAGATCATGTTTCGAAAGGTTCGAGTCTGGCTCGGGTCTGTTCCCCGTGCCAGCGGCATCTTGGATGGGGGCGTTGGCCTCTCCTACAGTTTCCGGAACACTGAGCGGGAAAGGGGATGTCAAAACCGTCGAGTTGGGCAATGCGTTACCCGTCGAAGGCGATGAAGGATTATCCGATGAAGCAGACAGTGCTTTAGCTTGTGAAGCGGGTGATGAGACTGGTATGATCAGACTCTGACCAGGTCGGATGACGCTTGGCGTCGCCAAGCGATTTACGACGGCAATTGACTGCCATGATGTTCCAAAGAGGCGGGCAATTGCCCAGAGCGTATCTCCCGGAAGGACAGTATACCTGACAGGCTTTGGGGCAGGGGTCGCGGCCCGCAGTTGGACGGGTGACTGGATCGGCCGAGGCGGAATCGGTTGATTCCCTGTCAAACGTCGCGGTAGATTTGGCATCCGACGGACCCCATCTACAACGGGCAGGCGATCCCCCAGGACGGCGCCCGGAACAGGGCCGGGTGGGATTCCGCTTCGTCCGTCAGAACCATTTCTCAGAGCCCGCTGCCAAAAGGAGCTTTCCCACGCATCCGTTTCGAGTCCGGTTGATTCGACCAATAACCAGGGGGTCGCCGCGAAGTAATAGTCGGGGGCCTGACGCTGCATAAAATCGAAGAGCGCTACCGTCGCGTCACAATGCGCCTCTGGTGTAAGCCGCATATACCGCGGATCTTCGCGCCGCCCAACTAAATAGCCGCCTTCCGTACTGATAATGGGAATGGACCGGCCGAGGTACTTGATCGCGAGCGTGTTATAGTATTCAAACTCGCGGAAGCAGGCGTGCTCGGAAATAATGGTTTGAACAGGATTCTTCCCAAGTGATCGAGCAGCGTTTACCTCATCGAGCGCGTCGGGCCCCTTGAGGCTCGCGTTCCACCAAGCCCAGTCCGTATAGGGACCCTGATCATAATCCTCCGATGAGAGCGCGAGGCCCGTCCGGTTCACCTTATCGTCGGGGTAGTCGAGTGGGCGGTTCAGACAATAATTGTGGAGGGCGATCCAGCAGCCCTCGAGGAGCAAATCTTGTTTCCCCAGTGAGACCAGGGCTCCGATGAGGTCCATCGCGCTGCCGACGCTTTGAGCGGGCAGGCCGGGTAACCCGCCGGCTTCGAGAATTAGCCTCGCATCAAAGAGCCAATTGAGCGCGACCAGCTTGGCCGTCTCGAGAGTATCACTTGGAATGGCGTTCTGCTTCCACTCGGCGCTAAGGTTGGGTTCATTGTTGGTTTCGAAATACCGCACCCCGGCAGCAATCAGGCGCTTGAGCGTTTCTTCTTCGGTCGGCCCAATGTGGCCGGGATTGGGCGCAGGACTAGTATTCGGCGGCGGATCTCTGCGAATAATCCGGACGATCGGGAATATGCCGGCTTGAAGGAGTCTTTCGCAGAATGGAAGGCTATCACCGTTATCATCCAGGATCTTGAACCATTTGCATCCGAGAGCGACGAGCTCGCCGATCCAGTAATCGTAACCTTCACTTCCTCCCGCCCAGCCGACCATCGCGCTGCCGTGGAGGCCGCGCCCGTTGTCGTTGGACGGCCTGGGAAAATCGACTAGTTCTTTCAGCATACCCGGACCCCACAAGAACAGCACCCGTGTCTATTCGTCAACGCGCCACCAGGCCAGAGCGGTCTTGTATTGCTCGATTTGATCATCCGGAATTTTCAAATAGGTACCTTGAGCTTCCGCGACGAGTGTCCCGTCTTCGAGACGAATCTCGCCATGGCCCTCGAGCAAGCGACCCTTGTGACGGGTGATCTCGCCTTTGAGCTTGAGGGGCTCTCCAAGCGGCACGGGCTTGCGAAAGCGGACCTCGAGCCTGGCGGTCATACACCAAATGTCGCCTGCTATCGCCGTGCGTCCAATCAGTTCGTCGAGGAGGGCCGTCACCAGCCCGCCGTGCATCACTCCGGGATAGCCTTGGTGCTCCTCGCGGGGGACGTACTCGGCTACGACGGAGCCATCGTCACTGGCGTAAAACTGGAGATGAAGACCGATCGGGTTGTCGCGTCCGCAGACAAAGCACATCTGGCTGCTAGGCTGTTTTTGCATCTGCCTGTTCATCCAGGACCTCCGCCAAGCGATCGAAGAGCTTGGGGGGGAGGGCCGGCCCCTTTTTAGCCTTGCGCAAAGCCTCTTTCAAGTCGTCGACCCGCACAACTGGGACGGTCGGATTTTCAACCGTCAACTGGACACGCGGATCCGTAAAGACCACATAGCCGTCGATTGGAATGACCGGCGTGCCCTCGAGTTTGTCCGTGACCAGAGTATTCATCTTCGCGATCTGGTCGTGTAGTTCGGCGGATGGGTTCCCGAGGGGTTCCTGGCCCATCCCGCCAAAGAGGCGAGTCCACTGCCAAGCGCGACTCCATTTATCACCTTGACAGGTGATCATCCCATCGTGCGACTTGACTTGAAAAACGATGAGCCCGTTGGGGGCCAGAAGCACATGCGGGGAGGGGAGAACGAAATTGTAGAGGTGGTTCTTGTTATCAAATCCTTTGAGCGCACGTTCGAGTGCATGATCGGGGCGCGGTTCCTTGACCCACTTGTTCGCGAGCACCGCGCCGATGTATGCCAAGATGAAACCAACGACGAGCATTACGTAGGAAACGAGAATCGGGAAATTTGACGTCACGAGGGTGCTGACGAGCGAGCCAAGAAGAATGGCCAAGCCTGCAAAAGTAGCATAGCGGGCGTACTTGGATTGGCGGTCGATTAGCTTGACATTGGTGGTGACGCGCATGCGAGTCCTTTGGCGAAGTAGGGTTTAAAGAGCCAGCTATGGGAGCAAGGATCCGAAAATCCGACGGAATCGGAGGGAACTGGAAGAGGTATTATTCTGGTCGTCCATCCTCTTGCGGATATCGCTTAAAGACGAGACACGCGTTCTGCCCACCGAGGCCGAAAGAGTTCGATAGGCAGTAATCCACGTGCGCGGGACGGGCGACGTTCGGAACATAATCCAAATCGCATGTCGGGTCGGGCGTCTCGTAATTGACGGTCGGATGGATTAGCTGGCTACGCAGGGTCATGACACACGCGACCGCTTCAAATGCGCCCGCGGCTCCCATGGAGTGGCCGATCATCGATTTTGTCGAGCTGACGGGTATCTGGTAGGCGCGGTCGCCAAAGACTTGTTTCATGGCTAGCGTCTCGCCCGCGTCGTTCAGAGGGGTAGAGGTACCGTGCGCGTTGATATAGTCCACCTGGTCGTAGGTGATGCCGGAATTGAGCATGGCCTGCTGCATCACGCGTGTCGCGCCAACGGCTTGAGGGTCAGGAGCGGCAAAATGATAGGCGTCCGAGTTAGCGGCGTACCCGGCAATCTCGGCATAGATCCGAGCCCCGCGCGCGAGGGCGTTCTCGAGCTTTTCGAGGATGAGGACCGCGCCGCCCTCACCGACGATAAAGCCGTCGCGATCTCTGTCAAAAGGGCGGCTTGCCCGAGTGGGCTCATCGTTGCGCGTGGACATGGCGCGCATGACGCCGAACGCCGCGAAGACAATGTCGGAAATGATCGCATCGGTGCCACCGGTAATCACTACATCTGCCTGCCCGCGGCGGATGACCTCGGCGGCTTCGCCAATCGCGTGGGTTCCCGCCGCGCAGGCGGTCGTGACGGTCGAGTTGTAGCCGCGGGCACGAAAGCGTGTGGCGATGTGGAAAGATGGCATGTTCGGCAAGATGGCCGACGCCAGAAACGGGCTAATCCGGTCAGGGCCCTTTTGCAGGAACACGTCGTGAGCGCGGATGGCCTCAACGAATCCACCCAGGGCCGTGCCGAGGAGGACGCCCACGCGGTCATTTCCGCCAAAATCGAACCCGAAGCCGGCGTCGGCAATTGCGTCCTGTGCGGCGCCGATGGCGAAGAGCGAAGAGCGGGCCATTCTGCGAGCGTCTTTGACGTCCACGTAGCGGGTTGGGTCGAAATCCTTGATCTCACCTGCGATTTGCGTTCGGTAAGCGGAGGCATCGAAGGAGGTGACACGAGATATGCCGGATTTGCCGGAAAGCAAGTTCTGCCAAAAGTCCCCAACGGTAAAGCCCAAAGGGGTGATGGCTCCCATTCCGGTTACGACAACGCGAGGTCGCCTGGCGCGGGCGTGCTCCTGCAACTCGACGAGCTCTTCCGGACTCAGACGCCGCGCGTTCGGCGAGTCGACGGGCACTACCGGGATTGGGCTCGTGGGTGCGATTGCCTCACCTGTCAACGGCAAGCGAACGATACCGTTCTCGTCCAAAGTATCTCTCCTCTAGAACACAGCGCTGTTTGATCACTCCAGGCCGGCGCGAATGGCATCAAGCATGTTGCCCTCAACAGCCTGTTTTGCGACGCGGATCGCGTTTCTGATAGCTTTGGCATTCGATCGCCCATGCCCGATTATTACAACCCCGTCCACTCCAAGAAGGATGCCCCCTCCGAATTCGGCGTAGTCGAGGCGCACCCTTAGAGCATCAAAGGCCGATTTGGCAAGCGCGGCGCCCACGACGGCGAGAGGGCGTGCCTTGATCTCCGCTTTGATAAAGCCGACGAGGGTTTCGGCCAAGCCCTCGCTCAGTTTGATAACAATGTTACCGGCGTAACCGTCCGACACTACGACATCGGCCTTGCCCTTCGGGACATCTTTGCCCTCCACATTGCCGATGAAATTGAGGCGACTTGTCTTGAGCAGAGAATAGGCTTCTCTAACGACCAAAGGCCCTTTGCCTTCTTCCTCCCCATTCGACAAGAGGCCGACACGGGGCTCGGGTGTGCCCATCACACGTTCGGCATAGGCCGAGCCCATGATAGCGAACTGAAATAGGTATTCGGGTTTCACCTCGGTGTTGGCGCCAATGTCGAGCAAAAACGAACGGCCAATCGCGGTAGGGTAGATGGTCCCCAGGGCCGGCCGGTGTATGCCTCGGATGCGCCCCAATCCGAGCAGGCCCGCCGCCATGGCCGCGCCGGAATTGCCAGCCGTGACAAAGGCATCGGCCTGTTTGGATTTGACTAACCCCACCCCGACGTTCATCGAGGCGTCTTTCTTGGCCTTGACTGCGTCGACGTGATCGGTCATGGCGATTTCCGCGGGGGTGTGGACGATGGGCAGGTCGAGGCCGTGGGTATCATACTTGGCCAGCTCAGCTTGTATCTTGGATTGGTCGCCAACGAGTATCACACAGATGCCAAAGGCACGTGCTGCTTGTACAGCGCCGTTCACATCCGGTGCCGGCCGCGCATCACTACCCATTGCATCCAGAGCGATCTTCAAGGGTTTGGCTCCTTAGATGGGGCGACTATCTTGAATATCTCGCCGTCAGCTGCGCTTCCGCAGCAACGTGAGGCATCAGTGCCTTTGTCACCTCCGTTCGAGCCGCGCCATTAGCTAGGCTCAGCGAAGGGATATCGAGCGCGTACAGAGTGAAGACATATCGATGAGTTCCCGACGGTGGGCAAGGGCCAGTATAACCTAACTTGGCCGTGCCGTTGAGACCCCCTTTGGCTATCGTCTGTGCGCCCTCCGGTAGTTCAGTCACCGTCGGAGGTATGTCGAAAGCGACCCAGTGAGTGAAAGTGCCTCCGGGGGCGTCCGGGTCCTCCATTATCAGGGTGAAACTGCGTGTGCCCGCGGGCACGGGACCCCATTTGAGTTCCGGAGACTTGTTCTCTCCATCGCAGGTGAACAGTTTTGGAATTATTCCGCCTTGGACAAAGTCATCGCTGGTCAAAGTGAAACCTGACCGTGCCGCCGGATGGGAGGGAGAGGGAACCGAACGCGCGAGCGTCGGCGGTCCGGCTGAGCAAGCGACGACAAGAGCGAACAGCAGCGCCGCGCTTGGAAGGAAGAAGCGCGGAGCGCATTGACGCATGTTCACCTCCCGCGAAGCTATTCTAATCCAGATTATCCGAAACGCAAGTTTCGTGTTTTCAAGGTTCTGTGCTACAATAATCGCCGCATGTGAGCTATCCTGTAATGGAGAAGAACGAAGGATGGAAGTGCTTTTGCTGCGAGATGTGCCTGGCGTCGGCAACGCCGGGCAAGTGAAAAAAGTTGCCGACGGCTATGCGCGGAATTTTCTGCTGCCGCGCAAACTTGCCGTAGCGGCCACTTCGAGTGCCCTGAAGCAGGCAGAGGGCATCAAGCAGGCCGTGGCCCGACGTGAAGCCAAGACGCGTGGCGAGGCCGAAGAACTCGCGAATCTGCTTGGGCAGACGAGCCTGACCTTTCAAGCCAAGGCGGGCGAAGGGGACCGCTTGTTTGGGTCGATCACGGCAGCCGATATCGCCGAGGCGCTCGCGTCTGAAAAGCACATTACTGTTGATAAACGAAAAATCGAGTTACCCAGCCCGATCAAAGAACTCGGGACCCGCCAAGTCGCCATCAAACTCCATCCCGAAGTCACCGCCCGCGTGGTGGTTGTAGTCGGGAAAGAGGGGGCGTAGGCGGGGGAGATGAGCCAGAACAACCAGGCTTTGATTCGGCAGATTGTAGCCCATGTGAGGTGCGCGGTCTGTGGCCATCATTATGGCAAGAGTGATATTCAAGTGCTCGATCACCGGGAAAAGATTTGGGCCATGAAAGTGAGTTGTCGCGAGTGCCGCACCGAGTCCTTGTTGCTTGCGGTTACGGACGAAGAGGGAATGCGACCCATTTATACCGATCTGCTGCCGGATGAATGGGAACGCTTCATCGACGAGCCGCCGATCAACACCGACGATGTGATTTTCGTGCACGAGACCTTCGAGGCTTATGACGGGGATCTTACTGACATCTTGGAGGATCCCCTTCCGGACGAGTGATCGCGAGGCCTCGTACTGAGACGCGACGATGACCCTTCTGGGCATTGGAACCCGGCCATGTAACTTTTGGCCGGGTTTTTGCATCAAAGATTTGACATTGTTTCCGAAAGGAATATACTAGGAGTATACCATACCCCCCCAGGGTATTAGATTCTCAGGAGGAAGCGAATGAGCGCAAATGGGCCATTGCACGTGACAGACGCCGAGTTTAGCAAGACCGTCCTCGAGTCCAACCTGCCCGTGCTGGTGGATTTTTGGGCGGCCTGGTGCGGCCCGTGCCGTATGATTGCCCCCTTTGTGGAGGAGATTGCGCGCGACTATGCC
>JAMDCU010000029.1 GCA_023489485.1 Chloroflexota bacterium
AGCCGGTCAGATTGCGGATAAATGCGGGGATGCCGTAATCGGCTTTGATCTTGTCCTCCTCAAACGGGATCGCTTTGAGCGCCTCCATCTCTGCGGCCGACGGCGGCCGGACGTGGTCCATAAAGCCGTCGATGCAGATCCGGTCTCCCGAGTCCTTGAGGGTGGCAAGAGCCCACGTCAAGCGCCACGCCGGGTCCTCGACGACGGCGGCCAGCGAGGAATGCAGGTCGCGGGCAGCGCCGTGGGCGTGCAACTCCACGTACGCAATCCCCTTGAGCCCGCACGACATTGTCGGACGCTCCTCAATGTCCTTGGATCCAAATTCCCACAGGCATCCGTCTGCATCCTGAACCAGATTCCGGTTTTCCTTGGCAAATTGGGGCAAATGGGTACTGCCGATTTCCTCTTCCCCTTCGATCACAAACCGGATCTTGCACGGGAGCGGGCCGACCGCATTGAGGTAAGCCTCGATGGTTTGAATCCGTTCGAGCAGGTCCGCCTTGTTGTCGGATACTCCGCGCGCGTACAGCTTGCCATCGCGGATGGCGGCCTCCCACGGGCCGGTGATCCATTGATCGAGCGGCTCGGGCGGCTGAACGTCATAATGGTCGTAGATCATCAACGTCCGGGGACCGCTGCCAATCTCGGCGACGATATATGCCGGCGCGCCCGTGACCTCGATCCGTCGCGGATGGGCGCCAAGCTTTTCCAGCCGCGCTATCACCTTGCGCGCCATCTCCTCCATACCCAGGTTCTGTGCCGCCACGCTCGGCTGGCGGCACCATTCTTGCAATTCGGCAATAAACCGCTCGCGATTCTCATTGATGTAAGACTGAAACTTGTCCATAAAGCTCCCGAGATTGCAGATTTCAGATTTCGGATTGCGCCAAATCGTATGAGCTGGGACGTTCGAAAAAAGCGCTTGGGCCGTTCCATTTGTCATTCGTCGCCAACCCGCTGGCTCCTGCCCTCTTCATCCTTCAACCTTCTGCCTTCATCCTTCAGTACGCTCCGATTTCCTCCAGCCGGTTGTCGTCGATCCCGAAATAATGCGCGAGTTCGTGGAGGAGCGTCCGGCGGACACAGTCCCGCACCTCCCCGGCGCCACACGCGCGCAGAATGGGCTCGCGAAACAGGCTGATTTTGTCCGGCGGCACGAGCCCATAATCGTGCGTGCGTTCCGTCAAGGGGATTCCGTAGTAAAAGCCCAAGAGTTCTTCGCGGCGGTCCACGCCGGCAAGGTCGAGCGTCTCTTCATCCGGCCAGTCCTCGACCACAATCGCGACATTGGCGATCTGCCGTCGGAATTGGGCGGGTAGTGCGTCGAGCGCATCACTCACGAGGCGGCTAAAAGCATCGGGGTCCATCGCGACGCATTATAGCATGGATTGGAAGAGACTGACACTCTCGATGTGATAGCTCTGGGGAAACATGTCCACCGGCTGGACCTCCACCAACCGATAGCCGCCGTCGACCAACCGGCGCGCGTCGCGGGCGAGGGTCGCGGGATCACAAGAAACGTAGGCCAGAGCCCGCGGGGCGCGGGCGATCAGTGCATCGAGCGCGGCGCGGTCAATACCCGCGCGCGGCGGGTCGGCGACGGCGATGTGGATGGGTGTATTGAGCTTGGGCAAGACTTGTTCGACGCGGCCGACGTGAAAGTCGACATTGGCCAGGTCAACCGCATTCGCGCGCGCATCCTCGACAGCGGCTGGGTTTTCCTCCACCTCGATCACATGCGCAACGCGCGAGGCGAGCGACAGTCCGAAAGTGCCCACGCCGGAAAAAGCGTCCAGGAGAGTTTCTCCGGGCTGCGGCTCCAGATACCTCTCCACCAGGTTGAGCAGTTGCTCCGCCATCGCGGTATTCACTTGAAAGAACGAGGTAGGTGAGATACGGAAGGTCTTGCCTCGCAGTTCCTCGTGGATCGCGTCACGTCCGACCAGCGGGAGGAGGTCGCCTTCGGGAGTCTCATACACAATTGAGACCGGCTCATCCACGGCGATTTCAGGTGGCTGTTCGTCCTTGCCCTCAAGGATTACCATCTTCTGCCCGGTGCGCGTGCCTGCCCGGAAGGTGATCATGGAGAATGCGGGGCTGGAGTCTATCGTCTGGAAGAGTCCGTATACGAGGGGGTGCTGAATAGAGCACTCGCGAATCCGAACGAGGTTGTGGGAATCCCACGCCAGAAAGCACAAACGCCCTTTTTCGTCCATGCGCGCCTGGATATTGTTGCGATAGTCCCATGGTTCCGACATGCCGATCGTGGGGCGAACGAGAGCATCCGTGATCTTGCCAATGCGCGCAAACTGGTCGCGCACGATCTGTGCCTTGAACTCGAGCTGGGTGGAGTAGGCAATATGCTGCCACTGGCACCCTCCGCAACCTCTCGGCCACTCGTTCTCCACCGCATCACCTGCGGAGTGGCCTGCGTCCTGAGCGGAGCCCCGCGCAGTCACGCGGGGCGGAGTCGAAGGAGGCCGGACGGAAGGAGGCAGGCCAAAGTGTGGGCAGCGCGGGGCGATACGTGCGGGGGACGGCACGCGAATTTCCACCAACCGACCGCGCGCGTATCCCTTTTTCTCCTCGGTAATCTCTACCGCTACCTCTTCCCCGGCAATGGCATAAGGCACAAAGACCACGCGGCCGTTCTCGTCCCGTCCCATGGCCTCCCCACCCTGGGTCATGGAGGTCAATTTTAGATTTATGATTTCAGATTTCGCTCTCGCCATTTACCGGATCACGTCTATCTTCATATAGGGTCTTAGCACCTCGGGCACGACGATGCTCCCATCCTTTTGCTGATAGTTCTCCATAATGGCGATCATCGTGCGCGGCAGCGCCAGGCCCGAGCCGTTCAGCGTGTGGACGAACTCCGCCTTGGCCCCCGCCTCGCGCCGGAAGCGGATGTTCGATCGCCGCGCCTGGAAATCGCCGACGTTCGAGCACGACGATACCTCGAGCCACTCGCCGCAGCCGGGCGCCCACATTTCGAGGTCGTAGGTCTTGCGCGCGGCAAACCCCAAATCGCCTGTACACAGAATCTTGATGCGGTAAGGGATGTCCAAGAGACGGCAGATTTCTTCCGCGTTCTCCCGCAGCGTTTCCAGCTCGGCGACCGAATTCTCCGGCAGGCAGAACTTGAACATTTCGACCTTGTCGAACTGAAAGCCGCGTTTGATGCCCCGCACGTCCTTGCCTGCCGACATCGGTTCCTTGCGGAAGCACGGGGTGTACGCGACATAGTGGAGTGGGAGAACGCTCGCGTCGAGGATCTCGCCCGCGTGCAGACCTGTCAGCGGCACCTCGGCGGTGGGCACCATCCATGCGTCCCGTTCGACGTCATGAAACAGATTGTCGCGGAACTTGGGGAGTTGCCCCGACCCGAACACGATTTGTTCTCTCACCATGAACGGCAAATACTCTTCGCGATATCCCTGCCCAATGTGGACGTCGAGCATCCATTGTATGATCGCCCGCTGCAAGCGCGCTCCCGAGCCGCTGAGCACGTAAAAGCGCGAACCGGCCAGCTTGATCCCCTGCTCAAAGTTGAGGATGCCAAGGGCGGGGCCCAGGTCCCAATGGGGCAGCAGCTCGAAATCGAAATGGCGCGGCTCGCCGATCGTCCGCAGGACCACATTCTCGCTGTCGTCTTTGCCATACGGCACATCCTCGGCGGGGATATTCGGCATCTGGACGAGAAGCGCGTTCAAGCGCGTTTCGACCTCGCCCACGGTCTTTTCGAGCTCTGCAATCCGCGTGTTGATTTCCCGCACCTGGGCCTTGCGCGCCTCGCGTGCCCCATCCTCCTTCATGCGGCCGATCTCTTTCGACGCGACGTTGCGCTGGTTGCGCAGCGCTTCGAGGTCGGCGAGGGTTCGCCGGCGCTCTTCGTCCGCCGCGAGAATGTCGTCCACGGGCGCGGGGCTCTCCTGCCGCCGGCGCAGCGCCTCGCGGACCAGGTCCGGTTGTTCACGAATCAAATGCAGATCAAGCATGCTGGCCTCCTTTTATCTCATCACAGTACTGTCTCAGGTGGCGAAACCAATGAACGATATCGCCCCGGTAGTGGGCGTTGCGCGGGCTCGTCGAGGGCACGATAAACAAATGTGCCTTGCCCCAGATGGCTTGCTGCGGTCCCAACACGGCCTTGCGATCAAAGGCGATCCGGTATCCGACCAGGCCGACAAAACAGATCACCCGCGGCTTGAGCGGCTCGAGCTTGGCGCACAGAATACGCCCCCCTCGAACAAATTCCTCCGGCTTCAATTCGCCCACGTTGGCCGTCGCCCGTTTGACAATGTCCGTGAGGCCGTATCCATACTGGAGAAGGCGAGCGTCATCCTCCGGTGCCAGCTTCTCAGGCACGAGGCCCGACCGGTTTAGCGCCGTCCAGAACAAGTTCTGCTTGCGGGCGAAATAGTGGCCGACGCGCACCGAGTATTCTCCAGGATTGAGCCCGACGAAAACGAGCTCCAGATGCGGCACCAAATAATCCGGTAGAGTCCGTGGATTTCCCCCCACTGTGCCCCCAAAGGAAAGTCCTCTTGCCTAAAGGGCAAGAGGACTCGCGGTGCCACCTTTCTTCGTCGCCTGTTCGGCGACCTCTGGTGCGGTAACGGTGCAGCCGGCAAAGCTTAGCGGCCGCGCAAGCCCTGGCCGTTTTCGCTTGCAACTCGGGAGTGGATTTCCGCGAGGTCCATCATCGCCTTGCACCGACCGGCGACTCGCTGAGAGGGCCTCTCCGCGTACTTGGCTCCGTCATCGTCTTTGGAATGGTTGCGATTCTAGCACGATTGAGGGGCGCTGTCAATAGAGAAACATCTTCCACTCCGGGGCCTATATCCAGTCGAAGGGGAATCCGAAAATCAGACCGCCAATCCCGCGCGTACTTGCTTCAGGCAGGCGCGATAGTTGGCCAGTTCGTCGGGGGACATTTCGTCCGGAAATTGAAGCGGCGCCTGCGTCAATGCGTCGACGAGCGTACCCGAGTACGGCGCGAGCCCCAAGACTCCGACTTTGCTTCCCTGTTCCAGAGTTATCCTGCCCAACATGAAATCGGCGACAAACTTGCTCTCTTTGCGCAAAATCTTTTTCCACTCTTGCGGAGTCGCCGCCAGAATGTAATCTGCCTGTTTTCTCGCCTCGGCTTCGCTGAGAAACGAGAGATGGGCGAGCTCTCCCTTGTCCACAAACGCGCCAAAGATCATGTCCTTTTCGATTCCCCAGTTCGGCTCGGCTTTGACCCGGAAGCAAGTCTTGGCACTCAGCTTTTCCATGGCCTTTTTGAGATTGGGGTTGGACCGATAGAGCCGGGCGCCCTCCTCCAGCCATTCGGGCGTGCAATACTGTAAGGTCATTGGTCTCCTCCCACCTTCATCTGAGCGATGATCTCATCCCGCAGAGCTTTTTTGAACACCTTCTCGCTCACCGTCAACGGTAACGCGTCCCTGAACTCGACGAACGTCGGCACCGCATAAGGTGCCAAGTGCTGCCGGCAGAAATTCTTGATCTCCTCCGCGCTGACCCGACCCTTGTATGCCTCCTTCAAGGTAACAAACGCCATGATCCTTTCGCTTCCCGGAATCTCAGGGTCGGGGACGCCAATCGCCGCGGCCATCAGCACGGCAGGATGGCGGAAGAGCACTTCATCCACTTGGATCGTATACACCTTCATCCCCGAGATGTTCGCCATGTCCTTGACGCGGTCGACGAGCTGAAAGTAGCCCTCCTCGTCCATGACCGCGATATCGCCCGTGTGCAGCCACCCCTCGGCATCCAACCCGGAACCTGGGGTGGGCCAGTATCCTCTCATGATCTGGGGGCCCCTCACCAGCATCTCCCCCGGTTGTCCGAACGGAACATCCTGACCTGTTTCTGAATGGACCAGCCGGCATTCCGTGTCCGGCGTGGGGACTCCGATACCAGCCTTCTCTTTTGCCATGAAACCCGTAATCTTGGCAAAGGCGGAAAGGTTCAGGTGGGTGAGCGGCGAAGTCTCGGTCAATCCATAGGCTTGCGAAATCGGCATGCCTGTTTTCTTCTTGATGGCTTCGGATACTTCCAATGGGAGCGGCGCTGCGCCGCTCAAAAGCAAGGCGTTCATGCGACCGAGATCGGCTTGAGCGATGCGCATGAACTGCGTCGGGACGGCAGGGATTATAAAGGGGCGATACTCTTTGAGATAGTTCACGATCATTTCGGTATTTCGAGGATCGGGGAGGAGGATAATGCGCAGACCCAGGTGGGCGCCCGCTTGATGCGCATAGTGTCCCATGGCGTGGAACATCGGTAACGCGATAAAAAGCGACGCCTTGCCAACGAAGCCGCGATTCAGGGGCTTGAGCGCCCAGGGAAATCCGAGATGGATGCAACTGTAGCGGTTATAATGCGTGACCATGACTCCCTTGGGGATACCGGTTGCGCCTCCGGTAAAAGCGAGCTCGCACAAATCCACCTCGGGATCAATGTCCACTTGCGGGGGCACTGCCTCATTCTCGGCCAGAAGCTTGCGCAGCTTGTGCACACCCCTTGGAAGCGGGCCCGCCACATCGGCTACATCATAACCGTCGCAAGAAGTCACGATGATCTGTTCGATACTCGATTTCTCTCTCGCCGCCAGCACCCGCTCGAGCATGTCCTCTCGGCAAATCACGATCTTGGCATTGGAACTCCCCACCTCATGCAGCAAGCCCTCATCGCTGCGCAGGATGCTCGTCGGCACTACCGCGGCGCCCGCCTTGAGGATAGCCCAGTCGCCGAGAATGAATTCCGGGCAGTTGGGCAAAAAGAGGCATACCCGGTCTCCTTTTTGAACGCCGAGCTTGGACAGGGCGGCGGCGAGCCGATCCACCTGACCTCTCAGCTCTCGGTACTGAATGGAGCGGCCCAAATAGAGAATGGCGGTTTGGGTCGGATAGTTCTCCGCCGCTTTGTCGAGAACGGCAAAGACCGGCTCTTTCGGATAAGGGGCGAGACTCGTTTCCAGCTTATATGGCCCCAACTTGTAGCTTTTGAGCCAGGGTCTGTCCAGGTAGGTAAGTGCTTGAGCCATACGCGCTTCCTCTCCGACCGGACAGGTCGAGAAATTACCAAAGGTCTGAGACGAGGTCGTCGAGTCCCAGTTCTCTCAGTTTGTCGGGGGTGGGGATGCCCGTGGACTTGTCCCAGCCACGAAACTCGTAATAGGCATCCTTTAAGCGTTCGAGCATCTCCGACTCGATCACCATTCCCTCCGCGGCGCCGGCCGGCAGCGGGTCTTGCAGCAATCGCCCCGGCAACGCGTCCTGCTCGCGGGTGATACCTTCTCGCACGCAAAAAGCGCGCATGAGATTATAGATGCGCTCTCCGCTTTTCCGGAATTCGTCCACCCCGAACTCCCAGCCCGTCACATCGGAGATGAGAGTGGCGAGATCCGCGGCCGTCACGAGGATGCCCATGAACTTGCATCCGCCGGTCGCATCCATGACGGTCAGCGCATTCTCCATGTCTACCACCACCTGTGCTTCGCGCGGATTGACCGCAAACGGATCCTGGATTTGGCTTTCCTCCACGAGCAGGAACGGCACGTCGATGAACGTCGGTCCCTGGATGTACGCGGTCATGTGGTCGCCGCCGCGGTTCGCCGTCACAAAGCCCAATCCGGTGATCTTGGCGGCCCGCGGGTCATAGGCCGGCAGTTCCAGCCCTTTGACATTCATGGCGAAATGCTCCGCGGCTTGGCCGATTCGCTGCGCCATCGCGCGCGTCCCCTCGGCGAGCAAATCACCCACTCCTTCCCGGCGCGCGATCTTGTCTATCAAGTCCACCACCAGATCGGCATCGCCAAAGCGGAACTCCCGGCCGCCGGTCTGCTCAGGCCTCAGCAGGCCGCGCGTGCAACATTCTATCGCGAAAGCGATGCAAGCGCCCGTGCTGATAGTATCGAGGCCGTACTCGTTGCAGCGGTAATTGGCCTCCGTGATGGCGTTCAAATCCGACACTCCGCACAAGGCGCCGAGGGTATTGGCCGACTCGTACTCTGGCCCCTCGCCCTTGCGGCCTTGCCATTTCCCCTCACGGATTTCCGTGCTCCGACCGCATGAAACGGGGCACGCGAAACAGTTGACGCCTTGAACCAGAATCTTATCCGTCACCGCCTGCGCGTTGACCTCCTCAATGGCGTCATAGACACCTTCCTGCCAATTACGCGTCGGGTATCCCCCGCGGATATTCACCATATCCGCAACCATATTGGTTCCAAAGCTGTCAAAGCCGACCTTGAGCATCGACTCATTCAGATAGTCGATCTGCTTCTTCGCGTCCTCACGAAAGGCATCCGGGCGCGCAACCGGAATACGCTCCTGACCGGAACAAACGACTGCTTTCACGCGCTTGGAGCCCATGACGGCGCCGACGCCGCAGCGCCCGGCCGCGCGGTGTTTGTTGTTCATAATAGCCGCATAGCGGACGAGGTTCTCGCCTGCAGGGCCGATCGAGGCTATCGTCAGATTTTCGCTCGAGCCCTGCTGGAGCAAATCTTCGGTCTCGGGAACGATTTTGCCCCACAGGTGGCTGGCATCGCAGAGTTGTGCTTGACCCCGATCGATCCGTAGATAAACAGGAGCAGGCGAAATCCCTTCAAAGATGACGCCGTCGTAGCCGCTCTTCTTCAAGGCCGGACCAAAACTGCCGCCCGAGTTGGCATGTCCCCAGATGCCGGTCAAGGGCGACTTGGCCACCACGGAATAACGACTAGCGCTCGCGGAAGGAGTGCCCGTCAACGGTCCGGTCATAAAGATCAGCTTGTTGTCATCTCCGAGGGGATCAACACCCACCGGCACCTCGTCGTAAAGATAGCGCGTGGCCAGCCCTGATCCTCCAATGAATTTCCGCGTCCATTCTTCGCGCAGGTTCTCAACCGTGATCTTGCCCTCGGTCAAGTTTACCCGCAGCAGTTGACCCATGAAACCGTTGCTCATGTCTTTACCTCGGGAGACGAATACTGGCAGCTAACGAAAAGTGCCTGTCCTCAGACGCGCGTCTGAGGACAGGCACTTGGCCTGCATCAAGCTGACGAGTAACTGCTCGGAAGCACTGCACTTGCGCTCCCAATTCCAAACGCCCGCGCGTTGTTAATGGAGCCTCGGCGCCGGGAGCGGAGCCATCCGCTATAGGGTCAGCTGTATCGCTACAGATCTATTATACGTTGGTACTGCCGCGGCGTCAACCGCCCATACTTCCCATTTGTATTGGCGGTTGACGTAACGAGCCATTTCCAGTAAATTAGTCGTACTCGCATCTACAAGGAGCTGACCATGATCAAAATCAAGCGTGCGTATGAGCCGGCGGAAAAGGCAGACGGAAAACGCTTCCTCGTCGAGCGCTTGTGGCCGCGCGGAATGAAAAAGGAATCCTTGAAGATGGACGCCTGGCTTAAAGACGTGGCGCCGAGCGCCGAGCTGCGCACCTGGTTCCGCCACGATCCTGCCAAATGGGCCGAATTTCAGAAACGCTACCGAGCCGAACTGAGGGCGCATCCGGAGGCATGGGAGGCAATCCGTGCCGCGGCGAATCGCGGCGCGGTCACCCTCCTCTACAGCGCACACGACACGGAGCACAACAGCGCGCGCCTGCTCAAGGAATTCCTGGACCGGCAGGTCTCAACTCATTGACACTCTTTCTCCCTGTGCTATAATCGTCTTGTCAGGACCTTAAGCGACAGGAGGCCACGGTGGCCAAATTATTGTTCGGTTCCCCGGAGTGGACACAAGCTTTGCATGATGAGTTGAACCACAGCCCAGCGTATGAACAAGCCGCCAAGAACTGGGAGGGCGACTTTTATTTTGTTATCGAGCCCGAAGGTCCGGTCACAGAGACGACGTACCTGTACATGGACCTGTGGCATGGCAAGTCCCGCGATGCGCGTGTCATTCAGGACCCCAGCCAAAAGAACCCCGCTTTTATCATGTCCGGCAAGTACAGCAAATGGAAAAAGGTTGTTACGTCGCAACTCGACCCGATTCAGGCGCTCATGACCGGTCAGATGAAACTCAAGGGCAACATGGTCATGGTGATGAAGAATGTCAAGGCCGCCCAAGAGATTGTGCGAGCCTGCACGCGTATTGATACCGATTTTCCCGCCTAGCTTCCCAACTGATTCCCAGCGCAGTGGCCGCCGCCATTCCCGATTTATGCTCGCGCCTCACGCCGTCTCTCTCTGTACACGGCATGAGGCGCCCGCGCGGAGGTAACGATGTGGTTCTTTAACAGCCCTGAAGTCGCATTCGGCGAGGACGCGCTCTCGTACCTCGCGCAACTGCGCGGCCGCCGCGCCTTTATCGTGACCGATCCACAGATGGCCCAGTTTGGGTTCGTGGACCTTGTCCAGCAACAACTTACGAGCGCCAGTATTGAAACGCGAGTCTTTGCCGAGGTTGAACCCGAGCCTTCGCTTGATACGGTGCGGCGCGGCGCCGAGTACCTGCGCGAATTCGAGCCTGATTGGATCATCGGGCTCGGGGGCGGCTCCGCGATGGACGCGGCCAAGGCGATGTGGGTTCTGTACGAGCGGCCGGATTTGTCTCCCGACGGCATCAGCCCTCTCGAATATCTCGGATTGGGCAAAAAGGCCCGGCTCATCACCATTCCCACCACCAGCGGCACCGGGGCGGAAGTCACCTGGGCGATTGTCCTCACCGATCGCGCGGAAGACCGCAAGCTCGGCCTCGGCTCACGCGAAACCCTCGCCTCGCTCGCCATTGTGGACCCGGTCTTTGCTTTGAAGATGCCGCCGCGCCTCACCGCGGATACCGGGCTCGACGTATTGACTCATGCGGTCGAGGGCTATTGCTCGAACTGGCATAACGATTTCGCCGATGGGTTGTGCCTCAAGGCCATCCAGCTCGTTTTTCAGTATCTCCCTCAAGCCTACGCCGACGGCAGCAATATGGAGGCACGCGAAAAGATGCACAACGCGGCGGCCATTGCCGGCCTCGGCTTTATTAATTCGATGACGAGCCTGGCCCACGCGATGGGACATTCCTTCGGGGCTGCGTTCCACGTTCCCCACGGGCGCGCGGTCAGCCTTTTCCTTCCTTACACGATCGAGTTCTCGGCCAACGGCGGCCATCACCGGTACGGAGAGATCACTCATTTTGTCGGGGTCGACGAGCCCCCCGCGCGAGCGCCCCGCCTCGCCCCCTGGCCGGAACAGAACGAGTACGGTCATTTCGAGGGATTGCCCTCCACTCCTGAATCGAGGACGCGGTTGTTGGTCCGGGCCATCCGCGAACTGGAAACTCGGCTCGAATCGAATACGAATGTGGCTTCTCTTGGTATCTCCCGGAGCGTGTATAATGAGAGCATGAACACCATGCTCGATCATGCAGAGAATGACACCTCTATCGTTCCCAGTCCACGCGCGCCCGATCGGACAGAACTGCAAAAACTCTTCGAATATGCGTACGAGGGAAAACCGATTGATTTTTAATAATTGGGGTGCAGTCCCCTGCGCCCCAACGTCGCTTCAAAGAGGAATCCTATGAACGGCTATACGGGCCGGTTGCTCGATGTCGATCTCAGCACCGGAAACATCAAGGAGGAACCGCTCAACGCCAAGTACGCCGCGCGGTATATCGGCGGGGCCGGACTGGCCGCGCGGATGCTGTACGATGCGATCAACGCCGATACCGATCCGCTCGGCCCGGACAATCCGTTGATCTTCATGACCGGCCCGCTCGACGCGACGGCTGCTCCCAGCGCGGGGCGTTACGTGGTCTGCGCTCGTTCGCCGCAGACCGGTCTCTATGGCGAGGCGAACGCGGGCAACTTTTTCGGGCCCGATCTAAAGCTCGCCGGTTATGATGGCATCGTCGTGCGCGGGCAAGCGGCTTCTCCCGTCTATTTGCTCATTCGCGACGGTCAGGCCGAGCTGCGTGACGCCAGGCACCTCGCCGGCAAGACCACCTTTGAGACCGGCGACGCCATCCGGGCCGAGCTGAATGATCAGAAATTCTCGGTCGCGGCGATTGGACCAGCAGGGGAAAACCTTGTCAAATATGCCATCATTCTCACGACCAACCCGCGCCCCGGCGCGAAAAAGGGGATCGCCGGCCGC
>JAMDCU010000052.1 GCA_023489485.1 Chloroflexota bacterium
CGATATACTTGGTCGCGCTGTGAACCACATAATCGGCGCCGGCGGTGATGGGATTGAAGAGATAGGGGGAAGCAAAAGTGTTATCGATCAGGCACAAAGCCCCGTGGCGGTGCGCCACAGCGGCGAGTGCGGCGACATCCGCGACCTTGAGCAGAGGGTTCGATATCGTTTCCGCGAACACGGCCACCGGGCGTGTCTCCGCGACCGCTGCCTCTACGGAAGCGAGATCACATACATCCACCCAGTGAACCGATGCGCCGAGTTCAGCCAAAAGATGCTGGAGCAGCGCGTAGGTCGCTCCGTATACATCCATGGCAGCGACCGTCGCCGTGCCCGCGCGCACTCCGGCGGCAAGCAAAGCCGCATGAATCGCGGCCATTCCGGAGCTATAGGCCTGGGCCGCCTCGGCGAGTTCGATGTCGGCCATCGCCGCCTCAAAAGCGGCGACGGTCGGGCTGCCATAACGCGGGTAGACGTATCCCTCGCGCGTTGTCGCAAAGATGGCATCCAGATCGTTCATGCTCTCATATACATAGCCCACAGAAGGGTGGATCGGAGTGGCAACAGGCGTGTAATCGCCGGGGGGAACACGCTCGCCGGCATGGACCGCACGCGTCGAGAGGGCCTTGTTGCGCAACGATTTCATGAGACTCCTCGTGACATCGACTTGTAATGTGAAGGGCAACGTTCAAGGTTCGGACGGTCGTATGTTCTTTTCAAGATCTGCAACCCCTTGACCGTAAGGTGTTACCGTGGAACTTGACGCCGGCGGATGTCCGCGAGCGCTTGTTCGCACGCGTGGCGCACGACCTCTGCTCGGTCGGCGGACGCTGACCTGGACAGCAGAGACTCGGCTGCGCGGTCTCCGACCTGGCCCAAGGCGAGCGCGCAATCCCAGCGAACGAAGGCGGCCTGCTCACGCTCGAGCATACCCGCAAGCTCGCGGGCGGCAGTGGGATATCGGAGGTTGCCGAGTGCGATTGCACAAGCCTGGCGGACACCCGCGTCGTAATCGTGCCAGAGCGCTTCGACGAGCGGGCCGATAACGGCAAGCGTCCCAATCTTGCCGAGTGCGACGGCTGACTGCTGGCGAACCAAACTCACCGGGTCCTCTTGCAGCGTCTGCCAAAGCGGTTCGATCGCACCGGGATCTCGGCGCCTCCGCAATGTGAACGCGGCCAACCAGCGGGTCGTGGGATTCGGATCGTGGAGCAGACGGTCAATCACGGCGGGGACAGGGCTCCTTTTCAGCCACCCCGGAACATTGAATCGAGCATCATCGGGAATGAGATCCCTGTCCGAGCGCGGCCGCCAATGGCTCAGCAGGGACGCACGCTCTCCGCGCGCGTCGGGTTCCTGCCTAATCCGTTCCCCATTCCGGTCAAGTTCTTCCCGATGCTCCTCACAATATCCCACCGATCCAATCGCTTCCGCTCGGCAGCGCCGCCGGTCGGCCGAGAGCCCGAAACAACGCATGACTTTACCTGCCGCTGTGTTCGGTCGCCGGAAGATCGCGCAGCGCGTTCTTCATACGTTCGAGCGCCTCGGAAAGCATGCCGCGTGGGCAACCGAAATTGAACCGGAGGAATCCATCTCCTCCGATCCCAAAGGGCTTGCCGTCGTTCAGTCCCACACGGGCTTGCTCGAGAAAGAAGTGATAAGGATCGCCCGGGATGTCTGTCTGCCGGCAGTCGAGCCACGCCAGGTACGTCCCCTCAGGTTTAGACATGGTGATAGGCCCCAGTTCCCGCCGAACATAGTCATACGCATAATCGCGATTGCTTTCCAGATAAGCTAGCAGTTGGTTTAGCCAATCAGGGCCGTCGCCAAAGGCGGCCTGTGCCGCGACAAGTCCCATCAAGTTCACCCAACCCACAAGCCCTTCGCCCGCCTTCTGAAATCGTTTCCGCAACTCGGGATTTTGAATCACCGCAAATGCGCATTGGAGACCCGAAAGATTGTAGGTCTTGCTGGGGGACATGAGGGTGATCGTGTTTTGCGCAATTTCCGGGCTGATCGAGGCGATAGGGGTGTGAGGATGACCGCGATAGACCAAATCGCAATGAATCTCGTCGGAACAGATCACCACTCCCTGTTCGACACAGATCTGCGCCATTCGCTCTAACTCGAGCCGCGTAAAAACGCGGCCTACCGGGTTGTGCGGATTGCAGAGGAGAAACACACGCGTCTCTTTCGTGATGGCGGAGGAAAAAGAATCCCAATCGATTTCGTAAGACCCGTCCGAGTTGCGTAAGAGCGGGGCATCCTGCCGGACCATCCCCACATGCTCAGCCGCCTGAAGGATCGGCGGATAGACGGGCGGCTGCACGAGGATCGCCCCGTCTGGTCTGAAAAGCGCCGCGCACGCTTTGTTAAAGCCGGCGATGACGCCGGGCAGGAGGACCAGATCTTCCGTAGACACCTGCCAGCGATAGCGAGCGGCCAACCGGTCCACGATGAGGCGGCGCAGCCCGACCAGTTCATTCGTTTCCCCATGAATACCGTCGGGATAGCCAAAGATGCCATGATCCACCGCTCGGTGCAGCGAGTCGAGAACAGCGGGCGGCGAACGAAAATCCATGTCTGCAACCCACATGGGAAGCACATCCTCTGGATAGGTGCGCCATTTCAAACTGTGGGTCGCACGCCGGTTTGGAATCGTATCGAAATCAAACGCCATGCTCGCATCTCCTCAGAAAGGACTCGCTTACTCTCCCATTCCTTGTAACAGATCCCCCAGTCCTTTTTCCCACACGTCGTCCAGGGGCATAAAAGGCATCTCTGTAAAACTCTGCGTCACCTTGTCCAAGTACTCGTCGATTTTTGCTTGTGGAATTCGTTCCTCCAGTTCTTTAAGCTTGCCCCGGACCGTCGTGACCAGCTCTTCACTCTGCCGCTCTAGATCCGACAGCGAGATGCCAAGACGGAACATGTGATTGATCCTTGCCATCACATCATACCACGCCTTCCAATCCTGCTCGACGGTAATCGCCTGCAAATTTGGGGCAATGCTCGAGAAATCGTACATCGGCACCATTGCGTAAAAGGCTATATATTCCACCTGCATCTGTTCGGCCTGATGGGCCAGATAGGAAGGAATGCTCGCGCCTCCTTCATAATGGGAGAATCGAACCGCGTAGTCATTCAGCTCCTCTTTCATCTTCGGGAGGCTGTATGTGCACGATATAGACCGGTCCTTGTCAAAGGGCACGGCCGCGTACACTCCCCCCAAAGCCACCACACGGCGAACATTCAACTCCTTTGCCAGATTGAACAATACCTGCCCGTAGTGGTCAATGTCCAAATTCGGCTCGTCCCCAAGGAAAATGACGAGGCCTTGCTGACCACTTTCCCAGTAGTAGACATCATTGTGATGCAATTGTAACTTGGTTACGTATCCGTCCTCCAACTTGATCTCAGGCCGGAGGAACCCGTGCATACCGGGGAGTTGGTAGATGTAAAAGGGGGTCGATTTGATTCTCCCAATCTGGGTGGCGCCCAGCTGGTCGATCAAATACTGCGGTAGGGCGGAGGAAACGGCGCCCGCATCAGCCCACTGGCGCCAGCCCGCCAGCATATAGACCTCCGTGGCCTTTGGCCGGTTCCAAAGCTCTAGCAGTTCATCCATGCCCTTCACCTCCAAACGCAACTAGTATAAGACCACTTTTTGTAGAGTCAAGTCAGTTGAGCGGCACTGGACGTTGCGCGGGAAATCCTGTATAATGTGCCGAATGTTAACTTACCCTGGCCAAGAAGAGCAGCCGGCCCACACCGTGCCTGACCCACCCTCTCCCGATCCACTCGATCTTGACTGACCTCAATCCCTCTTTCGTGAATATCTGGCGAACTGTTCTGACCTTTCTATCAAAACCGGTATGGAACGTATGAAAAGGAGAATCATTTTGGCGTACCTCGGTTAGGGCTGCTTCCGGAATAGGTGAGCCGGCCGGAAGCTCGAACCCTCGGCATGCGCCAGCCGGGCAATGAGTGGCTCGCCACCGTTGAAAGGGAGGAGAGGAATGTTTCTAAAGACGCACAAGTCTTACCTTGAACGTGCCCTTGTCGTAATCGGCCTTATCGCTGCTCTCGCGCTCGCCGTCGCGTGTGCACCCGCACCTGCCGCGCCCACGAGCGCTGCCCCGCCGCCGTCCGCCCCCGTTCCAACATCCGCTTCCATTCCCACAGCCCCGCCGCCAGTCGCTGCGACATCCGGACCGGCCGCTACTTCGGCGCCGGCAGCCACCTCGGCGCCTTCCGCGGGAGCCGGAACCACATTCAGCATTGCCGAGGGAGTGGATCCCGACACGCTCGATCCGATGGGTCAAACTACCACTACGGTCCAGAACATGGTGAACTACATGGCCGAAGGGCTCGTCACGTTGGACCCTACTGGCAAGATCCAGCCCCTGCTCGCGAAATCATGGGATATTTCCTCAGACGGCCTGACCTATACTTTCCATCTGCAGCAAGGGGTCAAGTTCCACGACGGATCGACGTTTGATGCCGCTGCCGTCAAAGCCAATATGGACCGCATCCTCGACCCAAACAACACGGTCCCACTGCGCGGCGTCCTCTCGGCCATTACGTCGGTAGACGTCGTAGATCCCAGCACGGTCAAGCTCACGCTCAAGCAACCGACCGCGCCCCTTCTGGCCGGTCTCACAGAGACGACGGCGGCCATCCTGTCGCCGGCGACCATCGACAAATCCACTCCCGGCTACAAAAAGGTGGACCATCCGGTCGGCACTGGCCCCTACATCTTTAAGCAATACACCAAGGGAAGCCAGCTAGTCGTAACCAAGAACCCGAAC
The DNA here is from genome assembly GCA_023489485.1 of Chloroflexota bacterium. Lineage (GTDB taxonomy): Bacteria > Chloroflexota > Anaerolineae > UBA4142 > UBA4142 > JAMDCU01. The sequence continues at coordinate 4,812 of JAMDCU010000052.1, forward strand.
TATTGGGGCAAGAAACCGTATTATGATACGATGGTCTTCCGTATCGTCCCGGAGGCTGCGACGCGCGAGAGCTTGCTCCTCGCCGGACAAGTGGATATGATCATTCTCCCACCCGTCTCTGATATTCCGGCATTGCAGAAAAACCCGGCGGTCAAGGTTCTGCTTGGCCCAAGCGACCGCACGATCTTTGTCGCCATCAACACCACGTCCAAGCCGCTCGACAACCCGAAGGTGCGCCAAGCGCTGAACTATGCAGTGAACAAAGAGGCCATTATCAAGAACGTTTTGTTCGGCGCGGCGGATGTCATGGACGCGCCGATTGCGCCCACTCTGTTCGGCTACTGCAAGACAGGTCCGTATCCTTACGATCCGGCGAAAGCCAAACAGCTCTTGAGCGAAGCCGGGGTTGCCGCGGGCACCAAGCTCGCCTTCATGTCTCCGACGGGCCGGTATGTTCAGGACTTTCAGGCGGCCCAGGCCATTTCGGGTTATCTCAAAGATGTCGGTATCGACGCGACTCCGGTCACCATGGATTGGCCTAGCTACGTCGCGACGATGCTCAAGCCGCAGAAAGAGAACACCACTCAATTGCACGTGCTCGGCTGGGCGCCCGGTTACCTGGACGAATCGCAGCAGATTCTCCAGTTCCAGTCTGACCAACACCCGCCCTCGGGTCTCGCCACCTCGTTCTACTCGAATCCTCAGGTGGACAGTCTGGCCAAGCAGGCGCTCACGGAGACGAATGAGACAAAGCGCGCCGACCTGTATTGCCAGGCGAACAAGATCATCTGGAACGATGCCCCCTGGATCTTTTTATGGGTCCAACGCTTTCCGATGGTCTACTCGGCGAAGGTGACGGGCATACAAGGCACTCCGATCGAAATGTGGGACACGACGAACGCTCATCCCGCGCCGTAGAGTGCTCGGCGAGTGTGATCTAGTTACACACCGTTCAAGGTTTCAGGTCTCAGACCCCGCGACCGTTGCGGGGTTCCCAGTTCAAACCGGAGCCCTGGCAAAATTTGCGGGGCCGAACCTGAAACCTTGAACCTGAAACTGGCTTAAGATGGCCCGCTATATTACCCAACGTCTCGTCATCGCCGTTATCACGTTGCTCGGCGTTTCGACGATTGTGTTCTTGATGCTGCATTTGCTCCCGGGCGATCCCGCGCGCATGATCGCCGGACTGCTGGCGAGCGACCAAGACATCGCGCGCATTCGGATCCAACTCGGCCTCGACAAGCCGCTGGTCGTGCAGTATCTCCTCTTCCTTGGGAATCTGCTCCACGGCAATCTCGGCATTTCGGCCCGCACCTCTGACCCCGTGCTGACTGATGTGCTCCAGCGCCTGCCCGCGACTATCGAACTTGCCGTCATAAGCACGGCGCTCGCCACCTTGGTGGGAATCCTGGCAGGCGTAATCGCCGCGACTCGCCCCAACACGATTCTGGACTATGTCCTTTCCGCTTTGACGCTGTTTGGCGTCTCGATGCCGGTCTATTGGCTGGGGCTGATGCTTATCATCGTCTTTGCGGTGAATCTGCACATGTTACCCGCGGCCGGGGATGACAGCTCCACTAGCTTCATTCTGCCGTCCCTGACGCTCGCCGCATTTTCCGTTGCCCTTATCGCCCGCATGACGCGCGCGAGCATGCTCGAGGTGCTCGGCCAAGACTATGTGCGCACCGCGCGAGCCAAAGGTATGCGGGAGAACCGTGTCCTACTGAGGCATGCGCTCAAGAACGCCTTTATCCCGATTCTGACCGTCATCGGCCTTCAGTTTGGAACCCTGCTTGGCGGTGCCATCCTGACCGAATCTGTGTTCGGCTGGCCGGGAATCGGGCTGCTCCTCGTCGATTCCATCTTTGCTCGCGATTATCCGATGGTCCAGGGTATCGTCCTGGTCTTTTCGACCTTGTTCATTCTACTCAATCTTGGAGTAGATCTCCTTTATGCATACTTCGACCCGCGAATTCACTTCGCCTGACACCGTGGCCAGCCCGATACCTGCGCCAAGGGCGGAGGGAATCTGGGAAGTGTGGCGTCGATTCCGACGGCGGACGTCGGCAATGATCGGTCTCGCCATTCTGCTTGTGCTGGTATTTCTGGCCGTGGCCGCGCCTCTCCTGACGACACATGATCCGGTGCAGCAGCATCTCTCCACTGTTCTTCGCCCTCCTTCGCTAGAGTATCCACTCGGAACCGATTATTTGGGCCGGGACATTCTCACGCGGCTCTTTTATGGTGGGCGTCTTTCTTTGGCAATTGGGTTTCTCGCGGTCGCGATTGGCCTCATCTTCGGCGTGCCGCTGGGTGCCGTCTCCGGTTATTACGGCGGTTGGGCTGACCTCATCATTCAGCGGATTGCCGATATCCTTCTCTCTTTCCCCGGGTTTTTGCTCGCGCTTTCGCTCGTCTCTATTCTGGGGATCGGTCTGCAGAACGTCATCCTCTCCGTCGGCATCAGCGCCATCCCTTCCTTCATCCGGCTCGTGCGCAGTTCCGTTCTCTCGATTCGCGAGCTCACGTATATCGAAGCGGCGCACTCGGTCGGCACCCATGACGCCGCGATCATACTGCGCCACGTGATGCCCAATGCCATGACGCCGGTAATTGTCCAGGCCACCTTGAACCTCGGCACGGCAATTCTCACGGCCGCGGGGCTCGGCTTCCTTGGCCTCGGCGTCCAGCCGCCCACGCCCGAATGGGGCACGATGTTGGGCGAAGGACGGAACTATATTTTCAGTAACCCGAATATGGCCACCTTCCCTGGCCTCGCGATCTTTTTCGCGGTGCTCGGCTTTAACCTTCTTGGGGATGGTCTCCGCGATGCCTTGGACCCCCGCATGAAACAATTTTAGAAACGGAGGCACCTTGTCAAACACGCAGCAGGCGATTGAATTCGCCCAACGCCATCACGAGCGCTACCTTAACGAACTGAAGGAATTCCTCACTATTCCGAGCGTGTCCACCCTACCCGCGCACAAGCCGGATATGCAGCGCGCGGCCGAATGGGTCGCCGCGCGCCTGAGCGATCTCGGGATGAAAAACATCCAGGTCATGCCGACGGCTGGCCACCCCGTCGTGTTTGGAGAGTGGATGGGGGCCCCAGGAAAACCGACCCTTCTGGTCTATGGTCACTATGACGTGCAACCCGTGGACCCGCTTAACGAATGGACGACACCTCCGTTCGAGCCAACCGTGCGCGGCGACAATCTCTATGCGCGCGGGGCTTCGGACATGAAAGGGCAGATCCACGCGTTCCTTAAAGCGGCGGATGCGCTCATGAAGAACGGCGGTCTGCCGGTCAACCTCAGAGTATTCGTCGAGGGTGAGGAAGAACTGGGATCGCCTAGTTTGAACGCTTTTATCGCTCAACACAAGGACTTGCTGAAATGCGACATTGCGCTCAATACCGACTCGGGAATCCTCACTCCGGAGACCCCGGCCCTGGTGGTCGGCCTGCGCGGGCTCGCCTATTTCGAGATCTGGGTACATGGTCCCGCGCACGACGTGCATTCAGGTATTTTTGGCGGATCCATTCACAATCCTGCGCAGGCCCTCTGCGAGATCATTGCCGGTATGCATGATGCAAATGGTCACGTCACCTTGCCGGGCTATTACGACAAGGTGCGCAACCTGTCCGAGGAAGAGCGCGCAGAAATGGCGAACGTGCCGCAAACGGACGACGAGTGGATCAAGATGACGGGGGCTCCCCAACTATACGGCGAAAAAGGGTTCTCGACTCTCGAACGCATCGGCGCGCGGCCGACGCTCGAAGTGAATGGCCTCCTGTCCGGATTCACTGGCGAGGGGATCAAGACCGTCTTGCCAGCCAAGGCCGTTGCCAAGATTTCAATGCGACTCGTCCCTTACCAGGACCCAGTCGAGGTGGGCGACCAATTGATCAAGTATATGGAGGAACACGCCCCCAAGACGATTACCTGGGAAGTCAAGCGGATGAACGCGGCTTCGCCCATATTGGTCGAGCGCGATTCGCCCGGGGTTCGCGCCGCGTCCGCCGCGCTTCAAGCCACTTTCGGAGCCAAGCCGGTATTTCGGCTGGAAGGTGGGACGGTGCCGGTCGTCAGCATGTTCCGAAATCACCTCGGGGTGGACTCGATTCAGATGGGCTTTGGCCTCCCGGATGATAACTTTCATGGACCGAATGAAAAGCTCCACCTCCCGAATTATTATCGAGGTATAGAGGCTTTTATCCGGTTTCTCGAAAACGTGGCTCAAACCTCGTGAGCGGAGCAAGAACGGAAAGAGGTTCACCGAGGTAGCCGAACGCAGGCGCTCGTTGTGGCGACAACGACCAGGGGACTTTCGCTCCAGATCGCGCAGCCGTGCCGCTCGTCTATGGGCTCTAGGCAGCCGTCCGTTTTGCCCCCAAAAAGACGACTGACACAAGTTAGTTGGATAGCCACCTGATGCAGACCTGCATCCTTGCACGGCTCGCGAATTGCGTTTCTTTCTCCGGAGAGCATTCTACATGGGAGTGTTTGGAGGGTGACAAAAAACGGTTGGGAGCAGTTGCTCGAGGGCGAACTCTGGTTGTCCCCGGACGGGCATTATTCAATTCCCGCCTATTCGGAATTCATGCCTGGGCCCAAGGTGGGCTGTACTCCCTTTGGATCGCGGGACGCGTCTCTTTTCCACGATGACGATCCATTCGGTTGGTACGTGTCCGAACTGGAGGAAGAGTACGAGCTGCGTCCGGGGCTGGAGGAAATTGCCCACCAGGTACTCGACCATCTGGTCAAACTGGGTCAAAGCAAGCCTGCTTCTTTTATCGCAGGGCACGGTGGGCGTAATCTCAGAGACAACCCGTATTGGCCCCCGGAACTCGCCGCCCACGCCGGCCATCTCCCGAACGAGCGTTACCTCGTCCTCCTGCCATTGGCCCTATCCCGGACGCAGGATGATATGGGGCGCGTGCGTTGGACATTCTTCGGCGGGAGCGAACAAGGGCCGGAACGCGCTTTTTGGTCCGGGTTCAGCTCGGCGCCCGGCCAGGAATGGCCCGAAGACCAGGCGCTTGCTTTCTTTAGTCGAGTCTTAGCTGACGCGTATGACATCCGGGCGATCGGTCCCAACGACCTAAAGCAGGCCGGGTTTCGGATTCTCCCCTCCCGGAAGAACACCCACCTGCCCGATTGGACGGTCGACCCGCTTCCTTCCTGGACCAAGCCCTTTCTCATTCAAGAGCAAGACCAAGCGGAAAGCGTACGCTACCTGTTGACTTTCAGACCGTTTGCCGATTTGCCCAATACCATCCAAGACCGATATTTTGCTGGCCGCCTCGCGCTATGGCCTTTTCCGGGCAGTCTCGTCTTTTGGGGCATGCCTACGTTTCTTCGGCTCGCTCAAGATCTGCCGCTGGGGATTCAAATTCCCCTCATGCGCCTCGTCGCTCCTCACGGCGGCCCCACCGGACTCCGCGTTCCCCAGTCCGGCTGGCTGCACATCCCCTGCCCCGGCGTCAAGCCTCCTGAGATGGAGCAAGAATTGCTCGTCGAAAATTACCGGCGCACGCACCGCTGGAACCGCGTTCATCGGTATGACGACGAACTGGCGCAGAACGCGCGCCTTGACAAGGTCACGCGGGTCCTCTTTAGCACGGAGCTAAAAGACCTGGAGCTTTACAACAAGCCAATGGCCCGCAACGCTCAATTGTGGACCAAGGATTTCGAACTTGTCTTGGATGGGACGAATGCGGCCCACAGAGAGATTGACCAAGCCGAAGCGAAACTGGCGCGCGGCGGCTTGTTCGGTTATCGCTTTCACTTTCCCCCGATGCGCGTCGGCCGCCATGAGGTATACTGGCACCGGGCCCTCGTCGCCTTTATGCCGCCGAACTCGGGCCAAGCCAGACTGATTCTCGACGCGCCGCTGGGCTACCTGACCGCGTACGGCGTCGGCGCTTCCGACCTGGCGAGCCCGATCGAATTATGGCCGCGCGTCCTCCGGCGCGAAAACTATGTCTCAGCCCTCCGCGATTTCGCCCATGCGCACGACTATTATTCGCACCAGACCGCACTGAACATCGTCGCGCTCTTGGATGCATGGCACACCGGAGCTGAACAGCCGTTGGCGAGAAGCCTCGCCCAGGATCTGCTAAGGGTCTCGAAAACCGAGACTATCGAAGAATGGCTCGACTCACTCCCTGACCGGGCTACCCCACGCGAAAAAGGCGAGCACCTGCGTTCGGAACTGGTCAAGCTTATAGCGCCGCCTGCGCCTGCTTCCATCCTCCCCGAGCCTTTGACCTATGCCCAGACCGCGACGCGCTCTTTCGAGGAGGGGCTCTGGCAAGACATGTCGACGCTGGCTGAAGGGCGCTTTGTGAACAAGGACAATGCCGATATCGTCCTCGACCCCACGACCCAAAAGATGCTCGTCCATCATGAACGCGACCTCGAACGGTTGGGCGATTATCTCCTCGATCGTCATAACAAGGCGATCGCTGCGGCGGGCATGGAAGGCAAGGCCCTCTGTGGGGATATGCCGTTCCGTTGGCAGACAGAGTTCAATTTCGCTTCCTTTGGCGGCTGGGTCGCGAATCAGCAAGGTCCCGAGCGCGAGCGGGACCTCCTCGTAGTGATCCCGGGGAGAGACCGCAGTCAAGCCGTGATCATGGCCGACCATTACGACACCGCATACATGGAAGATGTCTTTGACCCATCGCGTGGTGGGAGCGGTGCGCGCCTTTCCGCTCCGGGAGCCGACGACAACTATTCTGCGACGGCGACTCTGTTGCAGGCGGCCCCGCTGTTCCTTGAACTCGCGCGCACGGGCAAGCTCGCGCGGGACATCTGGCTCATTCATCTCACCGGTGAGGAGTTCCCATCCGACTGCATGGGCGCAAGGCATCTCTGCCAGGCACTCGTCGAAAGATCACTCAAATTGCGGTTGAGCCACGACAGTTTCGTGGACCTGCCCGCGCAGGTCGTCGGCGTAGTGGTAATGGATATGATTGCCCACAACCGGGATAATGCCCAGGACATCTTTCAGGTTTCGCCTGGGAAAAGCGGTCGATCGCTCGAAATGGCGCGTCAGGCCCATCTCGCGACCGAGATTTGGAACAGCAAGACCCACGAATGGAACAAGAATCCCGAGCGAAGAGGAAAGGGACGCGGACAACGCAGCGCGGATGGCAAGACGATTCCCGAGATTGCGGAACATCTGCAACTGCACGGCGAAATCCGCACTGCCGATGATCCGCAGAGCTCGTTGTACAATACCGATGGCCAGATCTTTTCGGATATCGGCGCACC
>JAMDCU010000066.1 GCA_023489485.1 Chloroflexota bacterium
GAATGGAGCGGCATCGAGATTGCGTGGGATGATTTTGGCGGTCGCCTGGAAAAGGTGCGCGCGAGCTTGGGCAAGATCTATGAGGCGTGGATCGAGTTGGGCGAGTATGAGGTGCCGCACCGGGTCGAGCTGGAACAGGAATTGGCCTTTGCCCACCGGAATCTCGGCGAAGTGCACGCCAAGATGGAAACCCTGATCGCCAAACCCGGGTCGCAGGGGATTTATTGGGCCACGGTCAACAAAAACACGCGCGACATTTCCTTGAACTCGGCGCCTCTGAATGTAGGGGACTTGCTCCAGAAGGGGCTGTTTGCGGGCAAGGCGACGACGATCCTGACGTCCGCAACCCTGTGCGTGGACAAGGGCTTTACGCACATCAAGAGCCGCCTGGGCATTGGGGACTGGGCGGACGAATTGACCGTCGGCTCGCCCTTTGACTATGGCCGCGCCGCAGCCGTCTTTGTCCCCACCGATATCCCCGAGCCGGGCCAACCCGGATATCAAAAGACGCTGGAGGCGGCACTCGTCGACCTCGTGCGCGCCACGCGAGGACGCGCGCTCGTCCTTTTCACTTCGCGAGCGCAATTACAGAACACCTATCGGGCCGTCACCCGCCCGCTGGAGGAGGACGAGATTATCGTCCTCGCGCAAAAGCTCGATGGATCCCATCACCAAATTCTGGAAACGTTCAAGACGCAGGAGCGAACCGTCCTGCTCGGCACCAAATCCTTCTGGGAAGGGATTGACGTGGTCGGCGAGGCTCTCTCCTGCCTCGTCATCACGCGTCTCCCCTTTTCCGTTCCGAGCGATCCGATTTTCGCGGCACGGAGCGAGACGTTTGACGATTCGTTCGCCCAGTATGCGGTGCCGGAGGCGGTGCTGCGTTTCCGCCAGGGGTTTGGACGCTTGATCCGGAGCCGGAACGACCGGGGGATTGTCGTCGTGCTGGACAAGCGGGTGCTGACCAAGAACTATGGGCGCCTGTTCCTTCATGCGCTGCCGGTGCAAGCGTCGGCGGGCACCTTGAAGGAACTGCCGGGCTGGGCGGCCCGCTGGCTCGACGGCGGCGAGGTCGACGACGCCGGCGCGTCGCCCGTGAGCGAGGCCCGAGCGGAACCGACTTGATACTTGGACTCGTTTGCGTATAATCATATCCTGCATTGGACATTAAAAGGAGCATTTTCTTCTCATGATTGGAGTACAGGATCTCCGCAAGGGGACCACATTCATCGACAACGACGGCAACCTTTATAAGGTGCTCGAGTATCAACATGTCAAGTTGGGACGCGGCAACGCGGTGATCAAGACCAAATTGCGCAACATCAAGACGGGGGCGACGGTTGACCGGTCGTTCCAATCCGGTGGGCGCGTTCAGGACGTGCGCCTTGACCGGCACACCGTGCAGTATCTCTACAATGACGGCGAGACCTATCATTTCATGGACACGGAAACGTACGAACAGCCGGCGATTCCCGCCGAGACCCTGGGCGAATCGGCGAAATTCCTGAAAGAGAACGTCATCGTCGAACTCTCGACCTACGAGGGCCAGCCGATCGAGGTGGAATTGCCGACCACCGTCGACCTCAAGGTGGTGGAGACGGCGCCGGGATTCAAAGGGGACACGGCGAGCGGCGGCGGCAAGCCGGCCAAACTCGAAACGGGGGTCGCCATCACGGTCCCGTTCTTCGTCAACGTAGGCGACGTCGTACGCGTAGACACCCGCGACGGCTCGTACGTCACGCGGGTTTAGAGATATGCAACACCTGCCCCATGCCAAAGCAGACGGATCATGAGGGCCGAGGTTCGTCTGACCGACGAACGCTTGGCTCACATTGCCGGTTGACTGATGACCATCACCCAACTCCCCTTTGATATTACCCCCACGCTCACCGTCTCGCAGCTCACGCGGCGAATCAAGGAACTGGTCGAAGACGATGCCGTTCTGGGCGACGTGTGGGTGTGCGGCGAGATTTCCAACTTGACGCAGGCGGCGTCGGGCCACGTGTATTTCACGCTCAAAGACGCGGATGCGGCGATGCGCTGCGTCATGTGGAAATCGAACGCCATCCGTCTTTACAAGCTTCCGATGAGCGGGGAGGCAGTCCAAGCGCACGGCGCGGTTTCCATGTACGAGGCGCGTGGCGACGTGCAGCTGTACGTGGACCAACTCAAGCCGGCCGGGGCGGGCGCGCTTTGGCAGGAATTTGAGCGGCTGCGGGCCCGGCTCTCGGCCGAAGGGCTCTTTGCGCCGGAGCACAAGCGCCCACTCCCTGCATTCCCCACGACGATTGGCGTTGTCACCTCACGCGAGGGCGCTGTTCTCTACGATATCTGCCACGTTCTGCGCCGGCGGTACCCTCTTGTCGAAGTGCTCCTCGCGCCCACGCTCGTTCAGGGCGCGGCGGCCGCCGACATGATTGCTGCCGCGATAGAGACCATCAATCGTTTTGAGATTGACCTGCTCATCGTAGCGCGGGGCGGCGGATCGCTTGAGGACTTGTGGGCGTTCAACGCCGAGTGCGTCGCGCGGGCCATTTACGCCTCGCGCGTGCCCGTCATCAGCGCGGTGGGGCACGAGACCGATTTCACGATCGCTGATTTTGTCGCGGACGTGCGCGCGCCGACGCCGAGCGCCGCGGCCGAGATCGCGGTGGCGGATATGCGGGAGCTGCTGGCGTCGATTCGAGTTTCGGAAGGGCGCCTCGTGCAATTGATACGAGATGATCTGGGGGATGCCAACGTGCGACTCGCGCACCAGGTGCATGCGCTCTCGCGCAATTCCCCGCAAGCGCGGATCGCGAACAACCAGCAGCGGGTGGACGAATGGTCGCGGCGCCTCGCGATGGGTATGCAACGCTCGCTCGCCCTCCGCCGCGAGGTGCTCAACGGAGCGGTGCGGCAGCTCGCCGCGCTCAATCCGGACGCGACGCTCGCCCGTGGGTACGCGATCGTGCGCGAGAAGGAAACGGGCCGCGTGGTCAAGAAGACGGCCCAGGTCAAGGGAGGCAAGGAAATCCGCGTGCGCGTGAGCGATGGCGAATTCGACGCGTCAGCGGAGGGCAAGTAAGCTGTTGGCTTGCCGCACCCGCCAATGAAATCGGCTGCTCCCCAAGTGGGGAGCAGTGTTTATTTCGGCGGGTTGGACTTGTGGTAGAATAAAAGGGACACGACCTTATTCAGGTACAGGTAGAATGACGAGAGGACGAGTTTCCAACCAGCCCCGGGTGCAGCGGACGCCCGCGGAGCAAACGCGCTATTATCTAGACCTCTATCGCGACGCGCTGGACCCGGCCGCACATGCCCGGGTAATCACGCGCGCGGACGAATTGGGGCTCGTGTTCCCCGAGGAAGAGCTGCAGATCATCGCCGCACTCGATACCCCGGCCAAGGTACAAGAGTTTCTCAACACCCGCGTCTACTACCACAACGATCATAGCTCCGAGGATCAGGAAGAAACGGCGATACCGCCCCACCTGGTGCTACAGACGGGCGCGGCTCACTGCTTTGAGGGCGCGCTGTTCGCGTATGCGGTCAATTTCCTGCAAGGGCATTCGCCGCGGATGGTTCTGCTCGAGTCAAGCCAGGACTCGGATCACAATCTGGTGGTCTATCAGGATCCGACAACGGGGCTGTGGGGCTCGAATGCGCATTCCGGCTATCCGCACCTGGACGGTCGTCCGGCACAGTATCCGACCGTCCGTGCGCTCGCCGAGTCGTACTACCCGTACTATTACAGCGATTACTCGCTCGATCCCAACGACCTCACGCTCGTCGGCTATTCGGAGCCTTTTGATCTCGTGGACAAGTACGGTCCAGCGTGGATCGCCACTGAAAAACCCGTTTGGGACATCTACTATACATACGTGGATGCACAGATTCGGCTGCACTATCTCTTTGACGATTCGGGTGCAAGTCACTCGTACCCTGTCATTCGAGCCTTGCAGGAACGATGGATCGAGATCGATCAAGGCCAGGCCGCGGTCAATGTGGGCCGTCTGCCGCCGGAAGCGCAGGCAGTGTGGCACGCGTTCTGGCGGGTCTACGATTCAAGGGAAAAACACGCGCGCGGCGAGGCACGCGAGATTGAAAAGAAGTTTATGCGCCTCACAGGTACGACGCCCATCGACCTGCAGGACAATGCGGAAGACATGCAAGACTATGTCGATCGGGGATATACGCTGGAGCAACTGGGTATTATCGCCAAGCGGGCGTGAGTTGGAGGGGACCTTCTGGGGATTGTTGTGGTGATTAATCTCCCCATCTGGGAGCTGCGTTCAGCTCTCGGCTTCTGAAGTAAGCTGAGAGCAGCTGATGAGGAGCGCCTGCTAGCTTTTTAAATCTGCGGATGGTTTGGTAAAGCTAGAGAGAGGTTGTCACCGGCAGTCCGGTGGCTCGACTCCGGTCGGATGACTCTGGCGCGGGAAACTCCGCAACTGGTCGTAAGTTGCTCGCACTTTCCTCGATGTAGATGATTTTGCTGCCCTGAGGTTCAAGCCGAAAGGGGATGGGACGTAGTTCTGGCAAAGAACGGATGATTTCCCTGTGTCGCTCGGAAGGAGCAAAAATCAAAAGAAAGCCCCCACCGCCGGCCCCGGTGATCTTGCCCCCCAGGGCACCGTGCTGGCGGGCGCACGCGTACCAGCGATCAATCTGGTCGGTGCTGATTCCATTCGCCATTTTGCGCTTTTCCAGCCAGCTCTGATGCAAGAGCTCACCGAAACAACCCAAGTCATTGGCGGCGAGCGCCTCTTTCATATCCCGAGCGAGGAGTGCCATCTTTCGGAGTGATTCCCGAGTCGCCGGGGACGTTTCCGTGTTTTTCTTTTGCTCACTCAGAATCCGATCGGCTGAGCGGGTCAGTCCCGTATAGAAAAGGAGGAGTCCCTGCCAGAGCCTGAGCTTTGTCTCGGGAGCGCAGATGATCGGGTCAACGAACACAGTGCCGTCGGCGTTGAATTGGATATATTGTAGACCCCCATACGCGGCAATATACTGATCTTGCTTGCCGATCGGTTTCTGGCAGATCTCTATTTCGATCTGGCTGGCCTCTCGTCCGAGTCGCTCCGCTCCGACATTCTGCCCGGCGTAGGCGTAAAGGGCATTGAGCAAACCCACCGTATAAGTACTTGAGGAACCCAGGCCGGTCCCTTCCGATGGAATGTCCGAGATCGAGGTAATCTCTATTCCACCATCCAGTTTCAAAAGCCCCAAGGCTTCTCGGATCAGTTCGTGCTTGATCTGGTCAACGCGGTCGACAATCTCCGTGACCGAGTAGCTGGCACGTATTTTGTGGTCGAACTTTTCGTTGACCGTGATGTATATGTATTTGTTGATGGCCGTGCTGACGACAGCCCCGGTCTCATGCTGGTAGTACGCAGGGAGGTCTGTCCCCCCGCCGGCGAAACTGATCCTCAATGGAGTGCGGGAGACGATCATGATCGCGTCCCTCCTCGGGCCCGAACCTATGTTTCGTCAAGTATTACCTCAGTATAAAAACCTAAACAAAGAATTAACTTAGAACCGCCTTAGAAATTCATATGAATCCTACAGCTCTACAGCAGAGTCTTGCTATCAAAACAAGCGGACAGTGGCCGCTCGCGGAATTATGGATTTGGCATCTTGGCATCAATCGCCATCCAGAAAGTAGCCGATGCCGCGCTCGGTTTTGATGATCTCAGGCTTGGACGGGTCTTGCTCGATTTTGTGGCGCAAGTAGCGGATATACAAGTGAAGGTAGTCGACTTGATCGCTGTACTCCGGCCCCCACACCTCCACGAGCAGAGTCCGATGAGGAATGACCTGGCCTTCGTTGCGAGCGAGAAAGGACAAGAGCCGGAATTCGGTGGGGGTTAGATCGACCGATTTACCGCGGAGAGAGACTTTGTGCCTGGCCAAGTCGATGGTGAGGTCTCCTTTAACCAGTAGCGGCGTCTTGGAAGAGGTGATCGAGTTGCGGCGAAAGCAAGTACGAACGCGGGCGACCAACTCGACCAAACTGAAGGGTTTGGTAATATAGTCGTCGGCGCCGACCGCCAAGCCCCTAACTACGTCCGTCTCAGAGGCAAGCGCCGTTAACATAATGACGGGTATGTTCGATAGTTCCTTCAGCCGGCGGCACGTCTCGAACCCATCCATGCCGGGGAGCATGATATCAAGGATGACCAGGTCCGGGTGGCTGTTGAATGCGATCCTAAGCCCCTCTGTGCCATCCCGCGCCAGCAGGACTTGCCAGTCCTCTCGTTTTAGGGCTGTTTCCGTTAGTCTCAAAAGCTTCTCGTCATCATCGATGACCAGAATCTTCTTCATCCGGCACCCCAGACTTGTCGAGCGTGAGTTGAAAGCAAGAGTCGCGGCCCGAAGCGCACTACAACCCTATTGCCATTCTAGCACGTTTTCGGATCGAGTGGGTTAAGGTGCATAACATTTGAGTAACCGTTTCGTAACATTTCCACTCTGCGAGCACGGGAGGGCCTATCTCCGCCCTGGCAGGAGCGTGCCAGCACACCTTGAAAAGAAGCCGAATCCATCGAAATTTTCAATGGATTCGGCTTCTCTGCCATACTGCTCCACACATGGTCGACTTGACGACTAGGCTTCCTCCCACTCCTTTTTCCTGGTCTATCCGCGTTACCAGCTGCAGCGCACGTATTCCGAACCGCTGGCTGGCGGATCTGGCGCCCGGTTCGGAGCATCGCCCCCGAGTGTTCCAGGATGCACTCTGGAGAAGTGAAGGCCGACCCCCCTCCGAAATCTAGTCCGCTGAGGTCGATTCCTCTTCTAGGTAATATCCCACACCGCGTTCGGTTTTGATGATCTGGGGCTTTGCCGGATCCCGTTCGATCTTTTGCCGCAAATAGCGCACATACAGGTGGAGATAGTCTATCTGGTCCCTGTATTCAGGTCCCCAGATCTCCAGGAGCAAGGTTCGATGGGGAATCACGCGCCCCACATTGCGTGCCAGATAGGAAAGAAGGTGAAACTCCGTGGGCGTCAGATTAACCGACCCGCCACGCACGGTGACCTTATGCTTCGTCAAGTCGATTGTGACCCCGCCGCGCACCAGGACAGAAGGTTTTTCACTCGGAAGAGGCGCGGACCGATGCCGAAGATTGGCATTCACGCGGGCCACCAACTCGGCCATTTTGAAAGGCTTGGTCACATAGTCGTCGGCACCCAAACCGAGGCCTTGCACAATATCGTCCGCGCTAGAGAGAGCTGTGAGCATGATAACAGGGACATCGGACACTTCGTGGAGGCGTCGGCACACTTCGAAACCGTCCATTCCTGGCATCATGATATCCAGAATGACGAGATCAGGATGGTTGCTGAAGGCGGCTCGGAGGCCTTCCCGACCTCCCTTTGCGACCGAGACGACAAAGCCCTCACGCGTGAACGCGTCGCGCATGATTTCGAGTAGTCTCTCATCATCGTCAATTACCAAGATTTTGGGCTTCACCGATCCCCCCCGATCTCTTCCAACTTCGAGCTATCCAGTGGTTAGCCTTTCAGGGTTGCCCAGACCCAAATCACATTGTTCCAGGCGAGAAATCTCGGAGAGTCGCGACGTCTATCCGGGCAGATCTTTGTCATTCGGCGATAAGCATTACGTAAAAAGGCCACGCCGTCCACCGCTTGCCCGGGGGCTCTCGCGCGGCTCTGAAACTCTGCGCGGTTGCCGTCAGGGGCGATCGAGGTAACTGACAATGCCAGGTTCGCATGGACACTTATAACACAGACAATCTTAGAAATCAATTTGAACAGCTGTGCATTTTCTCAACAGTACCGCGGCTCCCTGCGCCCAGTCCGTTCCGATTCCCCTCGAGTCCACAGAACTCACGGTCATTTCTAAGGCATTTCTAAGGGAATTCCAAGTTTGAGCGTTTATGCTATGGTCGGCCCCTCATGCGCCGACGAAAAACTTTGCACCCGAAAGCCGAGGTTTCATGGCCCCGAGAACAAGGGTAGTCTTGATCCACAGCAACTCTGAGCTGCGCAACAGGCTTGCCAGCAGCTTGACGAGGTCGGGTTATCGAGTCTTTTCGGCCAAAATGCGAGCCGACGGTCTGCCTCTGATTTTTAGGGTTCGTCCAGCTGTAATCTGCCTGGAGACACTCGTCGACAGCGAAGAGACCTGGGAAACCTTCTCCAGGATCCGCCTTTTCACGGATACGCCCGTTATCCTCTTGGCGGATCAACCGCTGGGCCCTACTCACCATCTGCAGCTGGACGACACCGTCCAGGTTATTGTCGCCCCCATCTCCGACACCCAGGTACTCGCGGCGGCGAAAACGATTTTGGGAAATCGGGATGGTCGCTCTGCCGCTGAGCTTGATCGCCAGCGGGAGCGGACGGCGCCTGTCTATGCGGAGGACGTGTACATTCGAGAGCAATTAACCTGGTTGAACACGCTGCTCTCCAGGATCAGACAGACGGCCGTGCCGGTGCAAGCGATCGACGAAAGCATCCTGAATCACTTGCTGACGACCCTGAATGCCTATAGCGTGGCCCTCTACCTACCGGCCCCCGGTCAGGTGGGATGGCACCAGGCGCTCAAATGCGATAGCTCAGAAGCGGTCGAGTGGAGCGCGGCCCAAGTCGAGTTTGTGGACGCCTGGGTGACCCAAGTGGCGGAAACTCGGAGCATGGTGATTTTGGATGGCGTCACCCCGCGGATGGAAACGCAGGACAGGTCCGATCCCTACGACGTGGGGCTCGGCCCCGTTGTCATCGTGCCGCTCATCGCGCGTGACCAAATGCACGGTGCTCTCGTTCTTGTTGGGCACGTTGGGGCACAGAAAAGCATGACGTTGACACGCATTCAATTCATTATGATCGTCGGCGAGTGCTTGGCATTGGCTCTTGACAAAACGCGGCTTCTCAAGGAGGTACGCCAGGTGGCGATTCTGGATGAGTCGACTGGCGTCTACAGCCAAAGCTACCTGGATCAGGCCGTGCAAGCGGAAGCCGAAAGGCAAGGTCGGTATGGCCGGCCGTTTTCAGTGGTTCGCTTGAAATGGGTGAACTCGAAGGAATACTACGAGGCTCAGGGATATCAAGCCTACTCGGAGATGCTTCGCCAGATCGCCCAGTTGGCTCGAGCCCAAGTGCGGGCTTGTGATGTTGTCGCCCGGGGAGCCGACGAGGGGATCGCCTTTGTCCTGCCTGAGACCGATCTGGCTCAAGCACAACGAGTGGCGTCCCGCCTGGAAGAAACCATCCAGGCAAGTTTGTCCAGCTGTGGTCCCGAAGTGCGTCCCCGAATTGCGACCAAGGTGTTCGAGAAACCGCAGGGGTCGCTGGACGGGATCGATTTGCCCCTCAAGCCATCGGACTCCGGGACCGGGGCGCAGACCGGCATTGATGATCGGGCGTAGCCCTCGGAGAGTGGGATTGAGAGTAGGTTGACCGTTCGCCGTTCGCAGCTTCTTCTTGTCAAGGCGGCCACATGTTGAACTGGTATGCCCTGTACACCAAACCGCACAAGGAACGACAGGTACAAGCTCTTCTGACCGCACGAGGCATTCATTCCTATTTGCCGTTGGCCCCCCGATCCAGCCACGGCTCGCACGCCCAAGCTTTTTTCCCTTGTTATCTCTTCGCGCACGCGGACCTGCAGTTCGTGGGCGCTTGGACCGTTCAGTACACTCCGGGGATGCGCAATATTGTAACGTTCGGTACGAACCCCGCTCCGATTCGCGAGGATGTGATCTCGGCCTTGCAGGAGCGGTTGGCCCATGTGACGGCGATCGATGAGGAGGGCCACATTCTCGAACCCGGCGATCGCGTTCGCATTTCCTCGGGACCGCTTCAAGATCTCGACGCCATATTCGACCGGCATCTCTCGGCGGCCGGCCGCGCCCGTGTATTGGTCCATCTGCTCAAGCGTTGGACGGCCGTGGAATTGGACACGGGTACGCTGAAAAAGGCGCCAGCACTCCCCCGCCGAGAGTTCGCGGCAATCCGTGCTACCTAAGCTCTGAATGTACCCGTCCGGCTGAAAGAGGCACCAGACGGCATACTCCGCGCGGCGGCTGCCTTGGCTGCTCTCGCCCTGCTCGGAGGCTGTTCTAATCGCCGACCTTGCGCACTGCAGACAAGGCTCGGAACGGCGGAGCGCGCCTGGTTTTCAACCAAGAATTCAAAGAGGAATACCCAATGCAAGTTCTGGTCACCGGAGCAGCAGGTTACATTGGCAGCGTCGTTGCCGAGCAACTCGTGGAGCAAGGGCATACGGTCATCGCCCTCGACAATCTCAAGGCGGGTCACCGCGCGGCCGTGCATCCGGCCGCGGAGTTTGTGCAAGTCGACCTGCTGGACAGCGCCATGCTCAAGATGCTCGTCAAAATGCGGCCGGTCGACGCGGTGGTTCATCTCGCCGCAGAAGCATTGATCGACGTCTCCATGCGCGATCCGGGGCTCTTTTTCATGGCGAACGTGGTGGCGGGGCTCAACTTGCTCCAAGCGATGGTCGAGGGGGGCATCAAGCGTATTGTCTTTTCATCCACCGCGGCTGTCTACGGAGAACCCAAGACCCTTCCTCTCACGGAAGAGAGTGACCGAGCTCCCGTCAATCCGTATGGCGAGTCCAAGCTCGCGTTTGAACGGATTCTTCATTGGTTCCATCACGCGCACGGGATGCACTATGTCACGCTTCGCTATTTCAATGCCTGCGGTGCGACCGAACAGCATGGCGAGTATCATATTCCCGAGACGCACATCATCCCCATCCTATTCGAGACGGCCCTCGGTCGGCGGCAGACGTTTCAACTCTACGGCACCGACTATGACACACCGGACGGGACTTGCATTCGGGATTATGTGCACGTCGACGATATCGCCCAAGCGCACGTGCTCGCGTTGGCGAAAATCGACAGCCTGGAAGCCCGCTGCTTTAATATGGGGAACACGCGCGGTTACTCCAATCGCGAGGTGATCGACGTCGCTCGGCACGTGACCGGCTGCACGATTCCGTTTGTGCCCACGGAGCGGCGGCCGGGTGATCCGGCGCGGCTGGTCGCGAGCTCCGAACGCATCCGCCGTGAGCTCGGCTGGAAACCGCGCTATCCTGATCTCGAAACCATGATCGGGACCGCCTGGCAGTGGCGTATGAAACACCCCGGAGGATATCTCAACTGACGCGCTCGACCGGTCTCCTCAGGCTCTACCTTCAGCGCCAGGCGTCCCACCCGGGTCGCTATCTCCTCGAACAGTCCGTCCTTTGTCTCTTCGGCTGGATCCCGACGATCGTCGGCATTGCGCTCCGCGCGCTCGCCTATCGTCTGATCCTGGACATGCGGGGTTGGGCGGCGATTGAAAACGGCGTTCGCCTGCGCTGGGCGAGCAATATCCGCCTCGCCCACGGCGTCTATCTGGACGAAGGGGTCTATCTCCACGCCTGCCCGAACGGAATTCAAATCGGGGCGGGAACCTACATCATGCATCATGCCGAGCTGCACGTTTACAATTTTCGTCATCTCCCCCACGCCGGCATCGCCATCGGCCGCCACTGCCTGATCGGCGAATTCAATGTCCTGCGCGGCCAGGGCGGCATCACCATCGGCGACCATGTTTATACCGCGCCGCACGTGCAGATCCTTGCCGTGAACCACGTTTACGACGACCCTGCGCGCCCGATCATCGAGCAGGGGATCACCGCGCAGGGGATCGCGATCGAAGACGACGCGTGGATCGGCGCCGGGGCGATTATTCTCGATGGGGTTCGCGTGGGCAAGGGTGCCGTCATTGCCGCCGGCGCCGTCGTTTCCGAGAATGTTCCGCCGCATTCGGTGGCCGGCGGCGTGCCTGCGCGTGTGCTCAAGACGATCACCGGCGCCCCGGTGCCGGTCACGCTTCCCATCTACCGCGAGGTCTCCGGGTGAAGCTGCTGCGCGCGCACGGCCTCACGCTGGTCTTGCTCGTCGCGGCGCTGATCCTGCTCGCCGGCTTTGTCTCGGACGAGTTGCGCCTCGGC
>JAMDCU010000171.1 GCA_023489485.1 Chloroflexota bacterium
GTATTCAGCCAGCGCTCAACGCACTGTGACTCTACCTTCGAGCCTGGAAGAGCAGCAAGATTTTATGGCGGCGCGGATGCTGATCGCGGACGAGAAACCGGATGCTGCGCTTGAGCTGCTCGAACGCTGGCGAGTGAACGCCCACGAACATGGCCGGACCTCCGGCGAACTGGCAAGCCTGACCCTCCAGGCGCTGGCTTACGCGGCGGGATCGAACAAGGATCAGGCGATCAAGGCGCTCGTTCGGGCGTTGACCCTCGGCCGGGCGAGAGGGTACCTGCGCGTTTTCTTGGACGAAGGCGCGAAGATGCAATTTATGATTTCTGATTTACGATTTAGGATTGAAACGCAAGCCCCCCGCTTGCGAGGTTACGTCTACACGCTGCTATCCGCATTCTCAACGGAAATCCCCACAACTGCTCCCAAATCTGAAATCCTAAATCCTAAATCTGCAATTCTCTTCGAGCCCCTCAGTCCGCAAGAACAGCGCGTGCTCCGCTTGCTTACCGCAGGAATGTCCAACCCCGAAATCGCCCGCGAACTCGTCGTCTCCACGAATACGATCAAGACGCAGGTGCAGAGCATCTACCGCAAGCTCAACGTGAGCAACCGCGCAGAGGCCCGCGATATTGCGCGCGAAATAAACCTGCTGTAGAGACCTTCGAGGTCCGGCAGACCTCGAAGGTCTGCTGCCTCAAATCACCCTCCAGAATCACCCACCCAATCACCCAGTCCGGGTGATGCGCGTTCACCCAGTCGCGCAGTACACTCCCAGCATCGAGACAAAACTGTTGGGGGTTGGCCATGATCCTTGTTACCGGCGCGACCGGCACGGTCGGGAAGGAGCTCGTTCAGCGATTGATCGACATGGGGCAACCGGTCCGCGTTTTTACCCGTGATGCAAGCAAGGCCGCTCATCTTGGCGGCCAAGTCGAGGTGGCGGTGGGCAATTTTGACAACCCCGACGCGCTTCGGGCTGCCATGAACGGCGTAGCGCGAATATTCCTGGTGACCTCTGAAACGCGGCAAGACCTGAATGCGCTGGAGACGGCTAAACGGGCAGGGGTAGAGCAGATCGTAAAGCTTTCTACCCTTGAGGCGAGCGAGCATATTCTCCAAGTCGGCAAATGGCACTACGAGAGAGAGGAACTCATCCGGGGTTCCGGACTGGCGTGGAGCTTGATCCGGCCGGGGATGTTCATGACCAACACAATCACATGGTGGGCTGCGTCGATCAAGCAGCAGGGGGCCGTGTACTTTCCCGGAGGAAAGGGTCAGGTGGCGCCCATTGATCCGCATGACGTCGCCGCAGTCGCGGCGGTTGCCCTGACCCGACCGGGACATACGGGCCAAGCATATGAACTCACCGGACCTCAACTTTTGAGCGTAGGCGAAATGGTGCAGGTCATCGCCAAGGTCCTTGGCAAACCAATCCAATACACCGACATTCCGCTGTCCGCCGCGAAGGAATGGATGCTCCAGTCCGGCATGAACGAAGCTTTGGCCGCGGCGTTCGCGGAGATGCTGACCGCGCTGTATCAGAATCAGGGCGCACAACTTACGGACACGGTGGAACAGGTGACCGGCCAACCCGCGCGCACCTTTGAGAGCTGGTGCCGGGCGCATATCGCCGCATTTCAGTGAGTGGGACAGGAACGACGCGAAAGGTAAGTTGAGCAGCTTCGGGCTGCTGATACCAAATAGGAGAAAGGCAAAATGACAACGAACAACGTTCAGACAAAAACCTCCAAGGCCTATAAAGGCGTGGCGATGGAGGGCATCATCGCCCGGTGGTACGCGAAAAACGTTCGGCAGGGTCGTGACTTTGACGTGCTGGCCAGGCGAGTGGCCGAAATCGTGCCGGCGGGCGGCCGTGTGCTCGAGGTCGCTCCCGGTCCGGGGTTTCTTGCGATCGAGATTGCCAAGACGGGCAAGTATCAGGTCTCCGGAGTAGACATTAGCAGGACGTTTGTCGAAATCGAACGAGCCAACGCCCAAGAGGCCGGCGTCGAGATCGATTTTCGGCAAGGGGATGCCGCCCAGCTGCCGTTTGAGGATGCCAGTTTCGATTCTGTCATCTGCACGGCGGCTTTCAAGAATTTCACCCGACCCGCACGGGCACTGAGCGAAATGTATCGGGTGCTGCGGCCCCACGGTCACGCGCTCGTGATTGATCTGCGCCACGGTGCTCCACGGGACGAAATCAATCGAGAGGTCGAAAGGATGGGCCTGAACCGGTTGAATACGTTCCTCACGAAATGGACCTTTTCGCAGATGCTCCTCAGGACCGCCTACACGGAGGAGCAGATTCGGCAATTCCTGGCCGAGGCGGGAATTCCGAAATCGCGAATCGTGTCGGGCGGAATCGGCTTTGAGATCTGGCTAGACAAGTGAGACCATAGAGTGAGTCCGTGCCCCGCAGGATGAGGTCAACTCATGGTAAAATGGGGACGGGAGCAGATAGCATGACACAACGGTCTATCCAGGCGGGCAAGACCCCGACGGTGATCGTCAAGGCCGGCATGGACGTTCAGGTCGAAGGCTGGGACGACGAGCGCGTCCTCGCCGCCACCGAACACAAGTGGGGTCTAAAGATCGAGCGGGGCAGCGCATCGGCCGCGGGCCACATGCGCGCCCGCGCCAAGGTCGGAGATCGCGTCCTCTTCGACGTGAGCACGGATTTGCTCAAGCGCAAGAAGAAGGATGTGCCCGACGATGCCGTCCTGGTGCAAGTCGGCGGTGACGCGACCGTGCGCGTTCCATATGGCAGCACGGTGACGGTATACGCCGGGAGAAGCGTCGACGTGCGCGACATCCGCGGCAGCGTCACGGTCTATGCCGGCCGCGATGTTGAACCGCCTCCCCAAGACGCGGATGACGAGGATCGTGGAACGAAGAATCCCACGTAAGTTACGACTTTCGAGCTGTTCGCGCGGCTGACGAGCCGACTACCCACCAAGCTATCACTCGAATAGCTGTGTGTTGAATTCGCCCCAAATCGTGATATAATTCACTTGATGGCTCGGAAGCGTCCACTTATGTTACGTATAGCTCTTGTTGCTCTCGCCGCGTTCGTGCTCTTGTCCACCCAAGGACTCGTTCTCCCGGCCTGCGTCGCCCATGCGACCCAGTCGCTCGACTCTTGTCAGGAGACCCCGGGCGAGTCTCCGATCGAGGATTGGGACGATTCGGGGGACGCCGATTCTATCTTGATTTATCCTTCGCCAGCCCGAGTTTCTCCCCCGTCCGCGTGGCAGCCGTTTGGCCGCGCGATCTCACTTGTATTCAAACCGGTCTCGATTACGCCTCCGCACCAACCGCCGCGCGCGTCCTGACTCATTCTGTTCGACTCTTTGAATGAGGCGCGGACACGCGCCCTCCTTGCCGCACGTCCCATCGCTCGCCCCTCTCCAAGCGCGCCTCTATCTACCGCTCGCGTGGTGGATCATGTGCAAGGCCGCGTGCCCGCCTATCCGGAGGCCATCATGAACCGGCTCACGACGACATCGTTCGACGTTCGTTCCATCGCAGGACGAGTATGCATCTTCTCGTCCGTGCTGGTGCTTTTGGGATTGAGCCTGGCCATCGGCGGCTTGGCGCACGATTCGGCCTTGATCAGGAATATCGGCATGGGGGTATTTGTGATCTCTGTCCTCCCCCTCCTTGGGGTCCTACTGCTGGCCTGGCTCGCAGAGCGCCAACCCTAAAGGGGACAAGGGGAGCGCCGTCCCACACGATCCGTTCGGACCATATTCTTGCGGTAACGGGAAAGATCATGCCAGAAAACCGATTTGGGGAAAGCAATCTGCAGGGCCTGACCGGCCAAGAGGCGCTGGAACGCCTGGCCCAGGAGGGTTACAACGAACTGCCCGCGGCCAAAAAGCGCAGCATGCTCCGGATCGTCCTGGACGTCGTGCGCGAGCCCATGTTCATCCTCCTCATCCTCTGCGGCTCGCTCTACCTCGTGCTCGGAGACGTGCAAGAGGCGCTGATGCTCCTGGGCTTTGTGTTCGTCATCATCGCGATCACCTTGTACCAGGAACAAAAGACGGAGCGCGCCCTCGAGGCGCTGCGTGACCTCTCCAGCCCGCGTGCACTGGTGATTCGCGACGGCAAACAGCAACGCATCGCCGGACGCGAAGTGGTGCGCGACGACATTGTGCTCATCGCCGAAGGGGACCGCGTGCCCGCGGATGCCGTCGTCCTTTCCTGCACGAACCTGAGCGTGGACGAATCGCTCTTGACCGGCGAGGCGGTCCCCGTGCGGAAACGGGCCTGGGACCGCCAGGAGACGATCAAGCGCCCGGGCGGCGACCATTTGCCTTTCGTCTATTCCGGCACGCTCGTCGTCAAAGGTCAGGGCATCTCCCAGGTGCAGGCAACCGGCCTGCAAACCGAGATTGGCAAGATCGGAAAAGCATTGCGGATCCTGGAGCCGGAAGCAACGAACCTGCAGCGCCAGACCGCCAGCATCGTCAAAATGTTCGCGCTCGTCGGGCTGGTCTTGTGCTCCCTCGCCGTGATTGCCTTTGCGCTCTTGCGCGGCAACTGGCTGAACGGCCTGCTCGCGGGCATCACCCTCGCGATGGCCACGCTGCCGGAAGAATTTCCGGTCGTCTTGACCATTTTCCTCGCCCTCGGCGCCTGGCGCATCTCGCAGCGGCAGGTGCTGACCCGCCGCGTGCCGGCGATCGAGATGCTCGGCGCGGCGACGGCGCTGTGCGTGGACAAGACGGGCACATTGACGCTCAACCGGATGACGGTGACCCACCTTGCCGTCGGCGAAGAGATATACGCCCTTCGCCGCAAGGTGGTGTCCCTCCCCGAGCGTTTGCATGAGGTGGTGGAATACAGTCTCCTGGCGAGCCCGGCCGATCCGTTCGACCCGATGGAAAAGGCGATGAAGGAATTGGGCGGACGCACGCTCATGAGCACCGAGCACATCCATCAGGACTGGAAGTTGGTCCGTGAATACCCGCTCTCGGAAAAGCTCCTCGCCATGTCGCGGGTATGGCGGTCGCCGGATGGGGTTGAACTCGTCATTGCGGCGAAAGGCGCGCCGGAGGCGATTGCGGACCTCTGCCATCTAGACGAGGGCCAAAAGAGCAGTCTGGACGATCAAATCGACCGTATGGCGAACGAGGGGTTGCGCGTCATCGGCGTCGCCAAATCCCGTGTGCTTCCGGCGCCGCTGCCGACCGAACAACACGATTTTGATTTCGAGTTTGTGGGACTGCTGGGCCTGGAGGACCCGGTGCGGCCGGGGGTCAAAGAAGCGGTGCAGGAATGCCGCCGCGCGGGCATCCGCGTCCTGATGATCACGGGCGATTACCCGGGCACGGCCCAGAACATCGCGCGCCAGATCGGCTTGCAGCCGTTCGACCAGATCATTACGGGGCCCGAGCTGGAGCGGATGGACGACGGCGAACTGCAGAAGCGGATCAAGAGCACTTGCATCTTTGCGCGGATGGTGCCGGAGCAAAAGCTGCGGCTGGTCCAGGCGCTAAAAGCGAACCACGAGGTCGTCGCGATGACGGGGGACGGCGTCAACGACGCCCCCGCGCTCAAGGCGGCTCACATCGGGATTGCGATGGGCGGACGCGGCACCGACGTCGCCCGCGAAGCGGCGGCTCTGGTGCTCCTCGACGACAACTTTGCCTCCATCGTCCAGGCTGTGCGGCAGGGGCGCCGCATCTTTGACAATCTCCGCAAGGCAATGACGTTCATCTTTTCCGTCCATATCCCGATCGCCGGCATGTCGCTCTTGCCGATTGTGTTCAATCTGCCTCTGGCGCTGCTGCCGGTGCACATTGTCTTTTTGGAACTGATCATCGATCCCGCCTGCTCGGTTGCCTTTGAGATGGAGGCGGAGGAGGCGGATGTAATGCGCCGTCCGCCGCGGCGGCTGGAGGAGCCGTTGTTCGGACGACAGATGATCCTGACCGGTTTGATCCAGGGGGTGGGCGTGCTCGCGATCACGCTCGCGGTCTTTACGCTCGTCTGGTCGCGCGGCTATGGGGAATTTGAAGCGCGTATGCTGAGTTTCAGCACGCTCGTCATCGCGGACCTGGGCTTGATCTTTTCCAATCGCTCGCGCACCGGCTCGGTTCTGGCGACGCTCCGCACGCCGAACCCGGCGCTGTGGTGGATCACGGGGTTGACGCTCGTCTTTCTGACGCTCGCGATCCTGGTCCCCTTTCTCCAGAACCTCTTTAGCTTTGCGCCTCTGCATCCTTGGGAAGTGGGACTCGTCCTCCTCACAGGCGTGCTCAGCATACTCGTCGCGGAAAGCGTCAAGACGCCGTGGCTCCGCCGCGTTCTGAGGGATGCCCGCGTGCGGTAAGAACCCACCGTCCAGTAACATGCGCGCCAGCGGGAAATGGGACATCCAACTCCACGCGCCTGTTTTTTTCACTTGGACATCCTACTTTGGAGCGGTTTGCGCCATCATCTGTATCTCCCGCGTACTGGCTTCTCGCGCGTGATTATTACATGCTTGCCCACTTACTGCTTCAGCCGCACAATCCCCCGCTGGAGGGCGACGGTCACCGCCTGCGTGCGATCGCTCACGCCCAGTTTCTCAAAGATGTGAATCAGGTGCGTCTTGACCGTCGCTTCGCTGATATGGAGCTGCCTCCCCACCTCCTTATTGCTCGCCCCTTGCGAGATCATCGTCAGCACCTGAATCTCGCGGACGCTCAAGGCCTCTTCCGCGGGCGCACGCATCCGACCGACGAGGCGCGCGGCGACCGCGGGCGCGAGAAATGACTCCCCTTGCGCCGCCGCGTGGATCGCACGAAAGAGGTCTTCGCGCGGAGCATCCTTGAGCAGATAACCTGTTGCACCCGCTTCGATCGCGGGCAGGATGTCCGCATCGCTGTCAAAAGTGGTCAAAACAAGCACCTGAGTATCCGGCCGGCGGCGCCGGATCTCGCTCGTCGCGGCTACCCCGTCCATTTCCGGCATCCTCAGGTCCATAAGGACGACATCGGGATGCAGCTTGTCCGCCAACTCGACCGCTTGTTGGCCGTTCGTCGCTTCGCCTACTACCTCGAACTCGACCTGGCCGGCGAGCATCCCTTCCAGCCCCGTCCGCACGACCGGGTGATCGTCTGCGATCAGGATACGTACTCGCTTCATGCACTCTCCTCTCCCTGCGCACCCAGCGGTATCTCGACCACCAGCGTCGTGCCCTCCCCCACAGCACTCTCGATGGAGAGGTGGCCCCCGAGGCGCTCGACCCGCTGGCGCATCCCCGCGAGGCCAAAGCCGTCCACTTCCCGTTCCGAACTGATTTGCGTGAGATCGAATCCTATTCCATCGTCGTTCACATCCATCATGACCCGGTCGTCCATGTAGGAGAGCGTTAGCATCGCCTGGCGAGCCCGCGCATGCTTTGAGACATTTACTAGGGCTTCCTGCGCGGCTCGGAGCAGTGTGACCTCGCTTTCCGGCGGGAGCGGGCAAGGACTTCCGGTCACCGAGACGGCGACGGGGATGCGACTCTCCTCCGTCCAACGCGCCGCCGTCCGCTCGAGCGCCTTGGGGAGCGCGTCGCGTTCGAGCGCCTCCGGCTGGAGCGCCCACACAAAGCGGCGCGCCTCGGCCAGGTTCTCCCGCGCCGCCCGTCGTGCCTGGTCGAGATGTTGTGACGTCGCGGAGGTGCCGTCCGGCAGGGCTTGCTCCGCGGCTTCCAGGTGCATGACGATGCTCACCAGTCCCTGCGCCAGGGTATCGTGAATCTCACGCGCCAGCCGGGCCCGTTCTTCCAGAACCCCCGCCTGACGCTCGGCCGCCGCCAGCTTGCCCTGAGTCGCATTCAGCTCCTCGATCATGCGTTGGCGTTCGCGGCTCACGCGGGACTGCTGGGCGATCCACCCGACGATCAAGATGCCGAAAAAGACCCAGGTGCTGCGGGCGATCGCTTGCAGCAAGCTCTCGGCCGAGGTCAAAGGGAGCGCCGGGAGGATCTGCTCGCCCATCACTACGGCGATAACGGCCATGGCGACCACGAATCCCCACCGGACGGGCAAGTAGCGAAAAGCATACCCGGAGACCAACAGGAAGAGGAGAATGTAGCTGTGCTCGAATTCGACGAGCAGGGCGGTGAGGGCAACCTGGATCAGAAAGAATGGCACCATCCGCGAAACGCGCGTTTGCCACTCCGAGTGGCGGCGCAGAACCATCCAATCGAGGCCGGCAAAGGCGACGACGAGGATCGCCGCCGCCAGGCGTTTGGGCCAGGGTTGGTCAGCCGCCGTCAGCAGGGGCACCAGGGGAGAAACCAGCAACACATAGAGGACGATGGCCCAGAGGTATACCGAGCGTTCCCGGCGTTCGACGAGTGCGCGGGCAAAACGCGTGATGGAAGATTCCAAAGTGGACATGCATCTTGCTCAAGGGCGAATTACCCGAATTATACTCTCTTTCGTGTCGCCTGAACGCGCTCTCTATTTCCTTCGCGGTAAGACCAACCCCGGCACCAGCTGGGGCACCCGCCGTTTGTATT
Source organism: Chloroflexota bacterium (assembly GCA_023489485.1). GTDB lineage: Bacteria > Chloroflexota > Anaerolineae > UBA4142 > UBA4142 > JAMDCU01. Next base: position 8,510 of record JAMDCU010000171.1, read on the forward strand.
CCAGGTATTGCTCGCCAAAGGTCTTGGTCAGCAGACCTTCCTCCGTATATATCTTGAACTCGAAAAAGAGGAGCAAGGCTGGAACGACCAGCAGCATGATCCCGAAACCGTTCATCAACATCGTGCCGACTGCCATGCCGAGGAATCCGGTGTAGATCGGATTGCGCGTAATGCGATAGGGACCGCTCGTTCGCAGTTGATGATCTTGCTTCACCATCGCCGCGCCAGACCACAGCGTTCCCAAGACCCACCGCGCCCAGAGAATGAAGAGGGTCGACAACACCAAGATGACGATCCCCGCGGTCCGCAGCCACGGGGATGGGATGGTGATCGGCGTCCAGAAATTGGGGGGCAGAACGCGCGTTGCCAGTAGGAATAGGCCGAGCCATACCAGCCGGTCCAGTCCCTGCGCGGCCCGGCGCCGCTCGACGACTTTCGGTCCATAGAGCGCGTTATAGACAGCGCCCGCGCCCCACACGGCGCCGACCAGACCCCAGGTGATGAGATACCATTGCGAGTTCGTCATACGCCTTGTTCCTGTTATTCCAAAGACTCTAGCCCGACAAGTTGCGCCTTGCCGCTGGCAAGAGCAGCAAGCCCACAATCACCGCGAGCACGACAAGGATGCTGATGTGATACGCGATATCGCCGGTCCGTGAGGAGCGGAGCGTCACCGTCAGCCCGTAGATGGTCAGGAGGAAGGCAAACAACGTCGCCCCCAAGGCAGATGGCCAGGCCATAGCCCAGCGGGCGATCAGGGTTGCCGAGCCCATGGCGAGCACGGCGGCAATGACCGCCTCGGGGATCGCGGCGCCTCCGAACGGATCGTTGATCCTCACGGGACCGAGCGTGAGGGTGACGCCAAAGTGGATAATGGACGCGACGGCAAACGCGACCGTCGCTACTACCATCAGGCCGCAAATCGCGACCGAGATGGGCTGCCACTGGGTCCGCGGCCCTCCGGGAGATGCGACCGCGCCCGAAGTACCGAGCCCATGGTTCAGCCGGGGGCTCTCCTGCCTTTGCCACATGAGAAGACCGAACACGATGAGGGCAAGCGGCACCAAGAGGATGTGGACGTCGCGCGCTGGTCCCTGCACCGCAGGAGAGCTGAGGCCGAAGATGATGCCCGCGACCGAAAGCCATAATGCGACCCACGATACCGTGATACTCCCTGTCACAGCGGCGGCAAGCAAAGCCAGACCGATAACGGCTTCGCCGATCCCCGCCTGCGAGACGGGAGCGGGAAAGCCCAGCACGGCCAAGCCCAGCGGAACCTTGACGCCTTCGTTGAACAGTGCAGCCGTCAGAAAAACAACCGCGTCGATGAAGATCGCCGCGCGCAGGATGACATAGAGACGCGCTCCAGGTTCGCTCCTGAGCTGCGATTGTGCATTCGGATTGGAAACCATAGTCCCCTCTCTTGTTTCTTCCCATCGCCTACTCGGCTTCACCGGGCCCAACACCTACGACTGGCTGGCTGAACGCGGTGGTGGCGCCAGCACTCCCTGAACAAGAACGCCCAAGGTGGCGACGATGGCAATCGCGGGGCCGAGAGTCTGCAGCCATGCGACGACGGAATATCCGGTCTGTAGATTGACGAGCCGCGCCTGCACGATGGGTGAGCGGAGGGCGGCGGCGAGCAACACCGCGCTCAACACGGCGACGAGCGAGATCAACCACCGGTTCCGGGTGAGCACGAGTCCGGCCATGACAAGAGGAAAGACTATGAAAATCAAGCCGGGCACTGCGAACGCTCGATCGAGCACCATCGCCAAGATGGGGCCGATCGCCGTTGCGACCAGACCCGCCACAGCCGCGATCTCCCACGGCGACCGTCCGGATTTTGCATTCATATTTCCCATTCCATTTCTCCTTTCTTTTATCACGATCTGGACGTCAGTATCGCGCGGCGGGCTGGAAAACACGACCACCTTTCTGCCGCTTTTTTTGAGCAATCAGATGGATAAAGCGCATCCACCGATCGGTGGATACCTTATGTGCAGTCCCATGCATCCATTTCACCCATTTCACCCATTTCACCCATTTGTACGGACAGGTGCCATTAGTGCCATTAATGCCATTTGTTGCCCATGGTATTGGGGCTCGTTACCGCCTTCATCGCTCCGCCTTCCGCCTTCATCCTTTCCTGGGGGTGCCATGTTGGCATTTGTGCCATTAGTGCCATTTGTTAGCGGGGGTGCCAATGTTCTTCGCCTTCGAAAGCAAAACACCTCGCGCAGCTGCCCGCGAGGTGTTTTGCTGCTGGCGGTTCGGTGAACGCTGTTGGCTCAATCGCCGATGCGGAGGACGATGCGGCCGCGTCCGTGTCCGGTTTGGCTCAGTTCCTGTGCCTGCCCCGCTTGCGCGAGGGAAAACACTTTGCCGACGACCGGCCTGACCTTTTTGGATTCCAGCAACTCGGAGATTTGCTGCAATGCGGCCGCATCGGCCCGTCCGGCCCGGGTCGCCCGAACGCCGCGCGCCTCCGCCGCCTTGGCATCCGGGCTGCCTGCTATCGTAACGAGAATCCCGCCGCGCTTGATCACCTGCAGAGAGCGCTCCAGGACCTCTCCGCCGACGGTGTCAATAACGGCGTCCACGTCCTTGACCACGTCCTCGACCTTTTCCTTCTGATAATCAACAACCGTCTCGGCGCCAAGCGAGCGGACGAAATCCACGTTGGCGCCCGAAGAGGTCGCAATGACGTGCGCGCCTTTCCACCGGGCGAGTTGGACGGCAAAAGCTCCGACCCCGCCGGCCCCGCCCTGCACCAACACGCGCTGGCCCGGCTGTACATTCGCCGTCTGAATAACGGCGCCCCACGCCGTTAACGCTCCGACGGGCACGGAAGCGGCCTCTTCGAAGGAAAGGTCCTTCGGCTTGGGATAGAGGTCCTTGGCGGGTGCCACGGCATATTCGGCGTACGAGCCGCCGATCGGTCCATAAACCGCTTCCCCCGCTTTGAGACTGGTCACGTCGGGCCCGGCCACATCGACCACTCCCGCGCCTTCTAGTCCCGGTATCCAAGGAAAGGTCAATGGCCTAAACTGCTTCATATAGCCCGCGCGGGCTTTCCAATCCGCCGGATTTACACCCGCCGCCTTGAGACGGACGAGGACCTCCCCGGCCTTGGGCTTGGGGCACGGCACCCGTTCCATCACGACCTGCTCCGGACCTCCGTAATTGTGAACCACTGCTGCTTGCAAGCTTTCTTCTGCCACGGGAACCTCCTACAAAACGTTCTCTTGATAAGAACGCTGCCAGCCCTAAAAACGTGGCTGGCAGTGTGCTTCGTCGACTAGACCCGCTCACTCATGCCTCAGTGCGACCACCGGGTCGAGACGGGCCGCGCGCATGGCTGGATAGACGCCCGCCGCGAGACCGACCAAGGTGCCAAACGCGATGGAGCCCACCGCGAGCCACAGGGGCACGACGGAGAGGGGGCCGACCCCGAGCACC
>JAMDCU010000046.1 GCA_023489485.1 Chloroflexota bacterium
CGGCGCCGCAATTGGATCAGAAGAAGCCGAGGCGACGACCGATTGGCCCCAATCCGAGCCTGATTGGCTCGATTCCGGCCCCGCTTGGCCCGAACCCGCGCCAGATTCGCCCCAATCCGGGCTTGATGGGATCGAGTCCGGTCCGGATTCGGGGGTCGCGGCCGGATAACCGGTCACATAGTTTGTAGGATCTGCCGGTCCCGTGGTGCCGGCGGATGAAGCGGGATCATCGGAGCGAGCGTCTTTAGGCTCGCTCGCCGGTTCAAAAGCAAAGGAAGGCACCGAGGAGCCGGACCGGCCAGGTCGCTCCTGACGGTTTGGCTTGGATGAGGCCGGAGCACGTGTGGGAGGGGGCGCGGGGCGGGGGGCGCCGTGGACGGGAGGCGGTGAGACGGAGGTGACCGGCCGGGGCGGCTCGACGATATAGGACGAGTTCCCCCCGGCCGCGCTGTCGCCAACGAGGGTATCCACCGGGCGCCGCTTCGGGTCAGGGGGAGGCGGTTCCTGTTTTTCGCCGGGCTGGCGCTTGTTACTCGGCCGGTCGGCCATTGCTGATTACCTCTGCCAGGGCACGATAGGCGGCCGCACCATCGCTGTTGCGGTCCAGTTCGAATATGGTGCGGCGCTGCTCGGGGCCTTCGGCAAAGCGCACACTCTCTTTGATGATGATGTCGAGCACCTTGTTCGGATAAGTCGCCCGCACCTTTTCTAGCATCTGGCGCGAGTGGCCTTTGCGCGGGTTGTAGAGCGTAGGCACAATGCCGAGCAATTTCAGTTGAGGATTGAGCCGCCGCTGAATGCGCGCGATCGTATCGACAAGAGCATCCAATCCACGCATCGCCAGGAATTCGCACTGCAAGGGCACCAGGATCTCGTCGGCCGCCGCAAAAGCGTTTACCGCCAACAGACCCAGGCTGGGCGGGCAATCTATCAGGACGAAACGATAGCGATCTCGGATGCTGGCCAGCGCGTCGCGCAAGACAAATTCGCGTCCCATCATCGCGACCAGCTGCAGTTCCGCGCTGGCGAGGTCGATATTCGATGGGACGAGATCCAGATGCGGGCGGATATGGTGAGTGACCGCGGCCATCGGGATACGATTGTCGGTCAGGACCGAGTAGAGCGTCAGGTCCAGGTCGTACGCGGGCAGTCCGAGCCCGATCGAGAGGGCTCCCTGCGGATCGCAATCGAGGAGGAGAGTATACTGTCCCTTTTCCGCCAATGCCGCGCCGAGGTTGATCGCGGTGGTGGTCTTGCCGACGCCCCCCTTTTGGTTGGCAATGGCGATCACGGTTCCCATCGGTGCTTCCCAGCGAGAGTAGGCTGCTCGAATTATACCACAGAACCAAACAAACGCCCTAAATCTCTGGTACTCGAGCGGACACATCAAGGCCAAAGCTCTGGTTGAATATTCAATCGGGATATGATACAATCCGATTCAGAAAGGACGGAGATGACCTTTATCAACCAATGGCTGGACCCGGCGCGCCGCTTTGAGCACAACTATGCGGAAAACCTCGTGGCGCGTTTTCGATTTCTCGCCTGGCCCGGCGGCGCGCGCATTCCCGAGACGGCCTTGGTTCCGATTCGCGGATTGGACGCCGCGCTCGCGAGTTCTCCTCGCGTCCTCGTCACCGGAGCGGCGGGCACGGGCAAGACAGCGGTTTTGGCGCACCTGGCCAAGCGCCACGCGCAGGCCTTCTTGTCCGGCGCGGCATCTGCCCGCATTCCCGTTTTCATCTCCGCGCGCGATCTCGCCGGCACCCTGCCGGCGCCGTCCGATTTTCTCGAGGCGCTCAATTTGACCAAAGCTCTCAGGGCTCTATATCCGCGCGAGTGGTCTCGCAATGCATTCGCTTCCGGCCGCATGCTCCTGCTCCTCGACGACATCGACGCCCTCGACGAAGACTCACTCAAGACTTGGCTCGGGCAATACCCGGATACTCGAATGGTGGCGACGGCGAAAGCATCTCTCCCCGGCTTGTCCGAGTTCCGCCTGCCCGCTTTCGGCGACGGCGATATTCTCACTTTCGCTCGCGGTCAGGATAGCGCCCGGGCGGACGCATTTGTCAACGCGCTCAAAACGAGCCGCGTGCCCCGCTCGCTCACCTCGAACCCGTTTACGCTGACGCTGCTGTGGCAGATAGGGCAGAGTGGCGCACCTCTGCCTGCTGCGCGCACCGCACTCTTCGACGCCTACGTCGACCGGACTCTGGGTGGGTCTGACGAGAACGCCAAGACATTTCAAGAGCTGGGAATCGCTTGCCTCCGCGGCGAGCCTCTATCCAACAGTTTTCTGTCGAAAGGGCACGGGTTTTTGCGGGCGAGCAGAAACCGCGCGGTCGAGTTCACCCACGAATTGTGGCAGGCTTATTTTGCCGCGCGGGCGCTCCGGCAGGCGCCCGGGGAGGTGCCTATCGCCGGGTTAATGCAAGAGCGCCAAGGGCAGGAGGTTCTTGTCTTTTACGCGGGATCCGGAGATGCCGCCGAACTGATCCAGGAGTCGGCCGCGCGGAGAGATTGGACGTTTGCGGGACGCGTGGTTGCACAGGCACGCGACGCGAGATCGGATCTGCGCGATTCGATCTTGAGAGAGCTGGCCCGGTCCGCCTGGGATGGCAATGCAGAGGCTATGGACACTCTTGCCGATCTGGATGACCCCGCAGGGGTGGATGAGCTGTCGGCTCATTTGAAGGACAGGGACGCGGCCATCCGCGGCCGTGCAGTCCAAATGCTCGGATCCTTGCACTCGGACCGTGCGCTCGACTATTTGCTCCCACAGCTCCGCGATCCGGATGCCGACGTCCGGTGCAAGGCCATTGAAGCCCTGGGCGGGTCGCTCAGCAGCCGGGTGATCGAGCCGCTCCTCGTGATCCTGCGAGGCGAAGGCCGCACGGGGAAGGAGGATTCTCGAGCCCGGGCGGCGGCGGCCCGAGCGTTAGGCCGCGTGGGCGCCGACAAGGCGGTGCCTGCGCTCGTGGTGGAGGTGCAGAGGGGTGAGCCGGAGGTGCGCGCCGCCGCGGCCCAAGCCCTCAAGAGCATTCCCAGCTCCTTGCGAATCAAGCCGCTGCGCGGATTATTGGACTCGGGCGATGATCCAGCGCGGAAATACGCCGCGGATATCCTCGCCACATGTTGATTGTGAATGGCAGAATGTGGATCTCGGATCGCCCGAGCGTCGGGTGACGACCATTTCCCATTCCGCCATCCGGAATCCGGAATTCTATGGAACCATCCATCCTTGTGATCTTGCGCGATCTCGCCGTTATCTTGATCGTCCTCGAAGTCGGGGCCATGCTGGTCGGCCCTCTCGTCGCGCTCTTCTTTGTCGTCCAAGGTTTGCGCTGGGTCAAGCGCAAGATTCGTAGCCCGCTGCTGCAGGCACAGTTGTGGGCGATGCGCATCGACCGCGGCGCGACGCGAGTCTCGGGCGCGGTCGTCGAGGTTCCGATCAGCATACAGACCGCGGCCGTGCGGGCAAGCATCACGACCCGCGGCGTCGTCAATTATGTGCTCGGCCGTTGAACGATATACCCCATGGGCGTGACCGAATCGGAGGAGCAATGGAACAACAATTCAATACTGAAGGCATGTTGACTCGTATCGAAGAGGTCTGGAAGCTCGCCCGCCGGAGCGATATCTTTCCCGCCGTCGCCGGAGCCGTGGCCGGGGGCATCGCGGGCGCCCTGATGGCCGTTATAATCTCTGGACATGTGTCGTCACGCCGCTCGGTTCAGGTCGTGGAGACGGCCGAGAATGAAACCGAGAAGAAAGGGTTCAGTCTGAATGCCCGGGACCTCGTCCAGCTCGTCACCGTCGTCGCCGGTTTGGTCCGCCAGGTCCAGGCGTGGAATCGCGACCGAGAGACAAAATAGACTATAGCTTGCGCGCGGGTTGGGATCTACCATCCTGCTCTGCGGAGGTCGTGGACACATAAGCCAAAATCAGCCGAATCATTGGAAGAGGCACCATGTCAGAACAAATGAGAGCGGAGATTCGCTCCAAAATACCCGCGGAGAATGCGGCTAATTTTCGTTTGCTGCTCGTCTCCGGGCTGTCCGCTGCCATCGGTATCGGCGCTGGAATTATCGCGTTCATTTTGTACACCTTGATTGGGTTCGTCACCAATCTCGCGTTTTTCCAGCGCTTTGCTTTTTCTTTCGCCAGCCCGCGTTTTAGCCACCTCGGACCATTGATTATCATTATTCCCGTGATCGGCGGCATTATCGTCGGGATTATGGCCAAGTACGGCTCCCCGAAAATCAAAGGGCACGGCATCCCCGAGGCCATGGAAGCCGTGCTTGTCAGCCGGAGCCGCATCGAGCCCAAAGTGGCCATTCTCAAGCCGCTCTCGGCCGCGATTGCCATCGGCACGGGCGGTCCGTTCGGAGCCGAAGGCCCTATTATTCAAACCGGCGGCGCGGTGGGCTCCATCGTCGGACAGGTGATTCAAACCACGGCGGCGGAAAGGAAGGTGCTCCTGGCCTGCGGCGCGGCGGCCGGCATGTCTGCCACCTTCAGCACCCCGATTGCGGGCGTGGTTCTCGCGATCGAACTGCTCCTCTTTGAATTCCGAGCCCGTTCTTTCATTCCTCTCGTCATCGCCAGCACCCTCGCCACCAGCGTCCATTACGAGCTCATGGGACAGGGACCGATGTTCGGTGTCGGCACCGTCAACTTTGGCATGCCCCAAGGCCTTTTCTTTTATATCATCTTGGGAGTGATCTGCGGGATCGCGGCGATTATCTTCACCAAAGCCTTGTATTGGGTGGAGGACCAGTTCGATCGGCTGCCGGTGGACCAGATGTGGTGGCCGGCCATCGGCGCTCTCGCGCTCGGCGTTATCGGCTTTTTTGTCCCGCGCGTGTTGGGCGTCGGCTACGATACGATCACGGATATTCTGACGAACCGGTTATCGTTTGACCTGCTCCTCCTCGTCATGGTCTTTAAGGCGCTGGCCCTGGTCATCTCCCTCGGGTCCGGCACCTCGGGCGGGCTGCTCGCCCCCATGTTCATGTCGAGCGCGGCGATGGGTGCGGTCTTCGCCACACTCATGAACGGAATTGTCCCCGGATTGCATCTCGACCCTGCCGCGTTCGGACTCGTCGCGATGGGCGCCGTTTTTGGCGCTGCCTCGCGCGCCGCTTTCACCTTTATCATCTTTGCTTTTGAAGTGACCCGTGATTACAACTCGGTTCTCCCGCTGATGCTCGTCAGCGTGATTGCAGATCTGATTGCCATTTTCGTCATGCGGGATTCGACCATCATGACGATGAAACTGGTGCGCCGCGGCCTGCGTGTGAATCAGGAGTACGAAGTGGATGTTCTCCAGCAAGTCAGCGTGGGCGATGTCATGGCGACGGATGTAGTCTGCGTACCGGCCGACATGCAGGTCTCGGAACTCGCCGACCAGATCGCCCGCAACGGCAAGGGCGAGCCATTCCTGTGGCGCTACCAGGCGGTACCGATTGTGGACCAGCAAGGCAATCTCGCCGGCATCATTACGTACAAAGATGTCCTCAATGCTTTGCAGCAGCAGAACACGGAGGAGGGACACTTGACCGTGCTGGAAGCGGGAAGCCGTGCGCCGATCGTCGCCTATCCGGACGAGTCCGTTTACGAGGCGACGATCAGGATGCTGCAAAATGATGTGGGGCGACTGCCCGTGGTCAGCCGGAGCAATCCGAAGAAGGTGGTGGGCTATCTCGGCCGGTCCGGCGTGATGCGGGCGCGCTTGCGCCGCCTGCAAGAGGAACAGGAGGTCGAGCCGGGATGGTTCGCGCGCTGGTCCTCCTAACCGCCATACGTCGTAGAGCACGGTGCCAGCGCCCGCGGTATTGGCGGGCGCTCTGGTGGTGGCGAGTGCTTCAGTAACAGCTTTGGCCCTGCAGGCGTTATATGCTAAACGGAAAGGCAAAGTGATGCCGAAAGTAGAAAAGTGGATTTGAGATGGCTGAGCAGAGTAAGAACGAGAATCAGAATGGGCACCTTCCACCCAAGCAAGACCCGAACACGCTAGACCTCGATCCAAACCGATACGAGCGAGCACATATCCCGACGGGTATTCCACCCAAACAGGACCCTCAAGTGCGGGTGCACAACTTTCGTGAGGTGTTTCTCGGTTACGACGACCAACAGGCGGTCGTGGAGGCGACGCGCTGCATTCACTGCCCATCGCCGGAGCCGTGCATCCTGGGCTGTCCTGTTCACAATGACATCCCGCGCGCGATGATGTTCATCGAACAGGGGGATGTGGAGGCGGCGGCGAATGTGTTCCGTCTCACGTCGAACCTGCCAGAAGTGTGCGGGCGAATTTGTCCGCAAGAAGTGCTGTGTGAGGGCGCGTGCACGGTCGCGGGTTACGACAAGCCGGTCATGATCGGCAAGCTGGAGGCGTATTGCACCGACTATCAGCGCAACCGTAGCGGCTTTCCCGGGCGCGCGGTCGAGCCGGCGACGGGCAAGCGCGTCGCCGTGGTCGGGGCGGGACCGGCGAGCATCGCCGTCGCGGAGGAGCTGCGCGTGATGGGACATGAGGTCGTCATCTATGACGCGTGGCCGGAGCCGGGCGGCCTGCTCGTCTACGGTATCCCCGGGTTCAAGCTCTCCAAGGACATTATCGCCAAAAAGTTCGACCAGCTCGAGTCGCTTGGGATTGGGTTCGTCGGCGACACTCTCGTCGGGCAGGATGTGACGGTGGATGATCTGCTGGAGGAATTCGACGCGGTATTCCTCGGGGTGGGCGCGACCATCGGGAACCGGGCCAAGCTGCCGGGAGAGGACCTGAAGGGGATCTATCAAGCGACCGAGTTTCTCGTGCGCGGGAACTTGCGCCCCGAGATCTTGCCCAAGGACATGCGCTCGCTGCCGGAAATCGGCAAGCACATCGCGGTCATCGGAGGCGGCGATACGTCCATGGACTGCGTGCGCACGTCACGGCGGCTCCAGGCTCAGCACGGGTTCGCCGACGGGACGATCACGGACTATTACCGGCGCACCGAACACGAGATGCCCGGACGCGCCGAAGAGCGTATGCACGGGCGCCAAGAGGGGGTCCGTTTCGAGTTCCTGGTTTCGCCGGTCCGTTTCATCGGCGATGAGAATGGGCACGTGCGCAAGATTGAAATGGAGCGCATGCGCCTCGGGGCGCCCGATGCCTCGGGGCGCCCGCGGCCGGAGCCGATCGAAGGGGCGAATTACCAGGTGGATGCGGACGTCGTGGTGTTGGCCTTGGGGTACAAACCGGACCCTATGATTGCCAAGGCGACTCCGAACATCAAGATGACGCGATGGGGCACCTTTCAAGTGGAGAATGAAGACAATCCCGACACGACAGAAGCAGGGGTCTATGCGGCGGGTGATGACGTTCGCGGCGCGGACCTGGTCGTGACCGCCATTGCCGCGGGGCGCAAGGCCGCGTATGCGATCAATGCGTGGCTGCTCGGTCACTCGGCGAAAACCGGCCCCGAGAGCCCGCTCGAGACTTCCACCCCCGAGGTGGCGGCGCCCCATTGAATCAAAGAGAGAGAAACCGAATGATTTCTCTCTCTTTTCGTCGAAAGCTCCCCTTGCGGCGCAGCATGTGCCCTCTGCATGAAACAATCAACCAAGCCAGTTAGGGACCGCTCAGAACCCCCATCACTTGAGGGTGGTCGCGCCGAAAATAAAGCAGGCGCAAAGTGCGGCCATCCACCTCGCGGGTCTCGTCGCGCAAGATGCCGCGTTCCTTGAACTGGGTCAGTACCAGATCCACTTGCATCGGACTCAAATTGAGTTGGTTGTTGGGTGACAGCGCATGAGTCTTGACAAAGAGAAAGGTGAGGTAGGGACGGGTGCGATCAAGATAGGCGATGAGCCTGATTAGACGGCGCTCAATCTCGGACAAATTGTCTGAACTAGAATTCTCTGGGAGCAAAGACGAGTCTGGAGTCAAGGGAGCAGAGAGTTCGACCGGCACTGTGGGGGCCCACCCGGGTTCGACAAGAGGATCGGCGGCATCGGCGGCGGCAATCAAGTCGTTGGAGACGCTGCCCGGTACCCCGGCAATGACGACTTTTTTCCCAAAACGATGACGGGCACGTGCGACGACCCGGATGAAATCACTATCGCCGGTCATCAAAATCAAAATCCCAACGGACGGACGGTCCAGGAGGCAGTCGATCATGTCCATCAGCATCGCCATATCGGAAGAACTCTTATGGGCGACGTCGGGGCTGCGCCGCGCAATGTCTCGCGGCGTGATCCCAGCCACTTCGAGCTTGCGCCGGAAGTAGTCGGGGTGCTCTGTAAAATCGGCATAGGCGAGCGCCAACGCGACCGGGCCGTACTTGCGAGCTTTGGCCATCAACATTTGCGGATCAGGCTCACGACCGTAGTTGTTCTTGAGGCCGTAACGAACGTTCTCAAAGTCGATAAATAACGCGACTTCGTTCTCTGCCATTCCGGATTCCTCCTGAGTAAAGCAAAAGGCAGAGAGACAACACACCGGCCAGGGGCTGTTCAATTCGTAAGGTGCTCGACGATGGCAGCCATTCTAACCTGACTCTTGCCTCCTTGTCAATGCCCCCGCTTCTAGGCGGGTGCCCGTCACATTTTTGGCTACCCAGTCGGCGCAGGCCGACTTTGCCTTGCCGAAGGTGCCGTGATGCCTGCCCCGCGGTCTCCAGCGGGTTCAATCGCCCGGAGACCGTCACCCAAAATCCTGACGCCCACCCCTTCTAGGCGATGGGCTCCCCACGCGGCCCCTTCTCTGTTCGACAATGAGGGCCTAAATAGGATATAATCCAGGACATTATGAACCAGCCTGAACGACGACGGAATCCCCGCAGAATGTTGGGCTACGGCGTGCGGGGCCTGGAAGCGATGGTCATTTTCGTCATCGTCAGTTGGTTCGTCGCGCCCCCGCCAATTCTCGTCATGCTCGGGCCTCCTCAAAAGGTGGAGACGACCAGTCCGAAACTCGGCGTGCATACCCGCCTCACCGACGAGGTGGAGGAATGGAAAATCCAAAAGACGCTCGAGATGGTACGCGAGATGGGCGCGCCGTGGATCGTCGAGTACTTTCCTTGGGGCTATATCGAGAACAGTCAGGGGGAATATGATTGGCAGCACGCCGATCTGGTCGTCGATCATGCCCGGGCTCAGGGGCTTACCGTCATCGCGCGGTTGGGATTTGTGCCCGCGTGGGCTCGCCCCAAGGATTCGGTGACGAGCTACCTTGACGATGCCCACGTACCCCTCTTTGCAAATTTCGTCCAAGCTTTCGTGAACCATTTCCGGGGCCGCGTCTCGTATATCATCATCTGGAACGAGCCGAATGTCAGCTTCGAGTGGGGCTACCGCCCGGTCGATCCTGCCGGGTACACGCGCCTCTTACAGGCGGCCTATGTTGCGGCGAAACAGGCGGACCCCTCGGTGCAGGTGCTCGCCGGCGCGCTCGCGCCGACGCTCGCCGCCCCGGGCTCGACCGATACGATGAGCGACCTGGAGTACCTGCAAAAGATGTACGATGCCGGGGCGAAAAACTATTTCGACATCTTGGCTGTCCACGCATACGGTTGGACGGCGCCCGCGGACGATCCACCTTCGCCGGGGGTTGTGAATTTCCGGCGGACGGAATTGCTGCATGACATCATGATCGCGAACGGAGACGGCGCCAAGCATGTGATGATCACGGAAGGGGGGTGGAACGACCACCCGCGCTGGACAAAAGCCGTGAGCCCGGCGCAGCGGATCGAGTACACCCTCCGCGCGCTGGACCTGGCGAAGGAGTGGGACTGGCTGGACGCCTGTGTGTTCTGGGTGTTCCGCTTCCCTGCTCCGACGCTCACGTATCAGGATTATTACACGTTTGTCACGCCCGGCTTTGATCCCAAGCCGATCTATTACGAAGTGCAAAAGTACGCGACACAACAAGTTACAAGTGGCAAGTGACAAGAGAAAGTGGCAAGTGACAAGGAAAAGCGACGACAGACTCCAGGCAGCAGACGACAGATGAGTTCTTCATCCTTCATCCTCGCAGAGGCCCCGAGGTCTAGCGACCCGCGTCCTTCATCCTTGCGTATCGGCACGCTGTCGGTTGTGCTCGTGGCGCTTGCGCTCGCAGGCTATTACGCCTATGTGAGCTGGAAGCCAAAGCCGGCGCCGAAGCCGGATGCGACTTGGGTGCGCATCACGCAAGAAGGCGTCTTGCGCATCGGGATCGATCCCTCTTTCCCTCCCTTTGAAGCGGACGACGGCAAGGGGAACCTTTCGGGCCTGGACATCGCCCTCGCGCAGGAGTGGGTGCACGACTGGTCTGCGCAGACTGGGAAGACGATCAAGGTTCAGTACGTTTACACAGGTTTCGACGGTCTGTACGATGCATTGAAAACGGGGCAATTCGACGTCATCCTTTCCGCGCTCCCTTACGATCCGAGAAGAACGCAAGACGTGCTCTATTCGCACTCGTACTATAACAGTGGGCCGATGGTCGTCGTGCGCAGCGCGGATATGACGACCAAGAGTTGGTACGATCTGGCGAACAAACGCGTGGGGGTCGAATTGGGGTCGAGCGGCGACAGCTTTGCACGCAAGTGGCAGAACCGCCTCAATTACGATTTGCGCGAGTTCAATACGCCGAAAGATGCCCTCCAGGCGCTGAGCAGTGGGCAAGTGGACGGGGTACTGACCGACGGCATCGCGGTGGAGGATTTCCTGCATGCCCAGGGGGGAGTCAAGACGGCCGGTAACCCGCTCGTAGACGAATTGATCGTCGCCGCCGTGCGCAAAGACACGCCGACGCTCCTGCAAGAGATCAATGCGGTCATCGACGCGATGAAGAGTGACGGGAGGTTAGATCAGCTCCAGAAAGAATGGTTCTAGCGCAAGTCCCATCACCCCTGCCCCTCTTCCCGAAGGAAGAGGGGTTTTTTTGCGCCGTGTGCGGGGCCGGCATTGCCGGCCCCGCACACGGCGCAAGAGGATGGTGATGCGGTCTGCATCGTCTATCGGACTGTCGAGTTCGAGGATTTGGCCGTGTGGTCGGCGGCGAACCAGTCTGCCATTTTCAACCTGCCACCTCGCATTTCTGTGTTATCAGAAACTCTGGTCGCGTTCGACTGTGTTACGCATCTCGAGATTGCCAACGGTTCACAGGTCGCTGCCTATGCGCGTAGAGCGTCAGAATCACGCTGGTGATTGAAAAGGCCACGGCGGCTAGCGCAAGCAGCAGCATCGTCGGCGATTGAAAGGCGGCGATAAAGGAGCCGTCAGGGTTCAACATCGTCTCCAACAAGACCAGCGCGATTAGAATGAAGAGAACGAACCACGCCGGCCGGCTGGACTCGAACAAGGAGCGACCGTGCAAATTCTTGAGCGGCAGCATCTGCAAGAACAGCGTTTGCACGGCAGTCGCAAAGGTCAACAGCGCGACGGTCTTGAACCAGGCGTCCGTATCGACCAAAGGCGCAACCACCCACGCCGCGAGGCCCACGAGGATCATGGCACCCACTGCCATCCGATCCAGCTTGACCTGGATATCGGGATTTTGTTCAAGTCGCGTAGGGCCCGCGAGCAGGATGCCTGGAACCAAGCCGGCCAGTCTGGACAAGACCGTCGTCGCCAGAACAAGAAGGATATGGCCGATTCCGATCGGCCGATCCGCTTGATTGCCGTTGGTCCTCAAGACCAGCTGTTGAGCGGCAAGGACACTCACGACGACCAGGCCGATGGAAATGGCCAGCGCAAGGATTAACAGCCAGCTGTCGACTTGAGTCAGGTCAAGGGATGGATCAAGGAACCCAAGGATAAAGCCGCAAGCCAGGAAGAGCCCGGCCAGTTTTATGGGAGTTCCCACCCAGAACAGCAGCCGTCTCAAGGTTCGTGCACTCGACCAAATTCCCGCTTGGCGGAAGGATTTCGAGAGGGTGCGAGAACGTCCGATAATCCGATCGAC
>JAMDCU010000064.1:0-1198 GCA_023489485.1 Chloroflexota bacterium
ATCTGCTTGCCGAGCAGTTGGCCATGCAAGGCATTGACGTCGAGACGGTCAAAGAGGCGCTCAAGGCGCAGCACATCGAAACACCGTCGTGGGGTTACGCCAACAGCGGCACGCGCTTCCACACCTTCCCTTGGCCCGGGGCCGCGACGACCACTCGGCAAAAAATCGACGATGCGGCGACGGTCCACCGGATGACCGGCATCGCACCCACCGTGGCCATCCACATTCCCTGGGATCGCCCGGAAGACGGCGATTACGCCGCGATGGCAGAGTATGCGCAGGCGCGCGGCCTCGCGATCGGCGCGGTCAATCCCAATGTCTTCCAGGATGACGAGTACCGCCTGGGCTCCCTGGCGCATCCTCAAGCGGGAATCCGCGAACACGCGCTTGACCATATTCTTGAATGTTGCGCAATCATGAAGACAGTCAAGAGCGACCTGCTCAGTCTTTGGTTCGCGGATGGCACGAACTATGCGGGGCAGGACAGTCTGCGGCAGAGGAAGCATCGTTTCGAAGAAAACCTAAGCCAAGTATACGCGAACCTGCCGCTCGGGGCGCGGATGCTCGTTGAATACAAGTTCTTTGAGCCGGCGTTCTACAGCACCGACATCCCGGATTGGGGAACCGCATACGCCTTATGCCAAAGACTGGGACCCCAGGCGCAAGTGCTAGTTGACTTGGGGCATCATGCGCCGGGAGTGAATATCGAGCAGATTGTGGCATTCTTGCTGGACGAGGGCAGACTGGGAGGTTTTCATTTCAACAATCGCAAATATGCCGACGACGATCTCATCGTCGGCGCCGTCAACCCTTACGAATTGTTTCTCATCTACAATGAACTGACCGGCGCGGCGTCAGGCTCCGACGAACCGGCGGGGACTAGTGCGCGCCAGGTCGCCTACATGATTGACCAGTGCTTGTCTATCGAAGGCAAGTTGGCGGCGATGATCTATTCGGTGCTCAACTGCCAGGAAGCGTATGCCAAAGCGCTCATCGTGCCGCGTGCGCGCTTGGCGGCGGCACAAGCCGAAGGCAATGTGCTTGAGGCGCATCGCGTCCTCACCGACGCCTTTCGCGTCGACGTGCGCCCACTGCTGGCTCAAGTACGTGAAGAAATGGGTGTGCCAGAGGATCCGATCGCGGCCTACTGGGCGAGCGGCTACGAGGAGCGGATTCGGTGAGACGTCCGGCGGGTTGC
>JAMDCU010000064.1:1208-44723 GCA_023489485.1 Chloroflexota bacterium
AGAGCGGGGGATCAGCGCATCCAAGGGTGGGTTCCAGTAGCACTGACCAAAATCGTGCCATACATGCTGCCGCTGCGTAGAGCTCGCGCCCATGTAACACCTCTCAACCTTTGCGGGAGGTTGGTCCAGTTGTACAAGGGTTCAAGCTCTGCTATGCTGTGGCAAGTTGGGTTGGCAGAATCCCGATTGCGGTGGCAGTGCGGTAGCCAAAATCACGAGCAAAAAGTTGCCGCTGAGTGCCTGACGCCCATCGCTCCCGCTCTGGTAAAAACAAGTAGTCGGTGGGCCAATTCCGACTACTTTTCGTTCTCTCCGCAACGCCCCGCTCGCGTCTGCCAACCGTAGTCACACCCTCGCCGGTAAAATATAGAGCCAAAGTCCGAAATGGTAGCCATCACTTCTCTTCCCTGACAGCATGGCGCCTGTGCTCGCCAAAAAGCTCAGCCGCGTTTGTCCCGATGGCTTTTTATGATTCAGGCTACACGCTCGTAATATCTTCAAATTCGACACGTAGGCGAGTCAACGAATTGCAGCGGACCAGCTCAAGTTAAGAATCGACAAGGCCCGTCTCTGCAAGTTGATGCTCGATCGGGTCTTGCCAACTACATTCCGAGATACGCCTTTTTCATTACCTCGTTACTGAGCAGTTCACGTCCCTTGCCTTCCAATACAATCTCCCCGTTCTCAAGGACATATCCGCGGTGCGCCATCGCGAGCGTGTGCGACACGTTCTGCTCGACGATCACTACCGTCACTCCTTGCGCATTGATGGTGAGAACGGTGTTGAAGATATCACGGACGATAAGAGGGGCCAGACCCAGCGAGGGTTCGTCCAGCATCAGCAATTTCGGACGCGCCATCAGCGCGCGGCCGATCGCGAGCATCTGCTGCTCACCTCCGCTCATCGTCCCGGCCACCTGCGCTTCGCGTTCCTTTAAACGAGGCAGCAAGTGAAAGACCCATTCCATGCTCTCGCGGCGCTTGGGCCTAGCCTGTCGGATAAACGATCCGAGTTCGAGATTTTCGCGCACGGTCATCGAAGGGAAAATCTTGCGTCCCTCAGGCACGTGTACCAGTCCCGCCTCGACAATATGATGTGGGCGCATCTTTTCGATGCGCGCCCCATTGAACCGGATCCTGCCGGCGCGCGCATGGACCAGCCCGCTGATCGCGCGCAGCGCCGTCGTCTTGCCCGCGCCGTTCGCGCCCACGAGCGCGATGATTTCGCCCGGGTTCACCTGGAACGATACCTGTCGCAGCACAGTCACATCGTCATAGGCGACGCTTAATTCCTCTACGGTTAGCACATTACGCCTCGGACAGCATGAATTCGTCGCCCAAGTATGCCTGGATCACTCTAGGGTTCTTGGTTACGTTCTCGGGCAAGTCGTCGGCGATCTTTTCGCCGTGATGGAGCACCGCGATCCGGTCAGACAAGGCCATGATCGCACGCATGACATGCTCGACGACAAGGACCGAAATCCCCCGGCCACGTATCTGCCGAATCAGTGCGACGAGCGTCGCAGTTTCCGTTGGCGTCAATCCCGACATGACTTCGTCGAGCAGGAGCATCGTCGGCTGAGTCGCGAGCGCCCGCGCCAGTTCCAGGCGCTTGCGCCCCGGCGTCGGGAGCTCGCGTGCCATCTGAGCTTCGCGCCCGTTGAGCCCGACAAAATCAATGACTTGTTGGGCGCGCTCTTTTGCTTCAGGGCGGCTGGCGGTGCGGTTGAACGCGCCGACCATGACATTGTCGAAAACGGTGAGATTTGCAAAGGGCTTGACGAGCTGAAAGGTGCGCGCGACTCCCAACTGACAGATCGCGTTCGGCTGCAGAGCCGTAATGTCGCAACCGCGGAACGTAATCCGTCCGGAATTGGGATGGTAATAGCCGCCGATCAGGCTAAAGAGCGTCGTCTTGCCCGCGCCGTTCGGACCAATCAAGCCGAGAATCTCACCCTCGTTCACGTGCAGGCTCACGTGGTTCACGGCTTGGAGGCCGCCGAATTTCTTGCTGACGTCTCGCACTTCGAGGAGTGCCATTTTATCGTTTCACCAGGCGATTCCAGCGTTTCGCAATCCACCCCGCCAGCCCGTTAGGCATGAAAATAATCGTCACAATGAGTAGGGCGCCAAAGACCATCATGTCAGTGCCAGCGTGCCCGCGGAGCAGCACTAGGAATCCGGGCGGCTCACGGAGCAGGGTGCGCGTGAATTCCGAAAGCGGGGTCAGGAGCAGGGCGCCGACGATCGGTCCGAGCACCGTGCCCGCGCCGCCAATGATCGGCCGCAGCAGAATTTCGACGGAGGCCTGCGGCCCGAATACGATTTCTGGATCGATGAACAAGAGGTATTGGCTGTAGAACGTTCCACCCATCGCGGTGATGAACGCGCTGATGCTCATCGCGAGGAGTTTGTAACAGAGGGGATCGACCCCGAGCGCGGCAGCCGCCTCTTCGTTCTCGCGGATGGCCTTGAAATAATAGCCCAACTTGCTGTGATCGATCCAGTACGTGAGCGCAAGCGTGAACAGGACCATGCTCAGGATAATGTAATAGTACGGGACTTTGGTCGTCTCGAATTGAAAGGCGAGGAGCGAGTCGGTGCCGCGGAGTGGGACCTGGATGCCGCGCGATTTGTTGACCACCTCCCAGTTGATGGCAATCAGCCGCAGCATTTCGGCGAAGGCGAAGGTGGCGAGCGCAAAATAGGGGCCGCGCAGCCCATAGCGGAAGGAGAGAAAGCCGGTGAACAGCCCAAAGGCCACGGCCACCAATCCGCCGGCCAGCATCCCAATCCATGGGTTCACTCCCGCATTCACCAGCAGCCATGTCGACGTGTAGGCGCCGAGGCCGTAAAAGGCCGCGTGCCCAAAAGAGAACTGCCCAGCATAGCCACCCATGATATTCCAGCCCTGTCCCAAAAGCCCCCAAAAGAGAATGAGAATGGCAAGGCTCAGGAGGTAGCTGTCGAGGACGAGCGGGAGGACGAGCGCGATCGCGAGGACCAGCCCTCGCAAGGCCAGGACGAGAACCGTATCCCGCGGCACGGGAAGCGCATTGGCCTCATTGACTTTAGCCACTCAAGGGCATTCATCTCAAGAGTCCCAGAATAGTTCAGGGTCGGCAGGAAACGTACACTCTATGAAGAATTGCCCAATATTCTTCCTGATGCTATAATTCCGACCCAATCGCGGCACTATCCTTGAAGCTATCGTCTGCGCCAGCTTCTGTCCGAGATAAGAAGGCAACTGCTCCAAGGGAGGCGGTCTGAGCGTTCGATGTGCGACGAGATGGCATATCCAGTATTCTTGCTTCCCGCTCCCACCCCTTCTTTTTCCTCCCGATGCCATCGATACGCATCTTCGCTTGAGCATGTCTCACTGGGTAACCTGGTGCAAAGAGACTCACTCTGCCTGCTCTTGCCCTTGAAATGCATTTTGTAGCGAGTCTATGCTCATTGCACGGGTTAGCGGCCCTTATCGTGGGTTTCGCAACATCGCAGAAAGACTGCCGGTGACTCAGTTTTGGTGGTTTCTTTCCTCATACTACTCGTCTGCAAAGCCCCGGATCTGCTAGATAGGGCAGTCCTGCTCGATCGATTGTAGCCATTTGAGGATCGAGGTAGAGGCCACCCAAACCAGCTCTCTTTCACCAACAGGAGTCTGAGCCGTTGGAAAATCAGACTGCCATTAACCCGCCCTGGTTTGCGAAGAGCAAGCTACACGCTCCGCCGCTACCTCCCGGCACCCTTGCCAGACCGCGTCTGCAGACGGCGCTGCGTGCCAGTGTGACGGATCATGCTTTCACTCTGATCTCCGCGCCTGCAGGCTACGGCAAGACCACTCTCCTTAGCTCGATTCCCCTGTCGCTCCCGCGTCCCCTGGTCGCGTGGCTCACACTGGACCAGGAAGATAATGATCCTGCGAATTTTCTCGCTGCCCTGATCGCATCCCTGCAAGAGATGGACCCGACCTGCGGGTCTAACGCCCAAGCGCTCCTCCGCGAGCTGCCGAATCCGGGCGACCAAGTTCGTCGCGTTATGGGAGTGCTTCTTAACGATATCCTGGAAGATATTTCTGCACCCTTCTTGCTCGTTCTCGATGACCTCCACCTGGTTTCCGAGCCGGCAGTATACGTGGCCTTGGATTATTTGCTAGACCACCTGCCGACGCAAATGCACGTGGCTGCTGCCACGCGCCATGACCCTCCTCTCGGTTTGGCGAGACTGCGGGCGCGCCGGCAAATGTCAGAGTTCCGTTGGTCAGACCTCTGTTTCACGCTCTCCGAAGTCGCCTCTTTCCTTAACGACAAACAGCACCTCAAGCTAACATTGGATACTCTCACCAATATCCACAGCCGCACGGAAGGGTGGGTGACGGCGGTGATCCTCCTGGCCCAATCCCTCTCTCGCCATTCCGGTTTCTCGGCGGCCATGGTCTGCTCCACCGAGGCAGATCGATATATCTTTGATTTTCTTTCCGATGAAGTACTGTACAATCAGGATGAGCCGACCCGCATGTTTTTACTCGAGACATCGATTCTGCCGGAACTGACGCCGGCATTGTGCCAAGCCGTGACGGGTCGGCGCGATTCCCGAGCCATCTTGGACCATTTGCAGCGTCACTGCCTATTTATTCAACCAACCGATGATTCCGGAGCGACCTATCGCTATCACGCGCTGTTTGCGGAGTTCTTGCGCCAGTGCCTCGCCCTTGAGATGCCGGACCGTTTAGCTGAGCTCCACCGCCGTGCGGCGCGGGCCGAAAAGATTCCCAGTCGCGCCATTGGACATCTACTTGCCGGCGAACACTGGGAACCCGCGGCAGAGATCATCGAGCAGGTCGGCGGCGGTCTCTTGCAGAAGGGGTTGCTCGACACCCTGAATGATTGGATTCGCCTTTTGCCCCCATTGGTCCGAGACAATCACCCGCGACTGTTTTGGCTGCAAGGGGTTGCCAGTTGGCAGAAAGGCGACCTGGAGGCTGCCCGACCACTGCTCGAACAATCCTTGAAAGGCTTTGAGGCAGTGGGAGATCAGGTCGGGCAGGCCGAGGCGTTGGCCTATTTGAGTACGTCGGCGGTGCTTCAGGGCGAACTCGTGCGGTGCGGTGATCTGATTCGGCGGGCTGTGTCTTTCCCGGCCTCTCTCCATATACGCGTCCGCCTGTTAATGGGATCGGCACGGTTGGCGATATTGCAGGGGGATATCCCGCATGCCCGCGGCGACTTGGAGACTGCAGAAGCGTTGGCGATGGATTCAGGCGACCTCGACGCACTGCGGATATTCATTGTTCAGTTTCATCCCTCCTTTGCGCTTTTGTCGGGAGGGCTCGAACGAATCGAACGAATTTGCAGGCAAACTTTGGGTCGCCTCGAAGAGGGGCTCTCTCCACTCCGAGCCGCGATTGAAGGTCAATTGGCATTTGTTAGCCTTTGGCGTGGGAGGATGCAGGACGCCTGCCGAATTGGCGAGAGCGCGCTGGCGGCTAGCCGACGGTTTGGGAGTGGTTATCCCTGTTTGGACTTTATCGCCATCATCACCGTTGCGATGGCTCAAATGGCGACCGGCAAGTATCAGGAAGCGAATTCCCTGCTCGAGCAATTTATGGAGCAGTTTGACCGGCTCGGCGTCGACGACAGCACGGCACCCGGGCTGCTCTACCTAGCTGGTCGATCTCACTATCTACTGGGGGATCGTGACAAGGTCTTCCGGCTCTATGCTCGGATGTGCGCAGCCGATCATCGCAGGGAACCATCTGTCGCACCAGCTGTTCGAGGGATGATGCGGGCCCGAACCGAGATTATGGATCGGGAGTACGCCACGGCAGAACGCACCCTTCAAAAAGTCGTGCAACTCGAACAAAAGCTCCGCGATTCGCTGCTTTTCGGCAGTGGTCGGCTCTTGTTGGCACAGCTCTACTGGACCTGTAAGCGCCGGGAAGATGCGCTGGACCAAATGGTGGCTGTGTTGGACGAGTGTGAGCCAGAGGGATATCTTGGTCTGATTCTGAGAGAGGGATCAGATATAATACCTATCCTCCGATTTGCTATAGAGCAACGAGTGCACACGAATTTCTCCAGCATATTGCTCAAATCCTTGGAATCGGAATGCATTCCAGGGGCGCGCTCCATCCCCGGCTCCGCCGAGAGTCTGACCAAACGCGAGATCGAGGTCTTGCGGATGGTGATTGCCGGAGCCAGCAATCGCGCCATCGCGGAACAACTGATTATGAGTGAACACACCGCCAAGACACATGTCGCTCACATTCTCCGCAAACTCAATGCCGCCTCCCGCACCGAGGCTGCCGCGCGAGCCTTTGAAATGGGTATTGTGGCGACGCCCTGATTGCGTATTCAAACATCATCCTTCCCCAGCGCCCGGCATCGCTATTTCGAGCGATGTCGGGCGATATTATTTCCACTACAATCGGAGGAACCTAAACTCAGGTGTAAAACCTTAGCAGTGTCACCCGGGTATATTTATGTTCAGTCAATTGCGCGAGCGCTTCACTTTGTATCTCTCTGGCCAAAGCACGTGTCTTGTTGCCGCCGCAAATTCGGACCGCCCGCTAGCGTTGCCAGCGCGTTGCTCCAATCATGGACTGGAGATAGACTGCTTGCTGCCCCGTTGGGCGGACCTCACCTACTTTATCACCGAAAACCCCGACGTCCTGGTCATCGTTGAACTGAATCAAGGTTCGGAGCTGTGCTGGCTACAGGTCTCAGGAGTAGCGTCCCTGGTGTTGCATCCAGACTGGGGCAACTTGCTGCCTCAGAGAGTATCTCACATCGATCCTAATGATCTCTTTTCATTCGTCCACATCAAGCCCCGACGCATTGACTTGGTCGATGAAAACTCAGGGTGGGGTGTATGCGAGACACTCGAGCTCGGACCCCCGCTCTAACTTGTCCAAGGAGACGAGACAATGTCGGAACAAGCCCAAAAAGCTGATTTAGCCTTCTTTTCCGGGCCAACGATTCGCCACAAGGTCGAACCCGAAAAGACGGCGATCATCGTTATCTGCATGCAGAACATTTTCCTCCGAGCGAACTCTCCCATCTACTCGCCCAACGCCGAGACCCTAGTTCCAAAACTGCAAGGTCTCCTGGAGTTGTGCCGCGGTAAGAAGTGCCGCGGTAAGAAGATGAAGGTCATCCACGTCATGTCGGCATTGCGCGCGGATGGAAGCGACCTTGGTCGGTTAGGCGACATCCGTCCGATGATTCGTCAAAAGAACCTGTTCGGCTCAGGCACGCCGCCGGTCGACGTGATCGACGAGCTCAAGAGTCCGGGGGACATCTTCATTGAGAAACGTCGTTATGATGCCTTCTTCGGAACGGACCTCGACGTCGTGCTGAGGGCAAACAACATTAACACCGTACTTATTTCCGGCATTGCGACCAACGGTTGCTGTGAGGCTACGGCGTGCGAGGCCTTTTCGAGGGATTACAAAGTGGTCTTTCTCAGCGACGGCAACGCCACCGAAGGGTTGCCCGACATGGGTTGGGGACCCCTCTCGCCAGAAGTGGCTCAACGCTCACGCTCGTCGCGTCTTCGCTCGGCCGTGTGGCAACGATTGATCAGGTATCTGAGGAGATCCGGCGCGCACTCGACAGCTCATCCAGTTCTTAATGGCCCGTGATTGAGAATTTGACTTCACGCGTTATGGCTGTCGTTAGCTCGCGACGCCTGAAAATCACCAGGGAGGGAAGGAAAGATGTGCCGCAATGTGTGCGTCATGCTCGTACTCGCTCTGTTGGCGATCACTGCGCTGTTGTTCACCGCCTGCCAAGCCGCGCCTGAATCCACCATTGCGCCGGTGGCCCAGGCGACTGCTACGCCCAAAGAGCCCTACAAGATTGGAAGCCTCTCGTCGTTCACTGGCACCATCGGATCGAGTTCGGCTGAATGGCGCGATGGAGTAAACACGGTAGTGGACCAGATCAATGCCGCAGGCGGTATTGACGGGCACCCGCTCACCGTGATGTTTGAGGATGACGGGTCCGACGCGACCAAGGCTGCAACCGCTCTCACTAAGCTGATTCGCGAGGACAAGGTGCTCGCAGTGGATGGACCTGGGTTCCTCAATATTTTGCCTGCCGCCATGGGCGTGGCGGAACGAGAAGCGAGCACTCCGGTCGTTCTTGGACAGCAGCTCCCCGCGAATCTGCGGGCACAGAACCCCAAGTGGACCTTTACTCAACTCCCCACCGAAGTTGGCTCAGTAGATTCGATCATTGATGTTCTCAAATGGAAGGGCTACAAAAAGGTTATCACCATCGGAGATGTCACACCGCTTCACAGCGCGGCCGTGGAGTTGCTGAAACAAAAAGGGCCTGCCGCAGGAATAGAGGTCCTCGCGACTGGCGACACCTTTGCTCCGGGAGATGTGGATTTGTCTTCTCAGGTGAGCAAAATCAAGCAGTTGGCGGACAGGGAAAAACCGGATGCACTCGTGCTGATTACGGCGGCGATCATGGTCCCACAGTTCATCAAGCCCGCAAAGCAGTTGGGGGTTGATCTTCCGATCATCGGACCTTATCTCTTCGGTATGCAATCTTTGCTTGGTCTGAGCGGCGACGACATTAACGGCATCATGTTCACGGGACTGAAATACTTGGCACCCGAAGCCCTGCCCGACTCGGACCCGCAAAAGGCCCTCCTGATGGACTTTGTCAAACACTATAAGGAAAAGTCGGGCGGCAAGGATCCCAGTCTGAATAGCACCACGGCCGCTGACGGCATCAGCATCATCGCGAACGCGCTCAAGGTCGCCGGTCCGGATCGAGCCAAGCTCCGCGACGCTATCGCGGCCAGCAATTTCATGGGCTTGAACGGTCCGATCAACTTCAAGACGCGAGATGGGCTCCCCAAGCAGTCACTCGTGATCTATCAGGTCCAAAACAAAAAGTTTGTGCTCGTGAATACGATCAAATAGGCAGGGAGACCACGAATGCGGGCAAGTGACTGGCTCCAACTCTTCGTCTCCGGTCTGGCGATCGGTACAGTCTATGGGATGCTCGCCTTGGGCTTTGTGACAATTTATAGAGCTTCCCGCGTTGTCAATTTCGCCCAGGGCGATTTTGCCATGCTGGGCGGCTTGTTCACCGTCTACCTGCTGAAGACAGTTCACTTGCCCTACCCGTTGGCTGGAGTCCTCGCCGTCGTGATCACATCCACCATCGGCATCCTCATCTACCAACTGGTGATTGCTCCTCTTGGCAGAGCTAGTTTGGTAAGCATGTTGATGGTCACCATTGGAGCCAGCTTGTTTCTCCAGAACGGTGCTCTCATCGCCTGGACTTCCTACCCTGCCGACCTTCCCAGCTTTTCGGGGGATGCGCCCATTCGGCTGGGCACAATCGCTATTCTCCCTCAAAGTCTCTGGATCTTCTTGATGGCCGCTGTGGTCGTCACGGCTCTCTACTTGCTCACCAATCATACCCTTTTGGGCAAGGCAATGACGGCGACGGCCACGGACCCTCTGGCCGCGGCCGTCGTGGGCGTGAGCACAAGCTCCATGATGCGCTTGTCCTTTGCAATCAGCGCGAGCGTCGGCGCCCTCACCGGATTGTTCCTTGCGCCCATGCTCACATTGAACTATGCCTCCGGTGCCATCTTGGGAATCAAAGGACTCACGGCATTGACATTGGGGGGCTGGGGAACGGCGACTGGAGCCATTGTCGGCGGATTGGCGCTCGGGGTCATCGAGACCTTCGGCGCGGGGTTGCTCCCTGCAGGCTACAAAGACGCCATCGCTTTTCTCATCCTGATCCTCATTCTCTATTTCCGACCATCCGGTATCTTGGGTTCAGCTGGGTCTGAGGAGCTCAGCCTTGACTAGGATGAGTCCGAGCAGAGTTAGACGCGGAACGGTAATCGGGGTCATGGCGGGTGCCGTTCTGGCACTCTGGCCGCTCGTCTATCACAACGACTATGTTTTGCTGGTCATGGTGGTAGCGGGGATTTACAGTTTGATGGCCATCGGTTTCACCATTCTCGCAGGTCAGGCACGTCAGCTCTCTCTCGGACACGGTGCGTTCTTTGGGATAGGAGCCTACACCAGCGTGCTGCTTACCACGCGACTTGGCGCGCCGCCCCCTTTAGCGCTACTGGGCGGAGCCCTGGCCGCGGGAGTTGTGGCTTTTCTCATGGGCAAGCCCGTCTTGCGACTACGCGGCTTTGTCCTCGCGCTCGTCACGTTGGGGATGGGACAGATCTTTTTCGTCTTCGCACGCGAGGCGCGTGATCTGACCGGTGGATTGATCGGACTGACCGGAATCCCCTATTTCTCAATAGGAGGTTTTTCCCTCGACAATTTTCTACGGCAATACTACGCGGTGTGGAGCATTGTCCTGGTCGGTCTGATTCTGGGTGAAAGGGCTATACGTTCGCGCCCCGGTCGCGCGCTTAGGGCATTAGCTGTGAACGATACAACGGCCGCCACCGTGGGCATTGACTCCTCACATTGGAAACTCGTCGCCTTTGTCGTCAGCGCCGTGTACGCCGGGGCCGCTGGTAGTCTGTTCGCCTTCATCATGGGTGTGATAAACCCCGATGACTTTGGCTTTATGCTTTCCACCCTTGTCATCGTGATGACAATGCTCGGAGGAATGGGCAGTCTCTCCGGCGCTGTCGCAGGCTCAATTCTCATGTCATGGCTAGCGCGGTCCTTTTCTAGCTACCAAGATTACAGTGGGTCTCTGTATGCTGTCACACTCATCCTCTTGGTGCTGTTCCTGCCAGGAGGTCTTGCGGGTGGGCTGCGCCAAGATCAAGTGGATCGGTTGCGGAGCTTATTCAGGTTCGGGCAACTCGTGCCTGAATCTTGGAGGAGCGGACCCGCAATTCGAAAACAGCAGATCGCTGGACATCCGGACTTGAATCCAAGCGAACGGGAGCGGACGAGCACCGGTCTGACAGATAGGGGAACTCAAGTATCCGGAACTCGCATGCAGGTATTCCGCGGCGATGAACGGCACCAACCTCCTCGAATAGGGGACGCGCTTCTCAAACTTGAGAACGTGAGCGTCTCCTTCGGTGGTCTCCAGGCAGTGAATCATGTGTCACTTGTAGTGCGTGAGGGGGCGATTGCGGCGCTCATCGGTCCGAATGGAGCGGGCAAGACCACGCTCTTCAATACCATAAGTGGGCTGCAGCCCATTCAAGCCGGTCGGATCTGGTTTGCCGGTCGAGAGGTCACTCGGACAACCCCGCTGAAAATCGCGCGTCTCGGCATCGCCAGGACCTTTCAGAATGTGCATGTCTTTGGGAACATGACCGTTCTTGACAATGTGATGGTGGGAAGACATCGCCACGAGAGAGCCAGCTATGTCGATGCCGCCATCGGATTGCGCTGGCAGGCCCGCGAGGAGGAAATCTCGCGGGAGAAGAGCCGCGAGGCATTGGCTCTGGTCGGGCTTGAAGATTGTGCCAGTGTTCCGGTTTCCAGTCTATCCTACGGACAACAGCGTCTGGTCGAGATTGCGCGAGCCCTGGCCACCGAACCGAAACTCGTACTATTGGACGAGCCAGCCGCCGGGTTGAACGCAAGTGAACGCGCCGAACTGATGAAACGCGTTCCGTTTCTGCGTGACCAGGGGATCACAGTCCTCTTGGTCGAGCACGACATGGAACTTGTCATGGGGATTTCCGATACGGTAAGCGTGCTCAACTATGGACATTTGATCGCACAAGGCACACCGACCGAGATCCAGCGCAACACGGAGGTGATCCAAGCTTACCTGGGCGTCAAGCGTGATGCCGGGCAGCCCTCCCCCCCAGACGCCACCCATCGTGTTAGCGTTGAGAGGTCTCCGAACGCGGCGAGCGGCAAAGAGAATGCAAGCCTGGAGCTCGATAGCATTTCGACCTACTATGGCTCCATCGGTGCGGTCAGAGATGTCTCAATGTCGGTCCCGGCGGGTGAAATTGTCACCGTTCTCGGAGCCAACGGTGCAGGCAAGACGACTCTGTTGCGCACGGTGTCAGGCCTCTTGCGACCGCGGGATGGTCGCATTCGATTCGGGGATCGCGAAATATCGCGTCTGACCGCGCCGGAAATCACCGCGGCAGGGGTTGGGCATGTTCTGGAAGGTAGGCATGTGTTCCCTACGTTGAGCGTGCAGGATAATCTTCGCCTCGGCGCGTACAGGCGCCGTGATTCGGCCGAGATCGCGGCCAATTGCGATTTCGTATACGATCTCTTCCCGGTATTGCAGCAACGTCGTAACCAGATGGCAGGGACCTTGTCGGGCGGAGAGCAGCAGATGCTGGCAATTGGGCGGGCGGTGATGGGACAGCCGCGCCTGCTCCTTTTGGACGAGCCTTCGATGGGACTTGCTCCTCTGGTCGTCGAGTGTATTTTCGAGACGCTGGTCGAACTTAACCGGCGCGGCATGACCCTGCTCATGGTGGAACAGAACGCAGAGATGGCGCTTTCCATCGCGCACCGCGGTGTCGTCCTACAAACCGGGCGCGTCTTGCTTTCAGGAACGGCGCAGGAACTGCGCTCCGACGACCGCGTGCGCGATCTATACCTCGGCGGCAAATCATAGGAGATTGCGATAGTGGTTCGATACAAAACGGCAGGCAGGAGATCAAAAACCGATGTGGAAAAACAAACGGTACGTGGTCGGTCCGAACCCAGGAGGCAAATCCTGCGTCCTAACGGAACAGGTGCCCAACACGATGCACGAGCCCGGGCACTTTAATCGGGCAGAACTTTGGTGGACAGCCGAGATGCCGGTCGATAACACAATAACGGAAGACCGTTCACTCTGTTCCAAAACGCGCGAGCCGGTCGCGATGGGGGCCACCTTTCGGGCGCTGGAGCTGTTGCCGGATGATCAAGACATTGAAAGGCACAAAAAGATCGTTGAGCGACTTCATCATACGGTTGGCGCCAAGCACATGCCAACCGCAGAAGACTATGCCAAACATCCCAGTATGCACCGGACCGATACACTCGACTTTATCGTCTGCGTCAGGGGTGAGATATGGCTCGTGACCGACACGGATGAAGTGCTCATGCAGCCGGGCGACTGCGTTATTATTCGCGGGGTCAACCACGCCTGGTCCAACCGGTCCGACCAGCCGTGTCTATTGATGGGGGCAATGCTCGACGCCAAGCCATCTATGTGATCAGCAAAGGAGAACTGCGGTGACATTCGTGCTCAAAGTGGGCGCGCTCATCGATGGAATGGGTGGCGAGCCCCTGCATCAAGCCGCCATCGTGGTGCAGGACGGTCGGATCTCGGCAATCGGCTCCGGAGACGCGCTCTCCTATCCATCGGATGCCGAGATCCTAGACGCGCCACGACAGGCGCTTATGCCGGGCATGATCGATTGTCATATCCATTCCACTGTTACCAGTTTCAACTTTATGGAGGATGCCCTGATGCATCCGGCAACGCTCACCGCCTTTCTGGCCGCACGAGCTCTGCGCGAGACGCTCAAAGCGGGATTTACCACGGTGCGTGATGCCGCGGGAGCGGATATGGGTCTCCGACAATCGCTCGAAATGGGACTGATTCCAGGCCCGCGCCTTCTCGTCGGCGGCGGTATCGTTCAGACCGGCTCGCACGCCCAGATGGTGCTGCCGAATGGGACGACGATCCGACCCGCGCGGCTCGCCTTCCCGCGTTTTTGCGATGGGATCGATACGGTGCGCAGGGGCACACGCGAAGCTCTGCGCGAAGGGTTTGATTTTATCAAGATTTGCGCTAGCGGCGGTGTCCTGTCACTGCACGATTCGCCGCACAACACCGAGTTCACCGTGGGCGAAATCAAAGCCGTCGTGGAAGAAGCCGCACACCGCGACAAGGCCGTGTCTGCCCACGCGGAAGGGACCCAGGGCATCAAGAATGCCATCGCCGGAGGCGTCTGGTCTGTCGAGCATGGCACCATTCAGGACGACGAGGCGACCGAGCTGCTCGTCAAGAGCGGTGTCTTTCTCGTTCCCACCCTACTCATCACCGATTATATTGCCAAGCATGGCAAAGAGGTCGGGATCCGGGAGGCGTCGTTGCGCAAGGCCGCCCTGATGGTCGAGCTGCACGCGGCAAGCTTTCGTCGGGCGGTACGCGCCGGTGTCAAGATCGCCACGGGGACCGATGCGTCAGGCAATCTCCATGGAAAAAACGCTCACGAGCTTGCGCTCATGGTTGAAAACGGGCTCTCACCGATGCAGGCGATCGTCGCGACGACTAAGACGGCGGCAGAGGTCTGCCGTATGAGCGATCGCATCGGCACGCTTCAGGTCGGCAAGATCGCCGATATGGTCCTCGTCAACGGGAATCCACTGGAGGACATTCGCGTGCTCGAAGACAAAGAGCGCTTGACTGTGTACCAGCAGGGGAAAAAGATAGATGCCTAGCGCCAGCGTTGATCGAACATTCGAAACAGGGGGTGGACTTTGAACGGTAACGTGCGCAGTGAATCCATACAAACTTGGCGAGCCAGGATCGGTCTGTCGGTCGGCGATCCGCCAGCGGACTCTAGCTTGCTCGCCGTCGCTCGGCACCTCGTCCGTGAATCCTCCGTCCCACAATCCTTCGTTCCTGCCGGCTATGCCGTCAAACCGGGAGAGCGCGTACTGATGGTGGTCAATAGCTTTTACGATGCAGCCGTCGTTGAAGCCATCGCACAAGCCGTCGTGGATGTGGGAGCGCGGGTAGACTTGATCTGCATCGACATGGGGCCGGACCGACCTCTCGACGAACTGGACGAATTCAAAGGCTTTATTCATAATTGGCCCGGCATCCCGGAAAAGAACGAGGTGCGCGGCTGGATCGAACGCGTTGGATGGGTGGAGCGCATCGCGGAAGAGCAAAAGTATGACCTGCTCATTCATGGCGTGGGACAGCCGCCTGTGCAGCGCACCTACCGCAGCGAAACTGTTCCCTGGACCGCGAGCGAGGTCTTTCCTTCGGCCGCTTTCCCACACGAGCTATGGGCGGCCATTGACAGCACCGCGTGGGACATGATCTGGAACAAGGGCCGGGGCGGCAGGGTGAGGATCACCGACCCGGAAGGGACGGATATTAGCTTTACGCTTTATGACGAATACTATGACATGGACCGGTACAAGGCGACCGGGTCTCATCCATT
The DNA here is from genome assembly GCA_023489485.1 of Chloroflexota bacterium. GTDB lineage: Bacteria > Chloroflexota > Anaerolineae > UBA4142 > UBA4142 > JAMDCU01. The sequence continues at coordinate 16,320 of JAMDCU010000064.1, forward strand.
TTTCCAGTCCAAAGCCGTTTTCGGGCACCTGTTCGCCCGCCCCACACCCCCGCTCCTGCGGCAGGAGGATGCCACCGGTGTTGTCGCCGGTACGACGAACCACTGTAGTTGCCCGTACCCGAATGTGCACGCCACGATTGAAGGCGGCAGGGTCGTCGCCCTTGAGGGAGGCGGAAAATACGGGAATGAATGGCGGACGCTCATGACGGCCACTCAGGACATCCAGTACCCCGAGTATCCCGACAAAGGTCTCTTCTGGTGGTGGGAACTGGGAATCGGCACCAATCCCAAGATGTTGCGGCCCCGGAATGCATTCATGCTCGCGGGATGTGGGACGACGTATGAACGACTGCGGTCAGGAGTAATCCACTTTGGTCTGGGGACTATGATGGCGGGTCCCTCCGAACGCTGGGCCGCGCAAATGGGGTTCCCCTACGGGCACTTGCATATCCACAATTTGAATTGCACGTGTGACATCACCTGCCGAGATGGAGAAAAGATCAAGGTGATTGACCATGGACACCTGACCGCGTTGGATGATCCCAAGGTGATCCAACTCGCGGCGACCTATGGAGATCCTAGGGACTTGCTGCGCGAGGTGTGGCGACCCTCCATGCCTGGAATCACCGAACCCGGGGACTATTCTAAGGATTATGCGCCCAATCCTTCGGCCTGGCTCAAATCTCGCCGTGAGTCGTCTCTGGGACAGAAAGGGCCAGTTATCGGATCATAGAATGCAAGTATCCGAACACGTCTACACAGATGAGCTCCAGTTTGGTGTCCAGACCCGAGCCGAGCAGACCTTGGAACGCGTCGTCTATTTCCATCTCGTCTGTGGCCGCGAGGCCGCGCAGATTGACGCTGGTGTAGCCGGTCGGCTTGACAACCTCGCAGCCTTGGTCAGGTCAAGCGGCCGTGAGCTGGCCCAAATCGATCGTCTCATTCTCTCACACGGCCATCCGGATCATATCGGCGGCGCGCTTGCATTCCGGAGAGCGACGGGCTGTTCCGTCTCCGCTCATCGCGGAGACCTGCAATGGATCGAGGATGTTAAGCAGCAGTACAGCGAGCGCCCGGTTCCGGGCTTTCATCACTTAGTGCAAGGCTCGGTTCAAGTAGACTATTTGCTGGAGGACGGTGAACGGATCGATCTCGGCGATGATAGTCAGCTGCATGTGATTTTCACACCGGGGCATTCTAAGGGACATCTTGCCTTTTGGCATGAGCGAGACCGGGTGCTGATCGCTGGCGATAGCATTCCTGTACCAGGCCAGATACCGATCTACGACGACATGTTGGCTTCCCTGCAGTCGCTCACAAGGCTAGAGTCCATCCAGGGAATCGAGGTCCTGCTCTCTTCATGGGATACGCCCAAGCGCGGGGATGAAATACCGCTAGCCCTTGCGCAGGGCAAAGAAGTGATCAGGGGGATGCACCGGCTGGTCTTGAGTGCTCGCGATTGTCTCCGATCCTCAGACGTCACGACCGTCGGGCGAGAGATTTTGCCCGAGCTCGGATTGCCTGAGTCTGCACTCAATCCCCTCTTCCTCAGGACGGTGGAGGCACATTTACGAGCGGCCAATTCCTCGACCTAACCGCTTTACCATGATAACCACGTGGCTTGGGATCCAACTCCCCTTTACGATGGACGTCTGCCGAGGAACCGCTGAACCTTTTGAAGTTTGACCATCTGGGTATATCCGCTCTTCTTTAAAGCGGGCTTTGCTCTTATGCCCGACGGCTACCGCTGCAACAAATCACAATCTTCAATAGCCGGAAACATGAGTTTCCGGGCCTTCGGTTGTTGCTGCCCTGGAGGATTAAAATTGCCTGTCGCAGAGTAGCATCAATCCCGGTGATGGCCGCACTCCACATGAGCGCAGCTCTTACTCCCGATTTCATCAGTAGTCTAGCGGAAAGGGACATGACTATTTTTCGTTGTGGGCGCAATATGGATGGTATGCTTTTTTTACGTCGCCCATCTGCAGGGCTTGCAGGCGATTCCACCCTATCACCGAACGCAGGACTTTTCGTTCGACCAAGCTCCTGCGATCGCCTCTGATTTTGCCGAAGTGCGCGGCCAGGAGCTTGCCAAACGCGAGCTGGAGATCGCCTCGGCCGCCCAACACAACATGTTGATGGTCGGACCACCGGGAACGGCCAAAACGCTCCTCGCCCGCTCGCTCTCTTCGATTCTGCCCGGTCTCATCCTCGAAGAAGCGCTCGAGGTCACGCGCATGTATTCGGTCAGCAACGTACTCCCCGCCGATGCTCCTCTCGTCCGGCAACGTCCTTTTCGCGCGTCTTTACACGATTTCTCGCGCCGGACTCGTGGGCGGCGGGCGCGGGAAGCGCCCACCGTTGGCGGTCTCGCCCGCCTCTCTGAAAGCCTTCCCCTGACGGGTGGGTGTCCCTCCGCCAGGGGCCGCGCCTCCAGCAAGGGTCGCGGAAGCTGCCACCTGAACCCCGGTTTTTATCCTGGAGCATCGTGCACAGCGGAATCAGGGTCTCGGAATGATATAAGGGCTACCACACTTTCGAAAGATCCTGCAATGGCGTCATGGATTTGGGCGCACGGATGACTTGAAACGAAACGTCTCCTACTCTTTGGTTTGCGCGGCTTGCTTGGCGGCCGCCAATCCTTTGTCCATGGCAGCGACGAGCTGGTCCAGTTCAGCGGGGCCGTGAGCCAGACTGATGGCGTGATGCATCAAATAGTTGGGAGAAACCAGGAAACCAGCGTCGGCCAGTGCCGTGATGAAGGCTGCGTATCGTTCCCGGCTCCCGCGCGCGGCTTGCCGATAGTTGCGCACCGGTTCGGGCGTAAAGTACCAGTGAATATGACCGCCCCCGCCTTGCATTTGTGCGGGAACGCCATGGCGCCGAGCGAGAGCCTGGAATTCCTCGATCAACGCTTCCGTTCGAGACTGGAGTTGACGTGTCACATTGCCATCGGCGAGTTGCCCCAGGCTGGCTTCCACGATGGCCATCATGACGGCGTGCCCGTTGAACGTGCCGACATAAGCCGCTCTCCCCGGCCCGGGCGCCGAGGCTTGCATGATCCTCTCGCGTCCTGCCACGGCGGCGATTGGAAAGCCATTCCCTATGGCCTTGCCAAAGGTGGCCAGATCGGCTTGCACGCTGAACTTTTCCTGCGCACCGCCGCGAGCCAGTCGAAAGCCGGTCAAGAGTTCATCAAAGATGAGCAGCGCGCCCATCTCGTCGGCTAGGCGACGCAGGGTCAGTAGGTACTCACGTTCTGCCGGGATGAACCCCGCGTCAATGAGCGTGGGCTCGACAATAATCGCCGCCAAATCTTTGCCGCGGGATCGCACAATTCGCTCAGTCGACAGGCTGTCGTTGAAAGGCAGGATGACCGCGTCCTGGATCGCACTGGTCATCAACCCCGCTGTTCCCGGCAGAGCAACCGGGGCGTCGTCCGGCCCGGCCTGATCCAGCGGAGGCCATGTGCTGATGTAAACCGAGTCGAACCAGCCATGGTACGCGCCCTCCACCTTGGCAATGGCCTGGCGGCTAGTATAGGCCCGTGCGATGTGGAGCGCGTGCAGCATGGCTTCCGTGCCCGTATTCGTAAAGCGAACTCGTTCAGCGCTCGGCACCAGGCGCTTGAATAATTCGGCCGCATGGACACCACTCTCGGTTTCGAATCCCGTGGACATTCCTACCGCCATCGCCGCCGCCACGGCCTCGCGTATGGCTGGGTGGTTATGACCGAGCATGACCGCGCCATTTCCCATCCCGAGATCAATATAGCGGTTGCCGTCGACGTCCCATACCGCGGCACCGTCGGCTCGGCTGAAATACAACGGATGCGGCGCCCGCGAACGCGAATTCGAGTGTACGCCCGCGGTGATGGAACCCTGGGCGCGTTCGTACAGTTGTCGCGAACGATTGGTTTGCATATTCATTCTCCTGGTTCAGGTTACGCGACGGGCGGCGCGGGGCTATCCGTCGGCCAAAAGGCGCCGAGCGTCGTCGCGCTGTGCATGCGGTGATAAACGTACTGGAAGAATTCCGGCCGCCGATGAGACGGCAGTTGTTCCCAAACCTCTTGTACCGCTCTATCACCCTGCCAATACGCAAAAATGAAAGGTGCGCGCAGGCGATGCGTCAGGAAAGCCACTCGGGAGTCGACCCAGGCGCGCGTGACAAAGCACGTCTGCAACAAATACTGTTTCGCTTGTTCCAGCGGTCGGCCCTCGACGTGGATCATTAGCGCCGCATTCATCCGACCGGCCGAGCGTAAGCGATTGAGCGCAAGGGTTAGGCTATCCGCCGGTCCCTCAATCCAATCGAGGAACGAGATTCCATTTTCGCCGATCCCTTCAAAGATTGGGCTGCTCGCTGAATTGGTCACGACGAGGGCGGCGTCGGGCGGCATTTCGCCCGCTTTGACGCGCTGCTCGCGTATGGCGAGATGCGTCCAGTGGCCGGGAAAGGCTTCGTGACAGGCCAGATGTTTAAGCCCAGAGCGGGTGTGCACATAATCCAGGTTCACGCGCAGTTTGCGCTCGGCGTAACCACAGTACGCGGCATAAGCAACGTTCCGAACGCCGATCGGCTTCACCATCTCATCCGGCACGGGCAACACCTTGTCTTGCGTGCGTTGCCGAGCGGTGTGCAGGAGCTCGCCCAGAACGGCAGGTACTTGTTCCGGTGGCACCTGGTTATCGCTTTCCCATTTCATCACGCGCTCGCTCAGGTTGCCGTGACGGTAGCCCATTGCGCCCAACTGGCGGTCAATTTCCTCGCCATAACTGTCGAGAACATCCTGGGGCGATGGATCGGCATTCACTCGCAAGCAGTTCCGGACCCGCTCCGCATAACTCTGCCGGTCTCCCCGGAAAGTGGCCACTAGTCCGAGTAAGGACTCGATCATCTCGGCCACATACGCGCGTCTCTGCGCGTCGTCGATTGCACTTTTTTCAAGGGCAAGTTGGCGCAGATGCGCCTCTGCGTCGTCCCAGTTCTCTAAGCGCGCCGGCTTGAAATCGGCGACGGCTGTATTGACCAAGCCCTCGCGGTCCAGTTCTCCAGTGCCGCTGGATTGGGCCCGATAGAGATGGTCAATTCCCAAAGTGATTTTGGTTAGTTGGCTGCTCGTATCCATCGTCTTACTCAAGCGACATCGGCGTTGGCGCACATGTAAACAAAGTCGCCGGGATTGACCCGCGTGATGGCACCGCGCACGAGAATCATATAGTTCCGCGCGAAAGGTGCCTTAAAGATTTCCATCTCCTCAAATGTGTAGGGGCTGAGAATCCGGCCGAGCAGGGTGCCGCCGCTAACCACTTTGCCCAGTTGGTCCAAACCAACTTCAGGATAAAGCACTCCCCCTACATGTGGATGGAGATAGATTAGCTCCTTGAAGACGGTCTGTTGGACGGTCACCTGCGGCGTGCCATCCAGCATGTTCAGGTGCTTCATCACGTTAAGAACCCCGCACACGCCGCGGTCGATATAAACATCGTCCATCATGCTGCCGCCGCCTATCTCGACGACGAGCGACGGGATGTTCCGTTCCTCCGCAATGCCGCTCAGCGTGCCTTTAAAGCCATGGCCGACGTAGAGCAGTGGGCTGCCAAACGCGTGGGACATCTCGGGTCGTAGTTTGGAAAGATAGACATAGTCCACGGTCGGAAAGACACCGCCAGAGTGAAGGTCGATGAGATATTGAACTTGGGGCAGGAATTGCGTGACGATGGCATGGGCGATTTGTTCGGTCACGCAGCCATTCGGCAGCCCCGGGAACGTGCGATTCAGATTGATTCCATCCAGGGGCGTCTGCCGGCTCAGTGCCTCGTACGCAAGGGGATTTGCCACGGGCATGACCAGCAGCGTCCCTTTGAGCTGGGATGGATCCACTTCCGATAGCACCCTGCGGAGCACGGCGTTGGGCAGGGGTTCATCGCCATGAACGAGAGCCGTGATGCCCAGCGTAGGCCCCGGCTGCTGGCCGGTAATTCGGTGCAACGGCAAGACCACGCGATGGCCGCTGGCAAGCGTTGTGACCAGAATTTCCTCGTGTTGTTTCGGACTCATCTTGTATCCTTCGGTTTGCAGTGTTTTCAGGCAGGAGGCTGGGCGACCAGCTCATGCCGGGATTCGCCTTCTCAGGACCGCTGGCCGGGATCGAAAGCGAGGAAGACTATCATGTTCCCTGTCGCGACTGCCTGGCTTTCGCGCAGCGGATAGGCCAGCACAAAGCCGTTCACGGGGCTCTTGATCTCGTCCACCATATCGCCGTACGGATCGAATAAGGTGGCGAGCACCTCACCCTTGGCCACCGAATCGCCCGCGTTCTTGGCGGGATGCACCAACCCGCCCTTGTTGGCCGTGATTTCCATGCGCGTAAGGTGGCCCTTGCGCACGGGAAGCTCGACCTGTTCCTCGAGCTTCCCATCCAGCATATCAAGCGCCTTCATCACATTCAGCACGCCCCGCACGCCCATCTTGATCGCGGCCGGATTAAGGCGCCGCGTGTCGATGAGCTCAACGGCGATCGAGGGTATGTTGTGAGCCAAGGCCCAATCGGACATGGAACCCGTGCGGTGCTGCTCCAGCTGCTGCGACATTTCGACCGTGGTTACTCCGAATGCATCGGCCATCTTGCAACATTTCTCAAACATTGGAGGGTCCGTCCGGCGCACGATGACAAATGGGATGGCCGGGGTTACGTTGGAGTGAAAATCGATGAGATAATCGGCTTCGACGACGATCTGGCTGACAATGAGATCGGCCAAGCGGTGGCTCAGCAGCTGGTCAGGCCCGCCCGGGAAGACCCTGTTCAGATTATATTCGTCTTGCGGAGTGTTCATGCGGGCCGCGTGGTAGGCGAAAGGGTTTAGAATGGGCGCGGCGACGATAGCACCGCGCAGCTGCTGCGGGTTGACGACCTCCCGCGTCAACTGTCGTATGACCTCGATGCCTCCAATCTCGATGCCGTGCAGTGCAGCCGTCACCAAGAGAACGGGGCCCTCGCGGGCACCGTTGACGACGATCAGCGGAATCTTGATGGGCGTCGCGTCCGGAAGATAAGCACAGATGATGCCGCCAAATTGGATCTGACCGGGCGGGGCGTCCACGTCGCCAACACGGATGACTCTATCTGAGCTCTGGTGCATTAAGGGTTCTCCCTTTCGGAGCCGGATTCATCGCGCTTGGACTCGATCACTTGGCTTGGCGCAGATGGAAATCGCTCCCAGTCCGTCATATTCTGCCAATTCAGCTTGCGCGGCGTACGTTTTTCGGCAACCGCTGTGTCCGGGTGTCCGAAACACACCAACATCTCTGGGCTGAGGTGCTTTGGCAGGTTGAGTACCGCTTGCACACCCTCCTTCGAGAAGGAAGTTACTGGTCCGGACGCCAACCCGAGGGCGTGAGCTGCGAGCATCATGTTCTGAGCCGAGGTGCCCACGTCCATGTAGAGCGTCTTGTCGTTCCGCGATACTTGATTCTGGGCGACGCGATCCCAGTCAATGCAGATCAGGATGACGGCGCTGGGGCGTTGAAACATGCCCGGCGATACCGCGCGCAGCACGCGTAGCGTGAGCGGGTCCTGGACGGCGACGAAACGATGGGGCCGCCGATTGCCAGCGCTGGTGGCCCATCGGCCAGCATCGAGCACACATCCGAGCAGTTCGCGGTCGATCGGCCTATCGAGCAGGGACCGCACAACGCGGCGTGTTCGGATAGCATCCAACACGGGCTGGTTCATGGCGACCTCCGGGCCAGACCGGTGTGGTTGACTAAATGCTGCGCCACGGTGCGACACAGCGCATCCAGACGGGGTACATCCTCAGGCCGCTCGGACAATCGACGGCCACGTTCTATTTGAAGGATCTGGGTCTTGATTTCCTCGAGCGCCTGGCGTCCCTCAGGAGAAGCACGGTTGATGGCCAGAAGACTCAGGCGTTCCGCCGCGCTGAGCAGGCGCATGGGCGCGTAGTAAGGCGGCTCATCCAATTGAATCCGCGCAGCGGAGACCAGGAACGCCAGGAGTTCCATCACGTCGTCTTCGTTGAGCACCATGGTCTCTGACATGGATCCCTCCGCGAGCGACTTTTCGCACGCTTCCCGTTTAGGAGCGTCGCGTAACCCGTACGGAACTCAACATTTGGCAGGATTGTTCTCTGCCACCCTTTCCTCCTCCCCGTTTTCGGGAGGAGCGCCAACCGTTATCGGCATGGCGCGTGATTCTTGTAAGCCGATTCCCGCCACACGATGGCTGGTAAAAAGGGTGGGGCGAATCGTGCCAAGAAATGACCCCTTCCGAGCATCCAACTCCGGAGGGATCATGCCTTTCGCACCAATAGGGATATTTGCTCTAGATCCGATAGGCAAGAAAGTTGACGAAATCACCCGTTGCCACACACTGACTATTGAGCAGCGGATAGGCCAAAATCCAGCCATCCACCGGGCTGGCGACCTCTTCGACCAAATCCCCATAAGGATTGACGATGTGAGCGAGCACCTCTCCCTTGTGGACCGCGTCGCCGGCATCGTGCAGCATGTGCACGAACCCACCTTTGTTCGCCGTCGTCTCCACTCGAGACAGGTTGCCCTTGATGACGGGCACATCCGTCTGCGGTTCGGTTTCTCCGTCTAGCATGCCCAGATGCTTCATGACATTCAACGTCCCCCGCACACCCGAGCGCACGGAATCCTCCAACATGCGACGCCATGCCAGGAGTTCGATCGTGATCGACGGCTTACCAACGGCATGAGCGGCATCCGACAGGGTGCCGGAGCGATGGGGTTCATTCTCGAGCTTGAGCTGGATTGTCGTAATGCCATACGCATTGGCCATCGCCATGGCCTTGGCACCCACATCGGGGGGCTGGTTGCGAACAATAGCGAACATGATGGCGGGTGTCGGGTTAGCGTGATAATCGATGAGAAAATCCGCGTGCTCTACGCCCGCGTGCAAGACCTGGTAAGCCAGCCGATGCGTCAGCAAACCGTTCGCCTGACCCGGAAAGACGCGATTCATATTGTAGCCATCTTGCGGCGCGACCATCTGGTGTTGCTGATAGGCGAAGGGATTCATCAGCGGCGAGGCGATAATTGTCCCGCGCAGCTTGACCGGGTCCACCACTTCCCGCGCAATGCGCCGGATGACCTCGGTGCCCGTGATTTCGGGGCCATGCATGGCCGCGCCGAGCCACAGTACCGGTCCGTCCGCGGAACCGTGCACAACGATCAGCGGAATATTCACGGCTGTAGAATCGGGCAGATAGGCCGTCGTCAGCACGCCAAAACCAATCTGCCCCCGTTCAACGGACACGTTCCCCACTGCGAACTTTGCCATGATTGTTTCTCCTCCAGAATATGGCAGAACCAAACGCCCCAAGCTATATCTGGCTGTTCTTGCCCGCGTCGAGCAGGTCACGCAGGCCGTCACCCAGCAGGTTAAAGCCCAAGACCGCGAGCATAATCGCCAGCCCCGGAAAAGTCGATAGATAGGGGTCCTCGCGCAGATAGGTCAACCCGAACGTCAGTGTGGTTCCCCAACTCGGCTCTGGCGGCTTGACGCCCAGCCCCAGGAAAGACAGCGCGGCCTCCGACACGATCACGTTGCCCATCCCCAACGCCGCGATGACGATAATCGGGCCGGCAGCATTTGGCAGAATGTGTCGCACCAGGATGCGCCAGGTGCGTGCTCCCACGACCCGGGCGGCCTCCACGTACTCTTCTTCCTTGATGGCCAGAGTGCTAGCCCGCACCACGCGAGCGTACGTGGTCCACAAGACGAGAGCCAACGCGATGATGAGGTTCTGTATGCCGGTCCCCAGAACGGCCACCAAGGAGAGCGCGAGCAGGAGGGGAGGGAACGATAGAAAGACATCGACCAGACGCATGAGCCATATATCCGACGCTCCGCCCAGATATCCAGACACCAGCCCGATGCTAACCCCGATCAGGAGGGATAGGGCAACAGTACTCAGGCTCACGGTCAGCGAGATGCGGGCTCCGAAAATAATCCGGGTCAACAGGTCACGTCCGAAATCATCCGTGCCCAGCACGTGGGTCGCAGACGGAGGCTGTAGACGCAGCGGCATATTCATTTCATAGGGGTCGTAGGGCGTCAGGAGGGGGGCGGCGACGGCTACAAACAAAAACACAAGAACAATGGCCAAGCCCAAGACAGCCGAGCGATTGCGAGCAAAAGCACGTAACATATGCAATCCATATCAGCCCGGCCGGAATCACGAATACCGGATGCGCGGGTTAATGTAAGCGTAAGAAAGATCTATCAGCAAGTTGAGAAAGCAAACGCAGACGGCCATCACCATCACGGTAGTCTGCACGACAGGAAAATCCCGTTGATTGATCCCTTGGACGACGAGCCGCCCAACGCCGGGCCAAGCAAAGATCGTCTCGGTGACGACCGCCCCGCCCAAGAGCGCCCCAAACTGCAGACCCAGGATCGTGATAATCGGCAAAAGCGCGTTTCGAATCGCGTGGCGAGTGAGCACGAACTGTTCTTTGAGCCCCTTGGCTTTCGCCGTGCGAACATAATCTTGGCTCAGGACTTCGAGCATCGATGAACGCGTAATGCGCGCGATCAATCCCATCGAGTTTACCCCGAGCGCGGCGGCTGGCATGATGATGTGCTTGAGACTGTCGATCAAGACGCTCGTGTCGCCCGTGGTCACGGCCGTGAACATGGCATCGGCCAGCGGCGCGCCCCGGCCAAAGGGAGAGAGCCAATGGAGCTGCAGCGAAAACAACAGGATCATCAAGATGCCGAGCCAAAAGATCGGCATGGACACGCCGGCCAAAGCGAATATCATGCTCGCATAATCGATAATGGAATGTTGGCGCACAGCGGCGATGACGCCGAGCGGCACGGCAATCACAATGGAAAGCAGCATCGACGTCACGGCCAACTCGATCGTCGCGGGCAGCGTGTCCATCACCACTTGCAATGCAGGCACGCCGCGCGAAATCGAATCGCCAAAATTGCCACGCGCGATATCCGCGAGGAATCGCAGGTATTGAATGTACACCGGCTCATCTAGGCCAAGCAGGTGACGCATCCGTACCAGTTCGCCAGGTGTGGCACTTGTGCCGAGCATGGCAATGGCCGGGTCGCCCGGCAGTAGGCGCACGATGATAAAGACGACTAACGAGGTGCCGATTAAGACGGGCACCATTAAGAATAGTCGCTGCAAAACATATCTATTCACGCGAGTAACCCCGTCTGCGTGCGCAGCGGTAGCGGCAGTATCGGCGCCGGCGCCGATACTGCCGCCAGCCTAATTCTACTGGCTTAACCAGGCGTGCTCGATCGCTTTGATGCTTTGCGAGCGATTAACCGTATAGCCTTGCACCCGGTCCCGATACGCACACACGTAACCTTGAGTCGTAATAAACGCGTAGGGTGCGTCATTCACGATGATCTGCGCGGCCTGAGCGTACAAATCGGCGCGCTTGGCGCGATCAGAGATCGTCCGCGCCTGGGTCAGCAGATCGGTGACCTTTGGATTCGAGTACTTTTCCCAGTTCGCGTCGCCATCCGGCGCAAACTGCCGATAGAAACCCCGGTCGGGATCGACCAAGAGCAGCCAGCCGATAATCGCGAGCTGGTACTTGCCGGCCTGGACATTGGCCGTCAGGGTCGCAAAGTCCGAAATGGTAATATCGAGCGCAATCCCCGCCTTCTTAAATCCGTCCGCCATGAACTGAGCCAGTTGCTCCCGGTTAGGGTCATCATAGGTCCTCAGGCTCAACTTGAGCGGCTTACCGTCTTTGATCAGGATGCCATCCGGGCCCTTGGTGGTCCAGCCGGCCTCGGCCAGGAGCTGCTGGGCCTTGGCCGGGTCATAGCCAATGCCTTGTACTTTGTCCGAATACCACCACGTGCCCGGAATGAGCGGCGATACACCCGGTTGGTCCATGCCTTCGTAAATGGTATCGGTAGCCGTTTTTCGGTCAATCAACCAGGCAATCGCCTGGCGGACTCTAGCGTCGGAGAGGATCGGGTCGACGGTGTTGATGTTCAGGTAGGTAATACCCAAGCCCGTCGTCTGGACGACGTTGATATGCGCCTCCGTCTTGAGCCGCTTGACGTCGCTTCCAGCCATCGGAGATTCGATGAGATCGAGGTCGCCCGACTCGAGTCCCACGGCCTTGACACTGTTGTCGGGGATGATGTGCAAGACGACGCCATCGAGGTACGGCGCACCCTTAAAGTAATCGTCGTTGCGCTGCAGCACGATTTGATTGCCGCGGTCCCACTTGACGAACTTGAAAGGCCCGGTGCCCAGCGGAACCGAGGCTAGCGTGTTATTTGGCTTTTCGGCGACTGCCTTGGGCACAATGCCGATGTCCAGGTAAGCCAGCAACGGAGCGTACGGGGCACTCAAGTTGAAGCGAACGGTGTAATCGTCGATCGCGTCGACGCTTTGAATGACGGCGTACAACGAGCGGCGCGGCGATTTGAACGCGGGGTCAATCATGCTCTCAAAGGTGTACTTGACGTCGGCTGCTTTCAGTTCCGTTCCATCATGGAACTTGACACCCTTACGCAGGTGGAACACCCAATGCGTTGGATCGGGGTTCTCCCACGATTCCGCCAAGTCGGGTTGAGGCTGTAGATTTTCATCGTTAAAGATCAGACCGTTGTAGACCAGATCGTTGATATTGGCGGCCGAAGTGTCATTTTGCAGACGAGGATCCATTGTTCCTGGATCCACGGGGAGGCCCACGTTCAGAATTCCACCCTTGCGCGGTTGCCCAGCACTGGTTGCCTGGGTCGCTTTAGCCTGAGTGGTCGGCGCGGTATTGGCGGCCGGAGCCGATGTTGCCGCGGGGGCCGATGTGGCAGCCGAAGGCGGAGGTGCCGGTTGGGGGGCTGCGCATGCGGTTAACACGAGCGCCGTGAGGAATGCAATCACAAGCAGCATGCCCACTCTTTGTTTTTTGACATGGCGTAGCACAGGAATCTCCTTTTCGAGTTTCAGACGTAATGCGAACGCGATCATTGAGCTAACCGAACGGCCGTGCTCTTGGGTGCATTACGGGTCGCGGGCGGGGATCTAAAGGGGATCGAGAAGCTGTTCTGATGCGAGGATGTGACGTCGCCTAGCGTCGCCGTCGTTCTCATGTTTCATGTTTATGAGTTACCTTCACCCCCTTTCTTAGGCGAGACGTGCTACTTCTTGGTAACCTGGCGAGGCCTCGTCGCCCGCAAGGAGTGACAGGCTAATTGGCAACCGCCGTATTATAAGCGAAATGACATGCATCACCAAAAAAACGAATCACCTCATTACGAATGTTACCGAAAGCGAATCGTGGCGTCACGAGAAAATGTTGCCGAAAATTGACAGGATCGGCGGCCGGGGACACGCTCTCCGAAAACGGGAGGGCGTCCTCTGGCTACCTGCCAAGTTCCAGAAGCGTATCTCACCAGGCTACGCGAGCGTTATCGAAAGGCTCGCAAGAAAGCCCGGAGCAAGATTCTGGACGAACTGGTCGCCACCAGCGGTTATCACCGCAAGCATGCCATCGCTCTGTTGCGGGGCAAGCGGCGCCATCGCTACCCGCAGGTTCCCATCCGTCGTCCACGCCGAGGCATCTATTTGGCCGAAGATAAACGCGCCGTCCTGTGGCTCGCTGAGCTGTTTGATCAAATCAGTTCCAGGCGCTTACGGGTCGCCATGGATGTCGAGCTCGACCATCTGCGCCGGCATCTCGACGTGGATCGGGCGGGCTTCCAGCGCCTCCGCAAGATCAGCTCCTCGACGATGGATCGCTTCCCCCGGACGGAACGTCGCCCGATGGCCCGCCATCGAGGAGGAACGAAACCGGGCACGCTGCTCAAGAGCCAGATACAGGTCCGCACGTTTGCCGATTGGGGCGATAAGCGCCCGGGTTCGAGGAAATTGATCTGGTGCAGCACGATGGCGGCAATCCGGGCGGCTTTTTTGCCTGTACGCTGGATGTGACCGATGTGAGTACCGGCTGGACCGAGATGCGCTCTGTCCCGACCAAAGCGCAGACCCATGTCTTTGCCGCCCTGGCCCATATCCGGACGAAGTTGCCGTTTCCACTGCTGGGCCTGGATTGGGACAATGGCGCCGAATTCATCAACGATGAACTATTGCGCTACTGCCGGCGCGAGCGCCTGACGTTCACCCGGGGTCGCGTCGGTCGCAAGAATGACAATCCGTTTGTCGAGCAAAGGAACTGGTCGGTCGTGCGCCGCTTGGTCGGCTATGGGCGCTATGCGACACAACGCCAGGTGGATCAGTTGAATCGGTTGTATGCCATCTACCGGCTCTATGTGAATCGCTTCCTGCCAGTGCAGAAGCTCGTGATCAAAGTACGAGAGGGCAGCCGAGTCAAAAAGATCTATGACGATCCCCGGACCCCGTATCAGCGGGTGCTGGACTCCGACCAGGTCGGCAAGGAAGCCAAACGCAAGCGGCGCGCGATGCATGCCAGGCTCGACGTGGTGGAACTCAAACATCGTCTCGAGGACCTACTGGCGCAGTTGATTCCCGCCCGACAATGGTAACATTTCTGGATGACGCCACGATAGCCCGTTGGGTAACATTCTTACGTGACGCCACGATACCCATTTCGGTAACATTTTCTCGTGACGCTACTCGAATGTGGCGCCTGGGGTAATGCTTCGCCATTGACAGCATGATGAGGCGTGCAGACCCAAGGGGCGAGATTAGGCGCGGGAATGTCGAGTACATCACCTTGTCCTGGCCGAAAACTTTATCCCTGGAAAGATCCAACCGCCACCCGATCAGAGGAGATGTTTTGAAGGCGATTATAAAGACGGGCAGGGTTGTCGGCCAGGACAAGAGGAGCGAGACGAAATACGTAGCTTCGCAGCGACTAATTCGTCCCGAGTCAGGCAGCCACTTGAGTGATCACTTCCTCAGAAATGAGGAAGAGGGGGTCGGCAATTCGCTCCAGCGATTTGGCCAATTCAGACTGGTATTCGGAATCGAAGAAGGACTTTTCAAAGGTTGCCATATCCGGAAAGTACGCTTCAGTAATGTAACGATACGTAGGTTGCTCTTGCTTCCATGCGCTCTTGACGACATAGAAATCGGTCTTGAGCAGGCCGGGCATCGCCATATTTTCTTCCTGATGGGTGGTCGTCCTCCACTTGAGAAACTCCGCGTGGTCAGCTCCCGGCGGCAGATTGTACATGACAGTCAATTTAACCATGCAATGTCCCCTTCTACTCTTTCACGACGAGAGAATGATCAAACCCCGTCAGAGTCCGCACTCCAGAGCCAGTGACGGTGACGATATCCTCGATCCGCACGCCGGACTTGCCGACAAAGTAGACTCCCGGCTCGATACTGAAAGCCATGCCTTCTTCGAGAACCATCGCGTTGTTGGCCATGATCCAGGGCGGCTCGTGCACCTCCAGCCCAATACCGTGACCGGTGCGATGCGTAAAGAACGGACCAAACCCTGCCGACTCTAGTATGCTGCGCGCAACGTGGTCAATCTCGCCCGCGCTCACTCCCGGGCGGACAGCGGCTCGCGCGCGTTCATTCGCATCTAAAACGGCGGCGTAGGCTTGACGAAATTCCGCCTGAGGCTCGCCGAGATAGACCATGCGGGTGATGTCGGATTTGTAGTCGTTGAGCGTGGCGCCGATGTCGATAATAATGGCGTCGCCCAACTGCAACCGGCGCTCGCCGCTGTGATGATGGGGATACGCGCCGTTCGGCCCCGAGGCGATCAAGGTGAAATCCACCGCTTCGGCGCCATCTTGCCGAAAGGCGGTCTCGACAGCCCAAGCCACACTTGCCTCCGTAACTCCGGGCTGGCACGCATTCACCGCGGCTTGCATAGCTCGATCCGCCTGGCCTGCCGCGCGCGCCAGCGCCTCTATCTCCTGAGCCGATTTGCGCAGACGCAATGGCGCGATCAGGGCGTCAACCGATATCGTCTGACTGGGCGCCACCACATTCTGCAAGTCCAACAGAAAATCTGCCCGCATCGGCCCGTCCACGGCGAGAACGCGAGGTGACGGCCAAGTAGCCATGGCGCGGCGCAACGCGTCGGTCGGCCCATCGGCATCTGCCCAGCCGACAAGTTCCAGGTCGGTGTGAGCGACGACCTCTTCTTGGTTGAGCGTTGGCACGACGATCCGAGCCGCGTCTTGGGTTACCAAGAGCAAGCAGACGCGCTCGTCGGGGTGCGGTGTGAATCCGAGCAAATAACGCATGTTGGCCGTCGGCCCAATCGCCGCCAAGTCAACGTTGGCTTGTCGCATGCGCGTTTGTAGAGCCGTCAATCGTTCCCTAGTTTGTATCATCGACCTGCCCCCGTGTGAACAGACCCCGTGCGAGAACACCTATTCGCTTTGGCTCCGTTCGTCCAGTCCGTAATAGCGGTTCGCCTGCTCCTCCGTGATGTACCCGTTCTTCAGGTCTTCTTTCACCAAATTCAGGGGACGTTGCATGGGGTCGCCCCACCCAGCACCCGTAGCCGTCTTGATGCGGATGATCTCATCGCAGTTCACAGTCAGGCCGCTCACCACCGCGTGGTTCTCAATGGTGCCATCGGCCCGGACAATCTCCACGTGGTTGGGTGAGCCTTCACAGCCACCATTCAGCGGCCACGGTAGAATGCGCGAGCGTGTGTAGGCGACGGTCAGCCAGGCATTGTCGGATTTCATACGGTAATCGATCCGCACGCCTTTGCCGCCCCGATGCAGGCCTGCGCCTCCTTCCTCATCGTGAAAGCTCAGATAGTCCACCGTCACGCCATAGCGCGCTTCTGCGACTTCGGCTGGGCAGTTGTACGTTTCTCCGTGCAGGGCAGAGAACTGACCCGGGTTGCCGTCCGCCTGCGGCGATCCACCCCAGCCACCGAGTTCTGGCTCGATGACAGCATAAGTGCGGCCGGTATCGGGATGAATTCCGCCGAAGAGTGTGCCGCACACAGACGCAAAGCCGCCGGCCGGCAACCGCTCCGGCATTTGTTGGGCTAGGCAGCGCACAATGAGATCTTCCAGCCTGATCGTCAATTCATAGTAAATGCCCATCGCCGCCGGGTAGATCGGATCGAAGATGCTCCCGTGTCGCGTCAAGACCTTCAGGGGACGAAAGGTGCCGCCATTCGCGACTCGCTCTGGCGAAGTGACCCCTTTGAACGCGATTTGGCAGGAAACGACTGCTTCGTCCCGGCTCATATTGAAGGGGCCTTTGTCCTGATCGGGATTGTCCCTCAGGTCGACGATAAACTGGTCGTCTCGAATCTCGACGGTGACCTTCCAGGGCGCCCCCGTGTCTTGTTCCTCGACCAAGGAATAGGTGCCTTTGGGCAGGCGCTTCAGTGCGGCCAAACTGACCCGCTCGCCATAGTCCATGTACTCTTCTACGGCATGGAGGAAAACGTCCTTTCCGTACTTGTTCGCGATTTCCAAGAGACGGCGTTCGCCGACGCGAACCGAAGCCACCCCGGCCCAGAGGTCTCCGGTCAGGAAATCGGGCATGCGGCAGTTCGCGGTGAGGATATCGAACACCGACCGGATCGGCTGACCGCGCGAAAAGAGCTTGATCCCAGCGAGGATCATCCCCTCTTGGAAAATCTCTTTCGCATCCGTGGACATACTGCCGGGCACCATGCCGCCCACATCGTTCCAGTGCGCAATATTCGCCGTCCAGGCGAGCAGTTCGCCGTCGGCAAAGACAGGCATGACAAGGACGACATCGTTGAGGTGCGTCACGCCACCGCTGTACGGGTCGTTCGTGACAAAGATGTCGCCCGGCTCGATATCCCCCGGGTTGTTGAACTTGACGAGAATCTGCTTGACGGTCTTGTCCAGCACGCCGACGAAGGCCGGGATGCCAGCACCGGAACCGGCCATCTCGCCGTTTCGATCGGTGATGCCGGTGCCCATGTCGAGCACCTCATAGATGATCGCGCTCATCGCCGTGTGGCGCAGCGCGGCGAACATCTCGTCCGCCGCCGCTTGCAGCGAGTTCTGGATGATTTCTGTCGTAATCGGATCATATTGCTGGCCCATGGCTGAACCTCCCTATTGACCTGTCTGAATCTGATAGTCGCCATAGTCGTCAATATGGCAATGCAGACCTGGCGGGATCACGGTCGTCGCGCCAGATTCCTCGATAATGGCCGGCCCAGCGAAACTCATGCCCGGTTCGAGCGCATCACCGTCGTAGATCGTCGCCGAATGGATGCCCGCCTCAACATAGTCCACTTCTCGGTGTGCCTTGACCGCCTCCTCGACCCTGCGGCTCGTCGTCGGCAGCTTCTCCGGCTTGAGCTTGTCCACTTGGGCAATGGCGATCAGGTGGTAACAGACGAGCTCCACCGGCGCGGCCAGCCGGTAGGTGTATTCCCGCTCATAGTTGACGTGGAAGTGCTCGACGATAGGCCCCATCTGTTCGTCCGTGATCGCGCCATTCGGCAGATCGGTTTCCACCGAATGTTCCTGATTTTGATATCGAAACCGAGCATAGCGGAGAAAGTGAACGCGCGCACGCACGATGTTTTCCGCTTCGTATGCCCGCAGGGCCTTTTCTTCCAGTTGGGTCAACGCGTCGTTGATTTGTGCGGCCGCCCCGGGAGCGCCCAGATCAACGATCTGGGTCTGCAAATAGTCGCGGCGCAAATCGCTCAACAACATCCCCCAAGCCGAGAACACACTGGATTGTTTGGGAATGACGACTTTTCTGATCCCCAGTTCTTTCGCCAAGGCGCAGGCGTGCATGCCGCCGCCGCCGCCGAAAGCAATGAGCGTGAAATCGCGCGGGTCGTGGCCGCGATTGACCGAAATCAGCTTGATCGCGTTGACCATGTTATTGTTCGCAATCCGAACGATGCCGCGTGCCGCTTCCTGACGGCTGATGTGCACCGTCGCCGCCAACTGGTCGAGCGCTTTGTTCACGGCGGGCATATCCGCGGTCATCGTGCCGCCGCAGAAATAGTTCGGATTGATGCAACCCAGGGCGAGATTCGCGTCCGTGGTCGTCGCTTCGGTTCCACCGAGAGCGTAGGCCACCGGCCCCGGCACGGCTCCCGCGCTTTGAGGACCGACATGCATTCTCTGGAATTCGTCCACCCAGGCGACGGACCCGCCGCCGTTGCCGATCTCCACCAGATCCACGACCGGCACCATCACCGGGTACCCGGCCGAGGCCTCGGTGCGTTCGACCAAGTAGTTGGTGTTGAGCTTGACCTCCCCCTTGGTGATCAAGCCACACTTGGCCGTCGTCCCACCAATATCAATCGCGATGGCATTCAGTTCGCCAATCAGCCGTCCGAGCGCCGCCGCACCCCAGACTCCGCTGGCAGGACCGGATTCGATCATCGTAATCGGGACCTGGCGCATGTTCTTGACGGTGTCCACACCGCAATTGGAGGCAATGAAGTAGGAGGTGCATTGCATGCCCGCGTTGGCAAGACAACCTGTTAGGTCGTCCAGGTAGCGATGCGCAATGGGCTGGACGTAGGCGGACAAGGCGGCCGTGTTCATCCGTTCGTACTCGCGCCATTCGCGCGTGATCTGAGTGGACGCTACCACCGAAACATCGGGCCAGAGCTTCTGCACTTGGGCGAGCGCCGCCTCCTCGTGCGCCGGATTGGCATAGGAGTTGATAAAGGCGATCGCAATCGCTTCGACTCCTTCGCGGCGAAAATCGTCGAGGATGGCGACCAGCCCGGAAAGGTCGAGCGGCTTCTCCTCCATCCCCTTGTACGACATGCGGCCCGGGATTTCACGACGGAGATAGCGCGGCACGAAGGGCTGTGGCTTGCGATATTCCAAATTAAAGAAATCGGGTCGATTGCCGCGGCCAATTTCAATGATGTCGCGAAAGCCCTGCGTCGTGAGCAGCGCTGCCTTGGCGCCCTTTCTCTCCGTGATCGCGTTAATGACGATCGTCGTGCCGTGCACAAAGGACATGAAGTCGCGCGGGGAGATGTGCTTGGCCGCGATCACGTCCATCACGCCCTTTTCATACTGCCCGGGGGTCGTGTGGCTCTTGGCTGTACCCACCTGGCCTTCGGGAGTAACAAAGACAAGGTCCGTAAACGTCCCTCCGATGTCCGTTGCAACTCGAAGCATTTTCCCTCCTTCTAAAGGGTGGTACCTGAAGGCGATTCGCCGAGAAACTCATGCCGCGGCGGGCTGAGAAACGAGATGACAGCGGACTGAGTGCCCTTTGCCCGTATCCACCATCACCGGATCGATTTTCGAACAAAGATCCATCGCGAATGGGCAGCGCGTGCGGAAGCTGCACCCGCTTGGAATGTTGACCGGACTGGGGATTTCCCCGGTCGAGAGCACCTTCTTGGGTTTGAGAGCCTCCTCTTCGACCGATACGACTGGAATGGAAGAAAGGAGCATCTGCGTATACGGGTGTAAGGGATTCTGGAAAAAGCCAGCGGTCTCGGCCACCTCGCAGATTTTGCCCAGGTACATGATCGCGACTCGGGAGGCTACGTTGCGCATGAGACTGAGGTCGTGCGTGATGAACAAATAGGAGAGGTTGAACTCTTTCTGCAACCGCAGAAGCAAATTGATCGTCTTGGCCTGCACCGATACA
Organism: Chloroflexota bacterium; assembly: GCA_023489485.1. Lineage (GTDB taxonomy): Bacteria > Chloroflexota > Anaerolineae > UBA4142 > UBA4142 > JAMDCU01. Next base: position 36,902 of record JAMDCU010000064.1, read on the forward strand.
TCCAGCGCGGAGGTTGGCTCGTCCAGGATAATAAGCGACGGATTCGTCGCGAGCGCCCGTGCAATCGCGACGATCTGTTTCTCGCCGCCGCTCAGCATGTGCGGATACTTGTACATGTATTCAGGTGGGAGATCGACTACCTCTAGTAAATGGACGATCTGCTCGAGCCGGTTCTTTCCGGGCTGGTGAATTTGGAGCGGCAATTCGAGGATTTGCTTGATATTGCGCCGCGGGTTGAGCGATGAGCCGGGGTCCTGGAAGACAATTTGGATGGCTTTTCGCAGCGACATCGGTCGCTGGCCGCCGTTTTGGAACAGCTCTTGACCGCGGAACTTGAGGCTCCCGGACGTGGGACGATACATGCCGATTGTGGTATAAGCCACGGTGCTCTTGCCTGATCCGGACTCGCCCACCAGCCCCAGGGTCTCGCCTTCGTACATCGTAAACGAGATCCCGTCGACCGCCTTGACCGTGACCGCTTGCCGGTCGCGCCAGCCCGTTCTCCCGACCACGAAATACTTTTTAAGCGCTGTCGCTGTCAAGATTTCCGTCGTCACTTGGCCTCATCCTTGTACAGGAAGCAGGCAACCTCATGTCCGTCACCCATCTTGAAAGCCGGCGGCTTGGTCGTGCGGCAGATCTCCATCATCTGCGAACAGCGCGGATGAAACCGGCAACCGGAGGGCGGGTTGAGGTAATCCGGGATGCGTCCGGGAATCCCGCTCACGATGCCGCCGCCCGTCAGGCGGGGAACGGTGCTGATCAGCCCCTGCGTGTAGGGATGCAAGGGCTGGGAGAAGAGCCTCGCGGTCGGTGCCGATTCGACGATGTTACCCGCGTACATGACATACACCCGGTCCGTCGTTTCGCGCACGATCCCCAGGGTGTGCGTGATGAGGATGACCGAAGTATCCTTTTCTTCGACCAGTTTCCGCAAGAGCCGGAGAACTTGGTCTTGGATCGTCACATCGAGCGACGTGCCCGGTTCGTCGGCGATCAGGATCTCGGGGCGAGTGGACAAGGCCATGCCGATGCAGACGCGCTGCCGCATGCCGCCGCTGAGCTGGATCGGATAACTCCTCAGTAGCCGTTCAGGGTCCGCAAGAGCCACTTCCTGGAGGGCGGTAATGGCGCGCTGATGTGTCTCTTCGCGCGACGACGCCTTGCCCGGCGACGTGGAATAGCGAATAACCGCCTCGACCTGTTCCCCGATGCTAAAGACCGGGTTGAGCGCGGCCGTGGGGTCCTGGAAAATCATCGAGATGCCTCGCCCGCGGACCGCGCGCAGCTCATGGTCTCGCATCTTGAGAATATCCCGACCCTTGAACAGGATCTCGCCGGCCGGGATTTTGGCGGGCGGAGTGGGCAGGACGCGCAGGATCGCCTTCATCATCGTCGTCTTGCCACAGCCGGTCTCGCCGACCAGTCCGACGCGTTCGCCACTCCGCATGGAAAAGTTGACACCATCCAGCACGCGCAGGCGTCCGCCGTACACGGCGAAATGGACCTGCAGGTTTTTCACGTCCAACAGGGGAGCGGCGGGCGAGAACCCGGTTACCGGTGAGCCTGCCATCTCACACCCCCTCCGCCGCAAACATGTCGCGCACACCGTCGCCCAAGAGGTTAAAACCGAGGACGACGACGACAATCGCCAGCGCTGGAAAAACGGCAATCCACCATTGGTCCGGCAGATAGCGGGCGCCATCGGCGACCATCGTTCCCAAGCTCGGTTCCGGAGGCTGGACGCCCAAGCCGACGAAACTGAGCATCGAGCCAATGATGATGACCCACGCGACATCCAGGCTCATCTTGGTAAAGATCGGGGAAATCGTGTTCGGCAGAATCTCACGGAAGAGGATGTGCGCCGTACTTGCGCCGGTCACCTCCGCTGCGCTCACGAAAAACTCGTTGCGCGTCGCGCTCGCGAGACCATACACGAGGCGCGTATACCAAGGCCACCACATGAGCGAAACGGCCAGCATGCCGTTCCACAAATTGGGCTCCAGCACCGAAGCGACCGCGAGCGCCAGGATCAAGGGCGGCACCGCCAAGAAGATGTCCGTCGTACGCATGATGAGTGCGTCGATCCAAGTCCCCTGAAAGTAACCGGCCACCAGGCCCAGTAGCACGCCGACCGGTACTACAAGGACCAAGACCATCACGCCCATGAGCAGTGACGAACGCAGCCCAAAGATGATCCGCGTGAAAATATCGCGCCCGATCTGATCGGTCCCAAAGATATATTGGGAGCTGGGCGGTTCTTTCGCGTGGGCAAAGTTCACAAAAGCGCCGGCGTGCTTTGGATAGGGCGTCACATACGGCGCAAAGACCGCGAGCAGCACGAGCGCCAAGACGGTCAGGGCACCAACGACCGACAGAATGTTGCGTGAGAACTTGTACCAAGAGCGGCCCAGGTTCTCTCTCCGTGATGCTCGCTCCAACTGTGCGATCTGTTGTGGCGTAATCGTCGCCGCAAAACCCCGGCTGAGATTCACCTGTTCGGCCATGGCGTCTACTCGCTCCTCGCCGCACTCAAGCGGATGCGCGGATCCAACTGGGCGACGATAATATCCACTATGATGTTGACCACCACAAACACGGCGCCCAAAACCAGAATGACGGCCGAGATCGAGTTCAGGTCCTTGTTCAACATCGACTGCATCCCATAGCGCGCCAGCCCGGGCCAGTTGAAAATGAGCTCCACCAGGAACGCAATGCTGAAGGTCGAAGCAATGTCCAGGCCGAGGATCGACACAGTCGGGATCAGCGAAGGTTTGAGCAAAAAGCGGCCCGTTACCTCACGTTCGGAAATGCCGAGAGCACGTTCCGCGGCGATATAATCTTTGCTCAGATTGTCCGCCATCGTCGCGCGGGTGATGCGGGCCTCCTGTGCGATGGCCCCCATGGCGAGCGCCAGGGCGGGAAGAACCAAATGCTTCAATGCATCGAGAAAGGTTCCGAACTGTCCGGCGAGAAGTGAATCGACGGTGATGAGTCCCGTGACCACGGGGGGTGCCGGAGTCTGCTCGCTCAACCGCCCGATAACCGGAAACCACTTGAGCTCCCACGCAAAGATGAGGACGAAAAAGATCGCAAAGACGAAGGACGGAGTCACCACTCCGGCATACGAAAAGAGGCGCACGACGTTGTCGACCCAGGTATCTTTGTAGCGAGCGGATAGGGTGCCGAGGCCGATGCCCCCCAAGGCAGAGAGCAAGCCCGCGACCAAGACGAGTTCGAGCGAGGCAGGAAAGAATTCTCTGATGTCCGCGGTGACCGGCCGCTGGGTGACGAGCGACAGGCCAAAATCGCCGTGCACGGCGTCCGCCAGCCAATAACCATATTGCACGGGTAACGGATCGTTGAGATGCATCTGCTCGCGGATTTGGTCCACCACCCACTGTGGGGCGCGTGCCCCCACAGCCATGCGCGCCGGATCACCGGGCATAATTCGGGCAATGATGAAGATCACGATCGACAGACCTAGGAGGACAAAGAACGAGTAAATGATCCGCCGTACGAGAAAATTCAGCATCGACATTCAGCATTCCCTCCCGTCCGACCCATGCCTGCTCCTTGTCCTGGCTGGCTCTTTCCGAAATGGAGCTCCCGAAGCGGGTCGGACCCGTGCTCCCCGGGAGCTCCTGCTTTACCGTCAATCAGAGACGTTCACCGGTGTCTACTTGCAGGTGACTCCCACATCCGGCATGAAGAAATAGTAGCCGATGAGAACGCTCGTCTGTCCCTTCGCGGCCGGCAGATCCACGCAGTCCCGAATGCCATGTTTCTCTAGCTGATCGTAGATCCACAAGGAGGCGGCACGATCTTCCAGATCCTTCTCGATCGCGGAATACTTGGCAAAGCGCTGCTGTTGATCGAGCGTGCTCAGCGCATCGTCGATCGATGCATCGAGCTTGGGGTCCCTCAGCCATTCATTCTGCTGCCACGTCCCGGTGGTGCTCGAGTGATAGCGCTGCCGAAGCATCAAGCCCGCTTCGGGGAGGTCTGCCGAGACATAGATGGTCGAGATCGAAGGGCTGCTATCGAGCTTGCTCATGTTGTCGACCAGACTCAGCCACGGCGTCTTGACGATATTGACCTTGAAGCCGATGTCGGCCATGTTCGACTGGAAAAGCAGCGCATACTTTTCCTCGTCGGGCACCTCCGAGACCCAATCGACCGTGATCGGGTACTTGTCGAGTTGGTTGGCATACCTGCACTGGGCGAGTTCTTGCTTGGCCTTGGTCATATCGTGCTTGTAGTATGGGAGATTGGGGTCCACGCCCGCCAGGGTCGCCGGGACCGGCGCGATCATCTGCTTAGTGCCAGGCCATTCGAGCCCCAGCGCCGCGTTATAGTCGTAGGCGTAATCGATGGCCTTGCGGCAGTGTACATCGTCCGTTGGTGCCTTGGCGTTATTCAGCATGTAATAGAAAGACGAGACGGTGGGGAGAGCCAACACCTTGACGCCCGGGATCTTGGCGAACGCCTGGTAGGCTTCGAGCGACTGCCATTGGTCCGTCATCTCGAGTTGGTTGTTCTGGAGCAGGCTGCGGACCGTGACGGCTTCCGTCGTGACGATAAAGCGCACTTCATCCGGCGCGTTCGGGTTGAACTTGCCCCACCAATTCACGTTCTTGGACATCAGGACGTACTCCGCCAGCGGAAATTCGGTGATCATGTAGGGTCCCGAGCCGGCATCGTGGGTCTGCAACCAGCCCGTAGCATAGTCGCCGTTCGCGCCATAGGCCCCACTCGAGGTCGCATTCTTGCGCACCAGCGCTTCTTCGACCACATAGAGGCGGATGAGGCTAGGCAGGAACAAGGCGCTGGGTTTCTCGATCTTGAAGACGACGGTGTTGTCGTCGGGCGCCATGACACTCTGAACGCCGGGCGTGACCAGGTAGGCATACCCCTGGCCAATCGTCTTGAGGCGGTTGTAGCTGTACACGACGTCGCTTGCCTTCAGGGTGGTACCGTCATGGAACTTGACGCCGGTTCTCAAATGGAAAGTGTACGTCAGCCCGTCGCTTGAGATATCCCAGGAAGTGGCTAGCCAGGGGTCGACGCTCCCCTTCGCGTTGGGGAAAACGAGTGAGTCGTACAAATTCGGCAGCGTGGAGGATGCCACATAATCATTGCCGACAGCCGGATCGGCGCGCAGTGGTGGCGAGAAGGTCGCCCTAAAGACGCGTTTGCCTGCCGCGATCGTTGAGGTAGGCCCTGCGGTGGGCGACGCGCTCGCGGCAGCGGTCGTGGGTGCGGTCGTGGTCGGAGCGCTGGTCGCGGCGGGCGGCTGTGTGGCCGCGGGCGGAGGGGCGGGCGCGGGCGCACACGCCGAAATGAAGAGGTTCCCTACGAGCAGAGTAACTGCGAAGACGATCAATCTCTTGCTTGCCATGCTCTCCTCCTTCTTCAGTACTCGAACAGTCTCGAATCCCATTGACAAGCGACTGGCATGATCTGCCTTGGCTCTCTACTAGGCTCCCACCTCCCCTCCCATCGGGTTCTCGCCGAATTCGCCAGCCTAGCCGTTCGATGCTCAGGTCACGATTGGCGCTCAGACTGAGAAGCCGAATGGCTCCAAATCACCGTGCAAAGTTTGTCCCCTGGGTTGCTCCAGCCATGCGGCTGGAGGGCGTCGTAATGAATGCTGTCGCCGACCGCCAAGACAAACTGCTCGTCTCCCACGCATACCGCCAATTCGCCGGAAAGAACAAAGACACACTCTTCGCCGGGGTAAGGAGCCAGCTCTTGCCGCGGTGTAGCCGGCGGGAGGACGATATGGTCGATCGCGAGCTTGTGATTCCCTGTGTTGGTTGAAAGGGATTGGCGCGTGGCCCCGGAATCAGAGCGGGTGGAAACGCGTCGTTCGTCGGCGCGCACAACAAACGCGGCTTCGGCCTCTGTCTCGAAAAAGTGGCGCAGCGGGACATTCAGCATCTTGGCGATCCCGGTCAGAGTGGACAGCGAGGGGGTCGTCTTGTCTCGCTCGATTTGAGACAGGTAACTGGTGGAGAGGTTGGTCTTTCGGCTCAACTCGGCCAGCGTCATGCCGTGCTTGAGGCGCAGCGCCTTGATCCGTTCCCCGATACTTTCCATGTGCACGGTTTTGTTCATGGCTAGAAGATAGATGGAGAGATCATACCCAGCGCGCGCACCGGCTGGTAGCTGCGATTCTCCAACCGATGTTTGACGGCAGATTGGAAGAACGCACTGTCGCCGGGATACAGATCGTAAAAGGTATCCCCGATCCAGAGACGGAGCACGCCTTCGAGAACGTACAGGAACTCTTCACCGATATGCGCGCGAAAGTCATCCGTGGGGAGCGCCTGCTTGGCCGGCTTAAAAGTCATCAGGAAAGCTTCGAGGGCCCCGTAGGGCAATTTGGTCGTCAGGCGCGCATACACAACCGCGGAGCCTTCAAAGTGGAAGTACTCTCGGTTTTCATGGCGTGTGACTTTAGTGGGGTTGACGCCATCGGGGAGGAAATCGGTGACCTTGACGCCGAGGGCTTGCGCGATCGAGTACAGCGTGGTGATGGACGGCACGGCTTTGTTTCGCTCCACCTGGGAGAGAAAACTCGGCGTGCAGCCACTCCGCTCGGCGACTTCATCGAGGGTCAGACCACGCTTGGCGCGAAGCTCCTTGATCATTTGCGCGATGACGCTGATGGTCGTTTCCATACGCGGCACGGAGAGATGAACACGATTTCATCATGAACAATCAGCGGCGAATGTTATAATGCTGATGCTAACCAAAAGGGCGCAGAACGACGCCAACTAGGAGTCTGAGTTACACGCTAACTAGGCTAAAAAGTCATCCCAAGTTGCCCGACACCAGATGACATCATCCGAGCCCAACTCAATGCGGTAACTGACTGAAACAAGGGGGGAAAATGTTGAGGGAGGGTTGTTGAAATATTAATCAGAGTTTATCACGGTTTCAATTGTGTGTCAATACTCATTTTTGTGAAGCTGTAGTGAACGTCCGCGGGGCATATCAGCCTGCGCTGGCCTGGTAAGGACAGATTTCCGCAGGTTTTGTAACAGCTCTTGACTGTGGATTCTCTACGCTACGTCCCTCCTGCGCCTAATGGTCGGACCTATCTCAGTTTTCGCCCGGAAAAGCTCCTCCTTCCGACTTCGCAAAGGCACCACTTCACGAAGTGGGATACGCCAACAGGCGAGGCAGAAATCAACGTTCTTGGCGTGCTTTCGCGCTCATTCTAGTGGGAAAAACGGTTGTTCTGGCTGAAAACTTCGTCCGCCTCGATTCAAACGTCCCTCATTCACTCACGCCGCGAGTTGGTAATCATGGTGCAAGCCATTCAGCACTGGGAACGCGATGATCTTGGCTTTCCCCTGCGTCTCTGGAGCTGACGTACTTCCCTCGGGTATCTGCTGCTCGATGCCCTGGTGTGGTCGCGCGCAATTGAAGTATGCCACGTATTCCCGGATCACCCGATACAACTGTTGCTCCCCCAAAACCAGGATGTGGTCGAGACATTCTCTCCGCACGCTGCCCAAAAACCTTTCACAAATCGCATTCGCCTTGGGCGCACGATAAGGCGTCTTCAAGATTCTGATCGATGTGCCCGCAGCGCCCCGCGTGAAGGCGTCCCCATATTTGCTATCGCGATCTCGAATTAGAAACCGTGGGGCTTGACCAAACGGCAAACCCTGGCGATGCCAACGGAGGAGCGTGTCGGGTTTGAAGATGAGGAGCGCCTCTTTCCAATTGTTGACGCGGCTGGCAAGGAGGACGAGCCAGAGATGATCGGATTGCGAAGCGGAAGGCTTTTTGACTTGGCGGTGAAGGA
>JAMDCU010000139.1:0-2546 GCA_023489485.1 Chloroflexota bacterium
CGGTCTCGCCAACGTGTGCTACGAGCGCAAGAACGGTGCCCGCGAACGGCGCCGTAAGCGTTGCGTTTGCCACTTGCCGTTGAGCGAGCATGAGCGCGGCTTGAGCCTGGTCGACTTGCGCCTGGGCGGCCGCGACGCTGTCCGACGTCGGTTGCAGGCGTGAAAGGGCATCTTGCGCCTGCTTCACCTGCTGCCAGGCCGCTGCGAGTTCCGCCGCCGTCGGATGGGCCAGGGCGCTGTTGTACGCCGCGAGCGCCGCAAGGTAGTTGTTGCTCGCCGTCTGCAATTGGACCGATTGGGGCAGCATACCGACATCCGGGTTGCTCGCGCCGCCGACCTTGTCGTAGGCAGCTTGTGCCAGGGCAAGGGCCGCTTTGGCGTTGTCGACCTGCGCCTTGAGCGCGGCAACATCGTTGGGAGTCGGGCCCGCGCGGACCATTTCATAGTTCTTCAGCGCCGCATCCACCGCCGCCTGGGCAGCGGAGGTGTCTGCATTCGTAGCAGGCATTTTGGTCTGGTCCAAGTGTGCCTGCGCGCCTGCCAGGGTAGCTTGCGCTTGCTGGGCCGCTAATTGCAGGCTGGTCTTGTCCAATGCCGCGAGCGTATCCCCCTTCTTGACCTTTGAACCTTCTTGCACAGGTATCTCGGTCAGACGCCCGCTCCCCTGGAACGTCAGTGTTGCTTGGCTGGGTGCGGTAAACATCCCCTGCACATTAATCGTGTCGGCCACCTCCGCCGCCGTTGGTTGGCTTGTGGGGGCCGGAGCAAGGCGCGCGGGGGCACGCGTAGGCGCAGCTTGACAAGCCACGACCAGCCCCACGGCGGTCAACAATGGAATGAGCAGAAATTCGCGCTCGGACATTTGCATCTCCTCATCGGCGTCTATTCTCTCCGCGGGCTTGACGGCGAGGTCGGCGGTGAAACTCGCTGAACCGAAATCAGCGTCAGGCCCAGATCACGGACCTTGCCCAGCACTCCGAAGAGTGCGGGCTGATCGGCCATCTCGCCCCGAAGGATGGTTTCGCCCGCTTCATGCCTGATCTCAAGGCCTTCGAACCAAGCCGTCCAGCGCTCGTCCAGGTGCTCCTCAAGCCGGATTTCATAACAGGCAGGGTCATCCATATTCCTCCGTTTCGTTTCTGTACGTAGTTTAGCTGATTACGGGTGGTATGTAATCCATCAAAGGATCGATTCGATGGGTGGAACTGGAAGGCTGGGGGTGGAGAGGGGGGTGGAGTAAGTGAGAGGAGACTGTGCATCAAGGCTTGACAGCGTGGCGCCCACCCTATCAGCGGACCATCAGGCACTTGCCGTTTGAAATTGGGCGCAAGAACTGTTAATATACAGTTTACGAAAATGCCGTATACTCGTGACCGTGGTGTTCATCTAGAGTGCGGGGTAGTATGAGCCGAATACTGATTGTGGATGACGACTCCCATGTTCGGGAGTTGGTTCGCGTCTTTTTGCGGAATGAGGGCTTGGACATCCAGGAGGCGCCTGATGGGGCGCAAGCGCTCAAAATGCTTGAAACCGTCAAGGCGGACCTGGTCATTCTCGACGTGATGATGCCAAACATGGATGGCTGGGAGCTCTGCCGGCAATTGAAAGAGTCCTTTGATTTGCCGGTGCTTATGCTGACTGCCAAAGGGGACACGAGCCAAAAACTGAAAGGGTTCGAGCTAGGTGCAGACGACTATCTGGTCAAACCCTTTGAACCGCTGGAAATGGTCGCACGCGTGAGAGCGCTCTTGAAGCGGTATCGCATTGCGGCCTCCCAGACCGCCCACATCGGTGAATTGTCGATGGATCGCAAAACATACGAGGTAAAGGTGGGCGGCACCCGTCTCACTCTGCCGCTCAAAGAATTCGAGCTCTTGTTCAAGCTGGCAAGCGCTCCCGGCAGGACTTTTTCACGCGACCAGCTCATCGAGGATATTTGGGGTTATGACTTTGAAGGGAACGAGCGGACGTTGGATGTACACATCAACCGACTGCGCGACCGTTTCCCAGAGGAAAAGCATTCATTCCGGATAAGGACCATCCGCGGCCTGGGCTACCGCCTGGAGATGCGTCCATGAAGCCAGGCCACATCGTTCGAGTTCTTGGCGGAATGGCTGCTGTCACGCTTTTTCTGACCGGAATGATTGCTGTCGCCTTCTTTGTGACTTCTTTCATCTACGAGAGCATCGGTATCCAGCAACACCCTTTGCTAGCTCAAATCGTCAACTCATTGCTCGGGCTATTCCTTAGCATTGTGATTCTAACCAGCCTGGCGCGCTTTTTCAGCAACAAGCTCGTTACGAAACGAATGCGCTGGTCCGGGCCGATTATCCAGGCGTTGGAACGGATTGCCAAAGGCGATTTCAGCGTCCGTCTGGAGGATAACGAGACCAGCATGCTGGGTGACCTGACAAGAAGTGTGAACAGCATGGCGGTGGAACTGGACGCGATGGAGCAACTGCGGCAGGAATTCATTTCCAACGTGTCGCACGAAATTCAATCGCCGTTGACTTCCATTCGAGGATTTGCTCTGGCACTGCGCCGCA
>JAMDCU010000139.1:2936-44443 GCA_023489485.1 Chloroflexota bacterium
CGGAGCCAGACCAGGCGCGCGTGTTCGAGCGCTTTTACAAAGCCGATAGATCGCGCACGCGTTCCAGTGGAGGGAGCGGTCTGGGGCTTGCGATTGCGAAGCAGATTGTCGAAATGCACAGGGGGACAATTGGATTGAAGAGCCAACCCAGCGCCGGCACGACCTTTATCGTTACTCTGCCGGTCGAATAGTGGAGCAATGTGCGAACTCGCAAGCCTCTTATGGCGCTCCCCTATGCTGTGTGGCTGATAGTCACGCCTTTTGCCGTGGCAATCTAGCGGTGCGGCCGGCGCGTTTGCCTAAAGCGATGCCATCATGGCAAGGCAAGATTTGCTTTCCCGGGTCGCTCCATGACTTGCTCGTTGACAGTGACTGGGCGACAGCCCCGCCATTTTCCGGCGGGGTCTTTATGTTACGGCGCCAGTTTATTTCGAGTTTACATGGACGTGTTATTCTCGCGGCAAAGAGAAGGAGAAGAAAAGACACTATATGATGATGCAACACTCGAATCACCGCGGAGCAGCACCGCGGCGCCCATCCGGCGAGGACAGACCGCACATGCCCATCACCTCAGTCAACTGGCGCCGGCTGCTAGGATACCTGAAACCTTACCGCGGGCGAATGGCGCTGGCAATCCTCGCGCTTTTGGTGTCCAGTGGGTTCGGGCTGGCTTTCCCATTGGTCATCGTTCGCCTCCTCGACTCGGTGACCCAAGCCAAGAGCAGTGGGCCGCTAAACATGCTGGCGGGGGCGCTGATCGGGATCTTTTTCTGCCAGGCGACTTTTAGCTTTCTGCAATCGTATCTGCTCGCTTTTGTCGGCGAGCGCATCGTCTACGATCTGCGCACCTCGCTCTATGCCCGGCTGCAGAAGCTGTCACTCGACTTTTACGCGTCCCGGCGCGTCGGCGACCTCGTGTCGCGGTTATCGTCCGATGTCACCCAGATGCGCACGATGTTGACGTCCAACCTCACGATGCTCCTCAGCCAGGCGCTGACGCTCATCGGCTCGATCGCTATCCTGCTTACGCTGAACGCCCAATTCACCCTCTTCATCCTGGCGCTGGTGCCGGTGGTGATCCTGATTGCCTTTGCATTTGGCAGTCGGATTCGCAAGGGGAGCACGCGCATCCAGGACCAGCTTGCCGATTCGACCATCGTCGCCGAAGAAGGGCTGCAAGGCATCCGCGTTGTCAAGAGCTTTGGTCGCGAAGCCTACGAAACACAGCGCTATGAGACCGCGATGACCAGGACCTTTCAGTCCGCCTTGCGGATGGCTGTGTATAATTCTCTTTTCGGCTCGGTCATGCTGTTTCTGGGTTTCGGCTCGATTGCCGCCATCATGTGGTACGGCGGGCAGCAGGTGCTTGCCGGGCGGCTGACGCTGGCAATGATCACGGGTTTCCTGATGTACGGCATCTCGATCGCCGCCAGCCTGGGCGGATTGGGAGGCTTGTATGGGCAACTGAGCGCTGCCGTGGGAGGAGTCCAGCGAGTCTTTGAGATCCTTGACACGGAACCCACCGTGCGGGACCTTCCGGGCGCCGTGATTCTTCCCTCCGTCCGTGGGCAAATCACTTTTGAGAACGTTTCCTTCAGCTATGATGGAGAGTTGCCGGTGCTGGAGAACGTCTCCCTGGACGTTCATGCCGGCGAAATTCTGGCGCTCGTCGGTCCCAGCGGGGCGGGCAAGAGCACGCTGTGCAACCTGATTCCCCGCTTTTACGATCCGACGGGGGGGACGATCCGCGTCGACGGACAGGATCTGAGGGGCGTGACGCAGCACAGCCTGCGGGAACAGATCGGCATCGTGCCCCAAGAGGCAATGCTGTTCGGGGGAACGATCCGCGAGAACATTCGCTATGGTCGGCTCGAGGCTGGCGAAGAGGAAATAGTCGCCGCCGCGCGCGCGGCGAATGCCCATGACTTTATCATGGGCTTTCAAAAACAGTATGAAACGGTGGTTGGCGAGCGAGGCATGAACCTGAGTGGAGGGCAGCGTCAGCGCATCGCGATTGCCAGGGCCATTTTGAAAGACCCTCGCATTCTCTTGCTGGATGAGGCGACCAGCTCGCTGGACAATGAATCTGAAGAACTGGTGCAGCAAGCGCTCGACCGACTCATGCAGGGCCGGACCACTGTGATTATCGCACACCGTTTGAGCACCATCAAGGTGGCCCACCGCATCGCGGTGTTGGAAGCCGGTCGCATTGTCGAATTGGGCACGCACGATGAACTGATGAAAGAGAATGGGCTATATGCCCGCCTGTACTCTATGCAGTTTCGCGACCCTGAAGAAGAATGGGCGGTCGCCGCGTACGGTGCCGGGGCGATTGATGCACCGCGAGCTTTCTCGCTCGCCTCTCCCAACGGCTAACTCCGGGTTGCACCGAAACCGGACTGGCACGACGCGCGGCTGCCCCTTCGGGCTAACCGTAGCAATCCAGCCCAACCGTTGGCTTTGTGAACAACATATCTCGGCAAGCGCGAACACACTCATGCTTACCTCCATGTGACCTAGTATCACAGCGGCAACAGGCCCCGCTCGCGCGCCCGCTCCACCGCCTGGATCCGGCTGCCGGCGCCCAGCTTGCCGTAGATATTGTTGATGTGTGTCTTGACGGTGCTTATGGCAACCACCAGCCGGTCTGCAATTTCCTGGTTCGACAGTCCCTCCGCGATCAGCCGGAGCACCGCCAGCTCGCGTTCGCTCAAAGGCTCGGGGATTTCAGATTTCAGATTTATGATTTCAGATTTATGAGATGATGCCGCGTGCGCGAGAGGAAAAGCTGCCAACAGCCTATTCACATACTCCAAGAGCCGGCGATTGCCTTCTTTTTCAATCCTAAATCTGAAATCCGAAATCAAAAATTCCATCTTCTCTCCCAGGTCGACAAACGTCCGCACATAGCCTTCGGGTTCCGCGAGGGAAAGAGCCCGCATCAGAGCGGTTCTTGCTCTTGCCGTATCGCCCAGCTCCTGCCATGCCAGAGCGAGCAATGCTAGAATCTCAATGAGTCTTCCCATCTGAGCAGCGGTTTCCACTGCTTCCTGCAACGGCTCGAGCACTCGGACCGCCTGGTCGAATTCTCGTTGCGCGATCAGGACGCGCGCGCGGGCGATGGGGGCCAGCCCGCGCTCGAACGCATCCCAGACTATTTCATCCTCGGGGGGCAATTCTTGTACGAACTGCGCCGCCTCGTCCAGTCGGCCCTGTGCGATGAGGACCTGGGCAAGCCGTGGGGCGACAAACCGAACCTCGCCCGCGATGTTCCTCTGGTGTTCAAGCCGAACTGCCTGCTGAACCATCCAGTACGCTTTATCCGCGTATCCCCGCGCCTGTTGAATCTGCGCCAAGGTGACGAGGACGTAGGACTCGAACTCTTCGTTGCCGGCGGCGCGACAGATCTGCAGGCATTGTTCAGCCTCCTGCGCTGCCACTTCGTGTTCATTCCACTCGTAGAGCAACTCGGCAAGGACATAGTGCGTGAAACCGGGGACGATGGCCCATGCGCTCGTTCGAGGGATGGCATTTCCCATTTCCAGTCCGCGTCGGCATGTAGCAGCCGCCGCACGGATTTGGCCGGCAATGATTTGTAGCTCGGCGAGAAAGAGGGCTATGTAGACGGTCGCAATCGTGTTGTACTCGGCCTGCGGATCGGCCGGGTTGGCGGTCGAGGCCTCTGCGGCTTGCAGCGCACGTCGTGCAGACTCGATGGCATTCGGTATGTCGGCGCGCAAGAGCGCGAGGACCGGGCGCAACAAGGCAGCCATCGCGCGGGCGAACGGGTCGAGCGCGGCGTCGTCCACCAGAGCCAAGCGTGCGGCCCCCGACTCGATTTTGCCTGTCATGGTAAGCGCCGCTGCCTGGATGAGGCATAAAAAGGGCCGTGACAGAATGACCTCGTCCGGCAGCGGCGAGATCCAGTTCAAGAGGGTTGTGACTTCGCTCCTCAGGACGAGGGCCAGTCCCACCTGTTCGATGAGATGCGCGGCGCGATTAAAGTCCGGGATGGCGAGGGCATGCTCCACTGCTTCGTTCGCCTGTCCGTTTTGTTCGTACCAAACGCTCGCTCTCCGGTGCAAATCCGGCAATTGCTCGGGATGGGACTGCTGCAAGCGGCTCTGCAAGAGATCGGCAAAGAGGTGATGATAGCGATACCATCGATGGGCCTCGTCGAGCGGGATGATAAAGAGATTTGCCTTCTCGAGCTGTGCCAGGATTTGTAAACTATCGGTCCGCCCCGTGACCGCGTCGGCGAGCGCGGCATTCATCTGGTCGAGAATACTTGTCTGCAGCAAAAAAGTCTGAATGTCTGGCGTTTGACGCTGCAGCACTTCCTCCGTCAAATAGTCCAGGACGAAATGCTGGCTGCCGGCAAACGCACGGACAAACTCGGCAATGTCCTGCCGCCCGCGCAGGGAAAGGGCGGCGAGCTGCAGTCCCGCAATCCAGCCTTCCGCCCGCGCGTCGAGCGCCGCGATTTGCTCCGGCGTCAGCCCCAGCCCCATCCGGTCGTTGAGAAAGGCCGCGGCTTCTTCGGGCCCAAAGCGCAGGTCGGGAGCGCGCAGCTCGACGAGTTGGTCGCGGGCGCGCAAGCGCGCGAGTGGGAATGGCGGGTCTGTGCGCGTGGCGAGGATCAGATGCATCGGGGGTGGGAGGCGGTCGAGTAAGAACGCCATTGCCTCGTGAATCGCCTGCAGCTCGATCACGTGATAGTCGTCGAGCACCAGGAGAAACTCCGGCATCGTGACGATGTTATTGCTGAGTAGCGTCATCGCCGCTTCGAGCGGGAGCTTCCGTCGGGAACGGAGTCGATTGAGCGCTTGCTGCCCGACTCCCGCCTGCACAGTTTCGAGCGCCGCGACCAAATACATCATAAAGCGTGCGACATCATTGTCGCGTTCGTCCAACGACAACCAAGCAACACGTAAAGCCGGATACATGAAGGATGAAGGATGAAAGCTGTCTAGCCGGTCTGGTGCCTCCTGCCCTCTGCTTTCTGCTTTCGGCCTCCTGCCTTCTACCTTTTCTCCCCTGCTCCCTTCATCCTTCATCCTTCCGCCTTCCGCCTTCGTGCTGAGCCATGCGCTTACGAGGGTTGTCTTGCCGAAGCCGGGTGGGGCAGAGAGGAGCGTGAGAGGGCGGGTGAGAGCCTGATCCAGTTTTTGGAAGAGGCGCGGGCGGGCGACCAGGTCTGGACGTGGTGTTGGAATATGCAGCTTGGCTGCCAAAAGTGGACTGTTCATGTTCATGATTCCGGCCTCCACTCTAGGAAACAGAAAACCTCCCCGTTAAACCAGGGAGGCGGGCCAAGCCATTGTGCTTCGCCGCTACCGTGTGAATCACCAAGAGTAGTCCAGTGCAACTTACCTGTGTTGGTGAAACATGCCTGAACAAAAGCGGCAAAGTGTGCCCTGCAATATTCCGTCAGGGCGCCCCCACTGGTTGAGCTTCGGCACTGCGTAGCGTAGGCAGGGCTTCCCCTGCGAAAAGCGGGAAACCTCCAGCCGCTTGTAGCAAAGCCTTATGCCGGCCTTGCCTGGTCTACCCCTCGGCGTCTCTCGACGTTTCGGGACAGCGGCCTGTGTCTCGCGCAGACGCCTCGCCTAACGAGGGTCCTTTTTCAGTTCAATCTCGCGGCAAGTATACGCCCAGTTTCATTCCGCTGTCAAGTGCTTGACCTTAAAAACAGCGATCCGCCTCTCAAGATCCTCCCCTCCTCCGTACCCTTACACCTCTCTCTTCGTCTGTCATTGGCACATTGCCCCCCGCCAGACGCCCGCGCACTCTGCGGGGCGGGACCTTGGCGGGGTTGGTGCATCGGCAGACTGACCTACACCGTCCTTAGCAATTGGCCGATCGAGGCGGCGAGCTTGTCCAGCCCGAGCGCACTCAAATCGGAGGGGATGTCGCCGTCGACCAGCGCGTGGCCGAGCGCCGTCTCCTTAAACTCCCTGAGGTCCTCCAGGTACACGTTCTCAATCCGCTCGTCACGCAAGACACGGCCGTCTCGTAGTGTCACGACCCGATCCGCAGCGCGGGCGACGGCGGGGTTGTGCGTGACGACAATAAAGGTGGTCCCTTGCTCACGGTTTAGCTTCTTGAGCAGGTCCATAATCTCATCTGTGCTCTTGCTGTCCAAATTCCCGGTTGGTTCATCCGCGAGCACGAGAGAGGGGTTGTTCGCGAGGGCGCGTGCGATCGCCACCCGCTGGCGCTGGCCCCCGGACAATTGTGCCGGCAGAAAGTGCATCCGATCGGAGAGATTCACCAACCCGAGCAACCCCATGGCCCGCTGGCGGCGAGCGGCATCGGTCATTCGCTCTTCTTGCAGCGGTATCTCTACATTTTCAAGTGCCGTCAGGGTAGGAATGAGATTGTGCAATTGGAAAACAAACCCCACCGTCTTGGAGCGAAAGCGGTCCAGGTCTCTGACGTGCGCCAGATCCTGCCCCGCCACGCGACAAACCCCGTGGCTGGGCCGGTCGAGGGCGCCGAGCAAGTTGAGCAGAGTGCTCTTGCCGCTACCTGACGGACCCATCACGGCGACAAATTCACCCGCGCAAATTCGAAGGTTCACCCCATCCAACGCAACAATCGCATCGCCGTCTCCATACATTTTGGCCAAGTCTTGCGTCTCGACCACCACGCTTCTTGGTTCAGCCATCATATCTCCCAGATGCGATGGGTGAAAGTTCAACTTTCAGGTCAAACGTCTCACGTCTCCCATCACTTTCGCTTTTCATTGGCAGACGGGCCAATTGATCTAATGGTATTGCTCATTGACGCGTGTCAATCTCGATATGCCCCGTCATGCCCCAGCGCAAAGCCGGATCCAGTGAAGCCATCCCGACATAGACGGTATAATTCGTCCCGCCTTGTCGAGCGGAAGAGAGCGGAGCAATTTCCGTCACTTTGCCCTTGAAGGTCTTGCCCGGGAGTGCTTCAAAGGAGATGTTCACAAGTTGATCGGCTTTCACACGAGCAACGCTCGTCTCGCTCAGATCGTCTGTCTCGAGCCGCAGAGCGCCGAGATCGCCCAACGTGACGACCGGAACGCTCGGCGAAACCGTCTCCCCTTCTTGGATGCCGACGGAAGCGACTGTGCCGTCAAAAGGAGCCGTGAGGATGGTGGCGGCCAGGCCCGCCTTGGCCTGGTCCAGACGTGCTTGAGCCACCGAAATCTCTTCGGGCCGCGCGCCGGCTTTCACATGGTTTAGGTTCGCTTGTGCGATGCCGACAGCCGTTTCCGCGATACGAATGTCGTCTGCGGTCGCGCCCTTGACGACTTGGTTATAGTGCGCCTCGGCTATCCTGTATTCTTGCCATGCAGCCTCCAGGGCCTGGCTCTGCGGATACATGCCAACTGCGGGGTCGTCTTTGACTTTGTCGTAGGCCGATTGGGCATCTCGCAGACCCGACTGAGCGCGCTCGAGCGTGGCCTTGGCAGTGGCGACCTCTTCGGGGGTGGCCCCTGCGCGGACCTTTAAGAGTTGGGCCTGCGCCGCATCGATGTTCGCCTGTGCAACGGCAATCTCCTCCTTTGTCGGCCCCGCCATTAGTTGATTAAGGTTAGCCTGGGCCATCGCGATCCCTGCTTCCGGTTCTGCAGCCTCGAGGAGGACAAGGACATCACCCCGCTTGACCTGGTCCCCCTGCTTGACGGCAACTTGCACCACTTGGCCCGGGATTTTGAAAGACAAGTTGGCCCGCTTGGCGGGGAGAAGCGTGCCCGAGGCTGTGACGAGATAATCCAGCTCGCTCTCTTCTGATGCGGGTGTGGGGGTAGGCCTCGGACCAAAACTGGCGCCACCGTCCAGCGCCCAATAGCCCCCTCCCAGTATCAAGATCACGACCAGCCCGATCACCACATTGCGCTTGCTCATTGCCCCCTCCGGCGAACCATCCTACACGCCTTGCGTAAACGCTGCTCTTTGCATCACGTTTCGCGCATTCCCTTTCAGGTCTTTCGCCACTCATCCCATGTCACATTTGTCATCTGCTCATGTGTGATCGGCTTGTTGATCTCACTCATACCGCAGCGCCTCGATCGGCGATAGGCTCGACGCCCGCCATGCCGGATACAGGCCGCCAATGCCTCCGAGTACCAGTGCAATGATCATGGCCTGAGACAAGAGCGGGAGAGTGTAGCTTCCCTTCAAGAAGGACCCCATCGACGGTTCCAAAGTGATCAAGGTGCCGAGCCCGACTCCGAGAGCGATCCCCGCCAGCCCGCTCAAAATGCTGAGCAGGAGCGATTCGCTCAGGATCATTCCCACAACACGCCTCCGCTTCCAACCCAATGCGCGGAGGGTGCCAATTTCTCGCGTGCGCTCATAGACGCTCATCAACATGGCATTCATCATCCCCACCCCTCCGACGAGGATGGAGATAAACGAGAGGGTGTTGGTCATGATGCGAAAAGTGTTCATATCGTTTAGTTTTTCCGCGAACTCGGTCGAGCGCGATACGCTCACCTGGGAAAAACGGGATTCGATCTGCTTCTTGACCGAATCCGCCTGGCCTGGGTCTTTCAGCTTGATGCCATACATGCTGACTTGGTTCGGCTTTTTGAATAGACGCTGCGCTTCTTGCAGAGAGATCACACCCGCAGCATCTTCGTAGGCGACTCCGGTTTCATAGATCCCGACGATGCGATAGTTGCTGCCGACCATCTGGAAATTGTCGCCGACGCGTTTGTGCAAGTTCTTAGCTGCGATTTTGCCGAGGATCATTTCGTGCGGGTTCCGTAAGCGCTCTCCTTCCGTGATCGCGAAACGGCGGATCGCGAAGCAAGTCGGATCGTAACCAAAAGCCAGAAGATAGGGCATGCCCGGTGCCGAGGCGATCACAATGAGCATCCCCGAGACGTGTTGCACGGCGGGCAGAGTGGCTACATAGCGCCCGACTTTGTCGTCGATCGCCGCCACGCTGATATCGGACGCTTTGGTCTCGGTGATCGTCAGGTCGCCGCTTTGGCTGCCAATCGCCGACATCTGCTCGATCAAACCTTCTCCCATGCCCCCCAGCGCCACGACCAGCCCCACGCTGACTCCGATGGCAAGCAGTGTCAGCAGTGTGCGTGTCCGCTGCCGAAGCACGTTACGCAGCGCCATCCCCCCGACGAGAAAGCTGCCTCTTTCCCATTCATTTTTGGTTCTTGACTTGGCACTCGTCCCCTCGTAACGCATCGCCTCGACCGGCTGCAACCCCGCCGCCCGCCAGGCGGGGTAGAGGCCGCCGGCCGCGCCAAGGGCCGCCGCGATTAGCATGGCCTCGAGGAACAGCGTCGGTGAGTACGCGTTATTGAGAAATCCGGCGAGGACCGGCAGCTGATTGGCCCACGCGAGCAGGGCGACGCCCATCGCATTGCCGAGCAACCCGCCGGCGAGGCTCAAGAGAAGGGCTTCGCCCAGAATCATGCGGAGCACGCGGCCCCGTCGCCAGCCCAGAGCGCGCAGCACGCCGATTTCGCGTGTCCTCTCAAACACACTCATCAGCATCGTGTTCATCATGACCAATCCGCCCGCGAGCATGGCGAGCAAGCCGATAAACCATCCCATCGCGCGCAACATCATGGTCTCCTGGGAATTGTCCATGTAATTGGCTGAGCGGGAGGCTGTCAGCTTGGGAAAGCGATGCTCCAATTGCTTGAGCACCGTAGGGACCAGATCGGGACGTTCCACTTGGATCTGATAAAACGCCACCTGATTCGGCTTCTTGAATATCTCCTGGGCCTCTTTGAGAGAGATCACCGCCCCATTTTCCTCGACGTTTTCGCCGGTCTCGTAGATGCCGACGATGCGGAACGAGATGTTTTGAATCTTGTAGTAATCGCCGACCTTTTTGTGATAATCCCGCGCGGGAATCTGTCCCAGGAGCATTTGGCGCGGTCCGGCAATCGATTTGCCTTTGACCACTCGATAATGTCGAATGCCAAACTCCTTCGGGTCGAGAGCGAAGACGAAAAAGTAGGGAGCATCCGCCGTCGACACCATGGCGAGTTGGATGCCGGAAACGGCCTTGACGCCAGGGATGACGGCGATCTGTGGGCCCACGACGTCGTCAACCGCCGAAAAGAGAATATCCGGCGAGTCCGCTTGCGTCACGATAATATCCGCCCCACTGGACGTAAGGATTGTGCTGAACGAGTTGATGAACCCCTCGGCCATGCCGCTCAGGGCGACGACCGCGGCAACGCCGATCGCGATGCCGACCAGCGTCAAAAGGGTCCGCGTCTTGCGGCGCAGGAGGCCTTTGAGAATCACTTTACTTTTTCTTTCGGAGAGTCGTCTGGCGCTCTTTTTCCCATTGCTCGATCAGCAACGGATACTCGCGTTCGAGAAAGCCGTACAGATCGTGTGCCTCGGCCAGGCCCTCGCGCGTATCAGTGTCCTCGTTGTCGATGAGCTCCAATCCGCGTTCGGCCAACTGGCGCATGGCGGTCAGCTCGTAGACCGTCTGGCGGACCAACGCCGTCCAGGCGCCCGGCTTGATGCGAAAGTAATCACTCCGATGGCCCGGCAGACCCACTCGCTCGATGAGCCCCATTTGAAGCAGCAGACGAGTCATTGTGCTGAGGGAGCCTTTGCTGGCCTGCAAGGTATCAGCCAGCTGGGTCGCGGATTGGTAGGGAGGTTTGGCAATCAATAGGGCACCCAAGATGCGGCCTGCCATACGAGGATGCCCTCCTTGCTCAAAGAGGAGCCCCATGTCCTCGATAAAATGCCTTCCCTCAAATCGTCGCTGCTCCTTGTCCATGCGTCCCCCTGAGATGAACCGGTTTATAGTTCACAAGATCACGAACATTATACAACGAATGGAAAGTTTAGTCAATACTAAACTCACGAAACCTTGTTGGGCAAACGGGCGTCCCGAAGCGGTTCGAAGCGAAAATGGGAAAATTAATGGCCTGCTCACGAAGATACCGTGGAGCAGGCCACAGACACAGCGGGGGAGACTCTAGGCCCGGTCAGCCGATTTTACGGCTGCGGGCTCCTTGTGCAGAGTCGCGGTTGGTACCGGTTCGGCACTCGAAGGGTCGACGCCGGCTTGAACGTTACGTTCTTCCATCGAGGCGAGCGTCTTGGCCACCTCTTGGATGGCCACGCGCTGCTTCCGATAAAGGTCGCTCTCGCTGAGCGCGAGTTGGCGCGCAATCTCGCGCACGCGCTTGCCCTGAATGACTTTGAGTTCGAGGATATTGTATAGGAGCCATTCCGGCGAGGTCAGCGAGCGCGGTCCGTTCGGCTTTTGCGATTCAATCGCGCGGAGGATCAGTGCGCGCAGAGCTCGAGTGGGATTGTTTTCGTACTCGGGCAGGGCGTTCTGCACGATCTTGAGCTGCAGGAGGGGATTCTCGGTCAATTTCGGGCCGCCCCAATAGTGGTCGAGGGCATCCTTGACGGCCCGGTGAAAAGCGGGTGAGGGAAGGATTTCCTCTTCGACGCGTTCTTTTTCGAGCGCGCCGGTATAACGTGGCTTGCCGCGCGCTCGCTGCAAGAGTTCGATTTCCGTCGTGATCTGTTCAAGGACGCTGAACATCCCTTGCTGCAGCTGCCGGTCCTCCAATGCCAGCTCGGCCTGCGCCGCCAACGCGGCGACGAGATCCTCCTCGTGCTCCGAGAGATCCGGGTTCGCTGCCCGGGCTTCGACGCCCATAATGCCGAGGATGGCTCCTCCCGTTCTCGAATGCAAAGGCCGTAACCAAAAGTCCCCGCGGGCGAAAAAGCCCGAGGCTCCCTCCGCACTCTCCGAGTGTGCTAATTCGGACAGGTCAGTTGAGGTGAGGAATTGGCGCATGCTCTCACGCGGTCCTGTGGCTGCCTCTATTCTCCATTGCCCGTCGTCGGGAGCGAGGACAAAACCGGTGGGGACGCGCAGGAGGTCACATGTCGCGGCCATAATGTTCTCGAGCAATTGTCGGAGGTCGCTGGTCGTCAAGAGACGCTTGTCGATCTCCTGGATGCGGTCCAGTTCGTCGCGGTCTCCCCAAAAGATGGCCCGATCGATCAAGGGCTTGGCCTGATTGATGACAAGCTCCAGCAGGACGATCGCCCCGAGCACGGTCGCAAATAGGACTGTTTCCCGCGACAAGCCCAGCCAGCGTTCGACCGGAGGAACGGAGAGCATCAGTCCGATCACGGCGATGGCGACCAGAGGCCCGCGGAGCAGGTAGTGGACCAGGTTGTGCTTGATCACGCGGTCAGGCGAAAGGGCGCCCTGGTACGCGACCGTATAAGCCATGACGATGATCATCAAAGCGATGCCCATTTTGGCAACCAGCGTGATGAGCAGGAGGAGCGCCGGCGAGAACTCGGCGGGAAAACTCGCAAAGATGAGGTAAGGAAAGACGCCGAGAGCCGGCGCGACAAGGGCCGCGGCGAGGTAGAGCATGCGGCGGCGCGAGGTCGGCGTCAGCGTCCGGCGCCGCGCCGCACGCAGATTGTAGAACCCCCAGCCGGTCAGGGCAAAAAAGAACAGAGCAAAGAGAGGGAAGACGGGTCCGGCTTTGAACTGGGTTGCCTGGGGGAAATAAAAGCCGTCTCGTACGACGAGGTCGGTCAGCCAGACAAGGATGAGAAATGCAGCGCTCGCCACGTAAGAAAGAGGCACGGCCGCACGGCGGCGCGGGGAAGTATCATGCGTGGAGCGGAGGACGGCATCCGAAAAGTGCAGGTACGTGGCGGGGATAAAGGCGATTCCGAACCATTTGAACTTGAGCCAGATCACGGCGTCGGGAAAGGTCTCCACGCGCTGAAGAAAGACATCGCCAATGTAAAAGATGGTGATAATAGCGAGCAGCGCGGAAAAAGATCGCGCGACCGAGTTGCGCCAATTATTCGCGATCAGATAGAGAAAAAGCGAAAAAGAGACGATGATGATTGCCGAGGAAAGAATGATATTCCCCAGCGCGAGACTGGCCAGAAAAAGGTCCGCCATAGTTCGTGCGTCACTTGGGCAGCGCTAAATGCAAGGCCCAAACCAGAGAATAGTACGCAAACACCCCCGCAAAAAGAAGACTGTCGGCCCTATCCAAAAGTCCGCCGTGCCCCGGCACCAGGGCCCCCGAGTCCTTGGCGCCAAACTGGCGCTTGAGCACCGATTCGGCAAGATCTCCAAAGGTCGCCGCAAGGCCCACGACGGTGCCCAGTCCGATGCTATACAACGGAGCAAGCCCGGCGATTGTAGCGAAAAGGAACATGACGACGATAGCGGCCACCCAACCGCCAATCGCGCCCTCCCAAGTCTTTTTGGGGCTAATGCTCGTAAAAAAGCCGTGGCGGCCAAAGCGGTGCCCGGCGGCGTAGGCGGCGGTATCGGTTGCCCAGGTGGTCAAGAGGACCCCCGCCGTCCAGATCTGCCCGTCCGGCAGCGAGCGCATAAGAATGAAATAGGCCCCGAGAACGCCGATATAGAGCGCGCCCGCAAAAGTCAGAGCCCAGCCCGCAATCCAGCCTTCCCTGCGCCAATAGATCGCGATGACGAGCGAGACGACGAGTGCCAGGGACAGGATATCGCGTGAGCTAAAAGTGCGCGCGTAAGCGTCCCACACGAAAAGGGTAACGAGGGCTAGACCGAGGATAGGATAGGGATGATACCCCGCGTGCTCAGCCATCTGATAAAACTCATAGCCGCAGACGAGCAAGCCGGCGAGGGCTAGCGCGAAATAAACGGGACCGCCGAGGATTACGGCCCCGAGGATGACGGGGATCAGGACGATGGCGCTCGCGAGGCGGTATCTGAGCACAAGGGAATCCCGAAGGGATAAGCGCTCTAGACGTTCTCCAATTTCCCAAAGCGGCGGTGCCGCTGACCAAAAGCCAGTAGTGCTTGGTACAGTTCCTGCTTGTCAAAGTCAGGCCACAGTGTCGGGGTGCTGTAATACTCGGCGTAGGCCGACTGCCAGATTAGAAAATTCGAAAGGCGCATCTCGCCGGCAGTCCGGATGATGAGATCGGGGTCGGGCAGGCCCGCCGTATACAGATAGCTCGACAGGAGCGTCTCATTCACCTGATCGGGCGCAACGTGGTCTTGAATCATTCTCCGCACGGCGTCGAGGATCTCGGCTCGCCCCCCATAATTAAAGGCCACGTTCAGCGTTATCCGATGGTTATCTTTCGTCAGGGCAATTGCCTGCCGCACTTGCTCCTGCAAGCTCTCGTCAATGCCCTCTAACTGCCCGAGGTGACGCAGCCGTACCCCGTTCTTGTTCAGCTCCGGCACTTCGCGCGCGACCATCTCCTTAAAGATTTCCAAAAGACCATGGACTTCGGGTTCCGGGCGGCCCCAGTTCTCGGTGGAAAAGGCGTAAACGGTCAGCACCGAGACGCCGAACTCGACCGCGCCTTCGAGGATCCGCCGCATGTTTTCCGTGCCAGCCCGGTGCCCCGCCAGTCGTGGCAGACCCCGCTGCCGGGCCCAGCGCCCGTTGCCGTCCATGATGATGGCGACGTGAGCCGGAATCTTGGTCAGCGCATTTGTGTCAAGAGCCATGATCAGACTTCCATGATCTCGGCTTCTTTCGCCTTGGAGTGTTGATCGATCTGGACCGTGTACTTGTCGATCAACTCTTGCAGCATTTCTTTTCCCTTGAAATGCTGGTCCTCCGAGATCAATTTTTCTTTTTCCAAGTCCTCCAGGTCTTTGAGGCCATCGCGGCGAACGTTGCGGAGCGCGACGCGGGCCTCTTCGGCGTGCTTGTGGACCACTTTGGTGAGGTCACGGCGTCGCTCTTCGGTCAGCGGAGGGATCGCGAGCCGGATGATCTTGCCGTCGTTCATCGGCGTGAGACCCAGGTCGGACTTTAAGATCGCCTTTTCAATCGCCTGCAGCGTGGACTGGTCCCACGGCTTGATCGTCAAGAGACGCGGTTCGGGTGCTGAGACCGTCGCCATCTGCACCAAGGGCGTGGGCGCGCCGTAATAGTCCACTTTGAGCGGTTCGAGGAGCGCGGGCGTAGCTCGCCCGGTGCGGATGGACAGGAGCTCCCGCCTGAGCGCCTCGATCGTCTTTTTCATCTTGCTTTCAACATCAGCTTTGACATCGTCAATCATCGCCATCACCGCAGAAAGAACTGTCCAGTTATTTGGAGATCATCGTTCCGATCGCCTCTCCCAGGGCGGCGCGCTCGATCGCACGCGGCTGAGAAAGGTCAAACACGATAATGGGCAGGTCATGTTCCATGCAAAGGGTGAAAGCGGTATTGTCCATCACCTGCACCTGCTCCATCAGGATGGCTTCGTTATAGGTCATCCGTTCGAACTTTTTCGCGTCCGGGTACTTGAGGGGGTCTTTGTCGTAAACGCCGTCTACCTTGGTGGCCTTGAGGATGGCCTGGGCGTCGATTTCCTTCGCGCGGAGGGCGGCGGCGGTATCGGTGGTAAAGAAGGGGTTGCCCGTGCCGGCGCCAAAGATCACGATGCGTCCCTTTTCGAGGTGGCGGATGGCACGCCGGCGGATATAGGGTTCGGCGATGGCGCGCATCTCAATGGCCGTCTGGACGCGGGTCATAATGCTCCGCGCCTCGAGCGAGTCCTGCAGAGCCATAGCATTCATCACGGTCGCGAGCATGCCCATATAATCGGCGGTCCCCCGGTCCATGCTTCGTGCATAGGGATCGTTGCCGCGCCAAAAGTTGCCTCCGCCGATCACAATCGCAATCTCGACTCCGTGCTCTTGGACGGCCCGGATTTCGTCGGCCAGATAGGCGACAGCTTTGGGATCGATCCCGAATTGTCCCCGGCCGGAAAGGGCTTCCCCGCCCAGTTTCAGCAGGATCCGTTTGTATTTGGGTTCTGCCATCTCTCCCTCAAGTAGAGAGGGGAAACAAGCGGAAAAGAGGGGAAATCAGTCTCCCTTGTTTCCACTAATTTCCCCTCTTCTCTCTGTGGTTACTCTCCTAGCTGATAGCGAACGAACCGCCGCACGACGATGTTTTCCCTCATCTTCATCGCGACGGACTGGACGAGGTCTTGAATCGTGATGCTCTCGTCCCGGATAAAAGGCTGCCGCAAGAGACAGTGGTCTTTAAAGTAACTCTCCATTTTGCCCTGGATGATCTTGTCGACCAGCGGACCTTTTTTCCCTTCCGACTCCACTTGCGCCCTAAAATCGGACTCGGCTTGTTCGCGTACGGAGGTAGGAATATCGTTGGGTGAGATGTATTTGGGGTTGGTCGCCGCAATATGAAGCACAAGGTCGTGCGCGAGCTGCTGAAACTCGGCAGTCCGCGCGACAAAGTCCGTCTCGCAGTTGAGCTCCAGCATGGCGCCCACCTTGCCGGCCGAGTGGATGTCCGAGTGGACATAGGTTTCGATCAAGCCCTGGGTCGCGGCCCGTTCAGCCTTTTTCTCGGCCCGGGCCTGCCCTTTCGCCCTGAGCACGGCGGCCGCTTGATCAAAATCGCCATTCGCCTGCTCGAGGGCGTGCTTGGTTTCCAGCACCCCCGCGCCCGTCAGTTCGCGCAGTTTCTTGATCTGCTCTGTTGGAATCGCCATACTCAAGCTGCCTCGCCTTCCGGCACGACCCCTTGCATCTCTCCGGTTTCGAGTTCCTCCACGCGCTCTTCCGTCTCGCCTGCGATTCCTTCTTGGGCGAGCACAACCTGAGGCTCCTCGGTCGCGGGCGCCTCGACTGGAGCGGGCGCCCCGCCGTATTCCTCAGCCTCGGCGGCAATAACGCCGCGAATGTTCTTGCCCTCGACGACCGCGTCGGCAATCTTGCCGGTAATCAGTTTGATGGCACGAATGGCATCGTCGTTGGAGGGAATGGGAAAGGCGATCGGCTCCGGGTCCGAATTGGTGTCGCACATGGCGACAATCGGAATATTGAGCGTATTCGCTTCGTCAATCGCATTGGACTCGTGCCGGGTATCCACGATGAACAGAACTTTGGGAAGCCGCCGCATCTCTTTCAGACCGCCGAGCCGGTTCTGCAATTTTGTGAGCTCGCGCGTCAGCATCAAGGCCTCTTTCTTGGGCAGCTTGTCCAAGTCGCCGCTCGCTTGGCGCTCCTCGAGCTTGAGCAAGTAATCAATCCGGCTGCGAATGGTGCGGAAATTGGTGAGCGTCCCGCCGAGCCATCGCTGATTCACATAGGGCATTCCGCAGCGCTGGGCTTCCTGAGCAATCGTCTCTTGAGCCTGGCGCTTGGTGCCGACAAAGAGGACGGTGCCCCCTTCGGCGACCATGTCGCGAATGGCGTTATAAGCTTCCTCCAGCTTGCCCATCGTTTGCTGAAGATCGATGATGTGGATGCCATTCCGCTCGGTAAAAATGTACTGCCGCATGCGGGGATGCCACCGGCGCGTGCGATGGCCGAAATGGACGCCGGCTTCGAGCAAAGACTTCATCGGTAAAATAGCCACTGAACTTCTCCTTGTGTTTTCTCCATCGGTCCCGTGAAATTTGACCGGTGGGGCGGCCGCTCCCCTCACTTCCTCGGATCACCCCGCGTGTGGCGCGGGGCACACATCCTCGGATCAGGAAGCGTGATTGGTAGACCGCGTGTCCGAGCCGCTATTATATATCAGAGTGGGCCAAAGAGCAAATACGGAGCTCTTTTTTTCATTTGCAGCGCGATTTTTCTACTTTCCTCTTCTCCGGTTCTAGAGCGGGGGCCTGCGCGTGTGCCAGTCCGTGGCCTGCTCGTACGCGTGCGCAACCTGCAACACCCGCGCTTCGTCGAAGGCCTGCCCCATGATTTGCACACCCACCGGCAGGCCGTCGACCAAGCCGCACGGTATTGAAATCGCGGGGATGCCGGCCAGCGACTGCGCGAGGGTAAAGACATCGGCCAGGTACATCTGCAGAGGATCGTCCACCTTTTCGCCAATCTTGAAGGCGACGCTCGGCGTCGTCGGCGCTACGATCACGTCCACCTGCTTAAACGCCTGGTCAAAGTCCCGTTTGATGAGGGTGCGCACCTTTTGCGCCTTTAAATAGTAGGCATCGTAATAGCCTGCGCTGAGGGCATATGTGCCGAGCATGATGCGCCGTTTGACCTCCGCTCCAAAGCCCTCACCGCGAGTTTCTCGCATGACCGCCCACATCTCGTCCGTGGGACCCTCTTTTGCACGAAGGCCGTACTTGACGCCGTCGTAGCGTGCGAGGTTGGCAGAGGCTTCCGCCGGCGCGAGCAAGTAATACGCCGGGAGGGAGTAATCGGTGTGCGGCAGGCTCACCTCCTGGGTAATCGCCCCCAGGCTCTCCAGGACGCGAATGGCGGCGCGGACAGCGTCCTCGACTCCCTTTTGCATCCCTTCGATAAAGTATTCCTTTGGCACGCCCACCCGCAGCCCCTGCAAGGTCACCGGTCCGAGCGCGGCTACGTAGTCGGGCACCGGGAGATCGACGGAGGTCGCTTCCTTGGGATCGTGTCCCGCGAGGGTCCCGAGAATCAGCGCGGCATCCTGCACATCTTTTGTGATCGGCCCCACCTGGTCGAGGGATGAGGCAAAAGCAATAACCCCGTAGCGGGAGACTCGTCCATAGCTCGGGCGGAGGCCGACGACTCCGCACAGCGCGGCCGGTTGCCGCACGCTTCCCCCCGTATCCGTCCCGAGCGCGAAAATCGTCTCGTCCGCGGCGAGCGCGGCCGCGCTCCCGCCGCTCGAGCCGCCGGGCACTCGCGTCAGATCCCACGGATTGCAGGTTGGGAAAAAGGCCGAATTCTCCGTGGATGAACCCATCGCAAACTCGTCGTTGTTCGTCTTACCAATGAGAACCGCGCCGGCGGCATGGAGGCGCTCCATGACCTCGGCGTTATAAGGCGGGACAAAGTTGTAGAGGATTTTCGAGCCGGCCGTCGTGAGAACTCCCTGCGTGCAGATCTCATCCTTGATGGCCATCGGAATCCCCAGCAAGCCCGGGGCGGAGGTGCCGGCGCGGCGGTGCTCTGCCCAGAGCGCGTCCGCGGCGCGTGCGCGCTCGAGGGCTTGTTCCGGAATCAGGGTGAGGAAAGCCTTGAGGCGAGCATCCACCGTGTCGATGCGGTCGAGCACTGCGCGGGTTAATTCAACCGAGCTGATTTCGCCTTTTTGAAGCAAACGATAGGCTTCATGGGCGGTCAAGCGGTTCAGGTCCAAGAGTCCTTTCGTCAGTCGCAGTGGGCCAACTCTCGATAGAGAGTGACCACGCGATCGATATTTGTCTCGAGCGAGTATTCTTCGACTGCGCGCTGGCGGGCACGCGTGGCCAGGTCGCGGCGAAACTCGGGATAATCCACCAACATCCGCAGTACGAGGGGGAGTTGTCCTTCGAGCGAATCCAAGTCGACGACGACGCCGGCGCCGCGCAGCGCCTCGGCATCCGCGCCGACGTTGGTGGCGACGACGGCAGTTCCAGTCGCCATCGCTTCGAGCATGGCGAGGGAGAGCCCTTCGATAGAGGAAGGGAGAACGAAAATATCCGCGGCCCGCAGAATTCGAATTCGCTCTCGCAGATCTCCGACAAAACCTCTCAGAATAATGCGGTGATCACCCGCGGCCTTCCGTCGCAAGCGGGAGAGGTCCATACCGCTGCCGACCACGACGAGCTTGTGGTCGCGCGGCAGATTGAGGCGCTGAAACGCGTTGAGCAAATCAGGCACGTTCTTCTCCGGGTCCAAACGCCCCATATAGGAAATCAGAATGGAAGCATTGATTTGTTCCTTATAGTCTGCCGCCCCCGGAGAAAATGTGACAATATCGACTCCGTTCGGAATCACCCGAACCCGCTCGGCCGAAACGCCGTACTTGATCAAGAGTGCGCGCTGATCTTCCGAAAAGACGATCACGGCATCATAATGCTTGAGGGAACCGGAATAGACGCGGTAGAGGACACGCACGGCGCTCCCCCAAAAGGTTTCAGGGGGGCCGTAGGGAAAGTGAATCGTGGCGACGACGGGCACGCCCATTGCGTGGCAGATTTCCGGGAGGCTGAAATCCAGCTGGGAGAACGAGAGGGAGATGTGCGCAATGTCTATTCGTTCCTGCGCCAGTATCTCTTCGATCAGAGCACGTGCGCGGGGCGAGGAAATAACGGCGCGGTTCAAGATGTCAAAAGAGCCGATGTGGATGCCCTGCGGATCGCGAACCTGGCCGCGTTCCCGGCTGATATGGTAAAAGAAAAGGACGTTCTGGCCCCGCTGCCGCAGTCCGCGGATCATTTCGTGCGAATAGCTCACAATCCCATCGGCACGCGCCGACGCCACATGGCCGAACCACGCAATTCTCATCGTCGTCGGCTATTCCTTCAGAATGGCGCGCACCCGGAAGAATTCTCCCTTTTCGTCCGTATCCGGGGCATTCGCCAGCACAGCCTCACGCGGCAGAGAGGGGGACACCACGTCCTCGCGCATGACGTTCGCGAGGGGCACTACGCTGGCCGTCGGGGGGATCGCTTCAGTGTCCAGTTCTTGCAGGCGCGCGGCATGGTCGAGGATGGCCGAAAGCTGCAGCTGCATCCGGTCGATCTCCGCATCCGTCAGCTCCAAGCGGGCGAGGTCGGCGATATGTTGCACTTGCGCACGCGAAAGCGGCATCCCTCCTCCTTGACGACGATTGGCCGTCATTATAACACCCTCGCGCATCCGCCACAAATGACCCTGCCCCGCGTCGACAGAAGTGTGATCGCGCATTATAATATCGAAGATGAAGTTTCTCGTCGATGCGATGTTGGGCAGACTCGCGACCTGGCTGCGCCTTCTCGGCTACGATACAGTGTATTCGGCCAAGGCGAATGACCAGGAACTGGCCCGGCGCGCGCGTGCCGAGGACCGTATTTTGCTGACGCGTGATATTGAGTTGACGCGCCGCCGCGGGGTCCGGTGCGTGCGCATAGAATCGGAACAGGTCGAAGAGCAATTGGCGCAGGTATTTCGCGAACTGCATCTGCAGAGGGACGCGGTTTTTTCGCGGTGCCCGGCCTGTAACGCGCCCCTGCAGCTTTTGGACAGGCAGCAGGCGCAAGGTCGCGTGCCTCCTTACGTCTTTCTGACTCAGGAGCAGTTCCGTCGCTGCCCGCAGTGCGGCCGCGTCTATTGGCGAGGCACGCACTGGGCTCACATTCTTGCGAGTCTCCAAGACCTGGAGAACTAGCGTTGCGGCGGCGAGAGCCGGCGCACGCGTTGGTGAGACCCGGCGTACATTCTCCATATGGCATGCGCGAAACGGCGCAAGAACGGCATAACCCCGAGTTTTGATTATTGCACCTGCAACGAACATTTGGTATAATTCGCCCGTACGTAATCCCAGCTCAACGCGGAGGCCAGCATGGACATTGGGAAGTCGTTCACGTACGTTTTTGATGATCCCCAGTGGATTACCAAAGTGCTCATCGGTGGCGCGATTATCTTTGTAGGCGCTCTCTTCTTCTGGCTGCTCCTCATCCCTCTCCTAGTCGCTGTTGCCCTCGTACTGGGATACACCCTCACAGCCACTCGAAATGTCGCTGAAGGCGCTCCAGTCCCCCTGCCTGCGTGGGGAGATATGGGCGCCTTGTTTATGAAAGGCCTGTACGCTCTCATCGGCATCATTATCTACTTTTTGCCCGTCATCATTCTGGGTTGCTGCTTCGGAGTGATCACCGGACTTGCGGGCGGCTCCACAGGGACCGGAACGGAAAGCACCTCCAGCAGCTTGTCCGGTGTGGCTGGAATCGCGGCTCTCTGTCTGCAATGCATCATTGCCTTGTATTCATTCGTCGCCGGCGTGACTCTGTATGCGCCGCTCACCCGCTTTGCGATGAGCGAGAACCAACTTTCGGTCTTTTGGGACATACGAGGGAACCTGGATCTGATTTCAAAGAATGCGGGGCCCTACGTGATTGCACTGCTGGTCGCGTTCGTCGCATCGTTTATCGCCGAGTTCGGGATCATCCTCTGTGCAATCGGCCTCTTTTTCACCACGTTCTGGGCGCAGCTTGTGACCGCCAATCTGTTTGGCCAGTTTTGGCGACAAACCCAGGGGCCGGCCGCCCCGGTGGTCCCGGTTGCCCCGGTCACTCCGGCCTAGCCTGACGATCATCAAATGAATACTCCACAAGCCAACGCAGAGCCCGCACCTGCAAACAATGTTGTTTCAAAGGAGACCGTGATGCAACAGCCCACGAGCGTATGGCACATTGCACTGGGCACGATGGTCGGGAATATCGGCTGCATGATTCTTAACGTTTTGCTCGCTTGCATCCTCGCTGCTCTTCTCTCTTTCGCCGGAGCGGGGTTCCTCAATCAAATTATGAGTCAGATTACCCGCTGATTTGACCGATGCACCGAGGGGTGCGAATACTAAAACCGGCGCTTTCGATTGTTACCCACGAGTACGGAAGGAGAAACCATGTATCAGCGAATTGTTCTCGTCGGGAATCTCGGGCGCGATCCTGAAATGCGCTATACGCCCAACGGCACACCGGTCACCTCTTTCTCAGTGGCCACCAGTCGCCGCTACACCGCTTCTGACGGCCAGATGAAGGACGAGACTCTGTGGTTTCGCATCTCGGTCTGGGGGAAGCAGGCGGAAACGTGTAACCAATACCTCAGCAAAGGGCGCCAAGTCCTCGTCGAGGGCGCTCTTGTCGGCGATGAGAACGGCGGCCCGCGCGTCTGGGTCGGGCAGGACGGTAAAGCGCGCGCCTCGTTCGAAGTGCGCGCCCAGACCGTTCGCTTTCTCGGTCGCCGCGAGGGCGCGGAGGTCGGTTCTGCCGCGCCCAGCTCCGGTGATGTCCCGGCCGTGCCTGGGGGCGAACCGCAGAGCGAAGAGGAGCTGCCCTTTTAACTGATCTTTTCTCCAATTGTCCTCGTTCTTTTTGCCGTCCAAAAGTCACTGGTCGGCGGCCTCCCCATGGGCGCCGCCGGATCTAGGGTGCGCAAGGGTGCTCAATCGCCTTTGCGCATCCCCTTCGTCCTTGCATGCCAATGAAAGCACGACCCTCGGCCTCGGCATCGAGACACTCCCCGCACATCCAACAGCTCTCGTCGCATTAAAGGTGCACCGCCCAAGGGTTGGGCTCTTGGGAGACCTCGGTCGCCTTGCGAGTGGTGGTATAATGTACGGAAATGGAATCGAAAGCACGACCTGAAATTCAGCAAAAACTGGATACCTTGCCGACCAATCCCGGCGTCTACCTGATGAAGGATGACAAGGGCGAGGTCATTTATGTCGGCAAGGCAATCAATCTGCGCAACCGTGTCCGCTCCTATTTCCACGCGCCGAATGGCCACGACATCAAGACCCTCCATCTCGTCGACCGCATCCGCGATATCGAATTCATCGTCACCGAATCGGAACTGGAAGCGCTTGTCCTTGAATGTAATCTCATCAAGAGATGGAAGCCGCATTTCAATATCCGGCTCAAGGACGACAAGCGCTATCCTTACATCAAGGTCACCTGGCAAGAGCCCTTCCCCAAGGTCTTGTTGACGCGGCGGATGGAGCATGACGGCGCCCGCTATTTTGGCCCATTTACGGCGGTGTGGGCTGTCCACGAGACGCTCGATACTCTGCGCAAGGTCTTTCCTTATCTCACCTGCGATAGGGAGATCACCGGCCGCGACAAGCGGGCGTGCCTTTACTATGACATTGGTCTTTGCATGGCGCCCTGTATCGGCGTCTCCACCCGCGAAGAGTATCGCGCCATGATCGATCGCCTCTGCATGTTTCTGGAAGGCAGGACGGAGGAGGTTACGGCTGCCATCCGTGCGAGGCTCGACGAAGCGGTGGCTGCCCTCGAGTTCGAGCGCGCCGCCCGCTATCGAGACCAACTCCAGGCGCTCGCCCGAATCGCCGAGCACCAAAAGGTGGTTTCCGTCGCGACGACGGACCAGGATGTGATTGCCTTTGCCCAGGATGATGGGGACGCGTGCGTCCAGGTCTTTTTCGTACGCGGCGGCAAGTTGCTCGGCCGTGAGTACTTTGTCCTTGAGGGGACGGAAGGAGAAAAGGCGGATCAGGTGCTCTCCTCCTTCATCAAACAGTTTTACGATGAAGCGGCCTACGTACCGCCCGAAATCCTCTTGCCGGAGGATCTGGACGAGGCACAGATCATCGAGGCTTGGCTCCAGAGTCGCAGGGGACAGACGGTCATGCTCCAGGTGCCGCGCAACGGCCAGGGCAGGGAACTCGTCCAGATGGCGGAAGAGAATGCCCAGGCGACCCTCACAAGCCTGAAGGCGCAGTGGCTCGCGGATGAGACCAAACAGATGAGCGCCGTCGCCGAACTGCAGGAAGCGCTCGGCTTGGAGAATCCTCCCTTGCGCATGGAGTGCTATGATATTTCCAACACGCAGGGGACCAACTCCGTCGGGTCCATGGTCGTCTTTGAACGCGGCGCGGCGAAAAAGAGCGATTACCGCAAGTTCAAAATCAAGACCGTCGAGGGAGCCAACGACTTTGCCAGCTTGCAAGAGGTGCTCCGCCGCCGCTTTCGTCGCCTCGTTCAATTGGACCAGGCGGAGCCAGAGACAAGCCATGCGGAGAGCGTTGCCCCGTCGGGTCAAAAGAGCACAAGAGCACCAAGGTCTCCATCTGGCAAAGACGATGCCTGGAAGCGGATGCCGGATTTGGTGATCATCGATGGCGGCAAAGGGCAGCTGGGCGCGGCGCAAGAGGTCTTTGCGGAGTTGGGGATTGAAGGGGTTCACCTGATTAGCCTTGCCAAGCAGGAGGAAGAGGTCTTTTTGCCCGGACGCCTGGCATCTCTCCGGCTGAACCGCGCATCCGAAGCGCTCAAGCTCTTGCAGCGCGTCCGCGACGAGGCGCACCGCTTTGGCATCACTTACCATCGCAACTTGCGCGCCAAGCGCGGGCTCGCCTCCCAGCTCGATTCCATTCCCGGGATCGGCCCGCGCCGCCGCCGCGCCCTCCTCGCTCATTTTGGCTCGCTCGACAAGATTCGCGAGGCCTCGGTTGAAGAACTCGCCACCGTCGAAGGCATGTCCCGTTCCGCCGCCAAGAAACTGAAAGAACAGCTCTAAGAATTGCTAATTGCAGATTTCAGATTGCGGATTGGGGCGCCAAATGGTCGGGGAATTTCTGCAATCTGAATTCTGCAATCTGAAATGGATCCATGCTTCCTGTTGAGCGCCTGCAGACGATTCCGCTGTTTGCCAAACTAGACAGTCAGGTGCTGGCGCGCATGGCACCTCTGTTTCATCATGCCCGCTTCAAGTTTGGGGACACGATCTACCGGCAGGGCGACGCGGGCGAAGCTTTTTACGTGCTCGATAACGGCATGCTGCGGGTTCACCGCGCCGAGGACTCCGACCGAGAGCAACTCATGGGATATCTGACCGCCCCCGCATTTTTTGGCGAAACCTCCCTCTTGACCGGGCTCGATCGCGATGTCACCATGGACGTCGTCTCTGCCGAGGCGCAGCTTTTCGTTCTCGCCAAATCCGAGTTCGACGCGCTCCTGGAGGATTACCCCCAAGCGCAAGCGGCGCTGCACATTCGGCCGGATGTTCAAGCGCGGCTGGCTCGACGAACATTACCCTGGCTGGCAGAAGGCGAAGTAGTGCTCACCTTGACCCGACGGCATTGGTACGCGCTGGTCTCGCGCCTGATGATCCCGGCGATTCTCACGGCCGCGCTCCTTGCCCTCGCCGGTGCGAGTACCTGGGTTCTTCCTTTGGTTCTAGCCGTGGGCGCCCCATCTCTGATCAGTGATGCTCCTTTCCTCCTTGTCTTGGCAGCTGTCGTCTGGGGGTTCGGTAGCTTCGCGTGGCACATCCTCGACTGGACGAACGATTACTACATTGTGACGAACAAGCGCGTCGCCCACACGGAACAAGTCGCCCTCTTCTTTGATGAACGGGAGGAAGCGCCCCTGGAGCAGGTGACCAACGTCCTGGAAACGGTCAATGGCTGGGCGGCACGGCTGTGCGGTTTTTGTGATCTGAGGGTCGAGACGGCGGGGGATATGGAGATTCATTTCAGCTTTGCCCCGCGCTCGGCCCGGATTCGCCAGCAAGTGTTTGAGCAGCTTGACCGGATTCGTAGCCAGGGGGAGTCGTACGAGCGGGATCAAGTTCGGGAAGACATCCGCGCCCAATCATGGCAGCACCTGGCGCCCGATCTCATACCGCCTACAACCGGCAGCCGCGCAGACTCGGGCGAGGCGGCCCTTGCTCGACAGGCATCGCCGATAGGGCCACAACTATCCGGTCAAGACGCCGAAAACACTGTCCGACCCGGCTCGATTTCCTCTCACCGCGAAGAAACGGCCACTGTTCCACAGCAGCCGCGGCGATGGCGCAAGCGATCGGGCTTGGGCAAATGGATCAACGATTGGTTTGGCCTGCGAATTGAAGAGACGGACCGCATCACGTGGCGCAAGCATTGGTTCGTTCTCTTGGACCGGATTGCAGAGCCGGCCCTGTCCTTTGCGATTATCCTGGCGGTGGGCCTGCTGCACCTCTCGGGCATTGTGCCTTTGCGCGTGCTCGGCACTGCCGTCCAGTCGGTCTTTGTCGTAATCTTTCTCGTGTGCCTTTGGGGGTTGATGCTCAGCTTGATCGTTTTCTGGGCCTGGTATCGTTATGAGGACTGGAGCAACGACGTCTACCGCGTCACGGCGGATCGGGTGGTGGATGTCGAGCGCAGCCCGTTCGGGCTGAGAGAGCGATCGATTGAGACGACCCTCGACCGGGTGCAGAACATTTCCTTTTCCAAAAAGGGGATCCTCGCGAACCTGTTCAATTTCGGGGATTTGATCATCGAGACGGCGGGGGCCGGGCGTCTCATCTTCTACAATGTGGTTGAACCCCGTGAGGCGAGCGCGGAGATCTTTCACCGCCGCGAAGCGCACCGCCATCAGTTTCGTCGCGAGCAGGCAGTCCGCGAGCGGCAGCAGTTTTTAGACTGGTTCATGGAGTACCATCGCCTCGTGCAGCCGCAAGAAGATGTCAAGCCGCCGGGCAGCCCCATGTCCCCCGGTGCTCGTTCTGGTCCTCTCACGCCGAGAGACGATTCCAAACCGGCATAAAGCCGGCTCGCGCGCCGTTTCATTCAGTGGGCGAGGCGGTTGGCAGGTGCGCCGCACCGGTGTGGGTTGCAGAGAGCTAGAGCTAGGATCGATCAGAAATGAAAAGAGTACGTCGCTTGCTGCGGGAACCGATCTGGATCCCGTTGCGCTCCGGGCCGCTTCATATTTCCATGCGGCACTGGCCCCTCCTGCTGATTTGGGTCATTCTCACCGCGTTTGCATTCCAAACCGAGCGCGACATCTTTTTCCGTCTC
This sequence comes from Chloroflexota bacterium, assembly GCA_023489485.1. GTDB lineage: Bacteria > Chloroflexota > Anaerolineae > UBA4142 > UBA4142 > JAMDCU01. The sequence goes on from JAMDCU010000139.1 coordinate 30,154, forward strand.
TCCTACCTTATCTTGGCCGTCATCTTCCTCTCGTTCCTCTGGGCAGCTTATAGCGTCTTTACCTTTCAATTAGAGCGCCGGCTCGTTACCCCTCGCACGCAAGTCGGCCGTGTGGCCGAGGAGCTTTTCCTCGTGCGGAACAGCGGTGCTCTGGCCAAGATTTGGATGGAGGTACGAGACGAATCCGAGTTGCCCGGGCATCGGGTGGGTCGTGTATTAAATGGGCTGCAAGCAGGAGTCCGCTGGAGCTGGAATGTGCGCACCCTCTGCCGTCAGCGCGGGCGCTTTCATCTCGGCCCCATCACACTCGCGTCCGGGGATCCCTTTGGTCTCTTTGTCTTTCAACGGCGCTTGCCGAACACAGCCGCGAGCCTCACCGTTTATCCCATGGCCGTCGATCTCCCTGTCTTTGCTCCTCCCATGGGGCACCTGTCTGGAGGCGATACTCAGCGACGCCGCACGCACCACACCACGACGAATGTGGTGGGCACACGTGAGTATGCGCCCGGGGATTCTTTCAACCGCATTCATTGGCGTTCGACCGCTCGCACCGACCGCCTGATCGTCAAAGAATTCGAGCTCGATCCCTCGGCGGATGTGTGGGTCTTTCTAGACATGGAGCGAGGAGTGCAGGCGAGCAAGCCCCTGGACGACGGCGAGGATCTTTCGGACCTGGGCCAGATGTGGTTTGGCAATCAACGCACACGCCTCACGCCCAGCACGGAAGAGTACGACGTTTCTATCGCGGCCACGGTTGCCAGATACTATTTACGGCAGCATCGAGCAGTGGGTCTGGTCGCCTACGGGCATCATCGCGAGCTCATCCAGCCGGACCGGGGCGACCGGCAGCTCAATCGCCTTCTGGAGGTGCTTGCCGTCCTGCGCGCGGAGGGGAATTTGCCGTTCAGCCACGTGCTCGGCGTGGAAAGCGCGCACCTGGGGCGCAATATCACCGTCGTCACGGTTTGCCCTTCCGCCGACTTGGAATGGATCAAGACGGCACGGGAAGCCAAGCGCCGGGGTCTCCGCGTCATCTCCGTGCTCACTGACATCAACACCTTTGGCGGCCGCGGCGAAACCAAGGCCGCTGCTTCAGAGCTCTTTGCGAGTGGGATTCCGAACTATGTCGTGCGCGAGGGAGACGACTTGCGGGGTGTACTGGGGCAGTGGGCGAGCGGTCCTACTCCCTAAATAGCTCCAATTGCGTTTGTTCTTCTGCGGCGGGCGGCACAAGACCGGTAATCAAGAGGATGTGCTGCCGCTCGACCTTTTCCTGCTCCAGCAGCTTGTCGACAAACGGCAGCCGGACCCAACCCCAGCCGGCATCGTGGAACGCTTCTGCCAGGGTAGGCAGTTGTCGCACCTTGGCTTGCAGCAAGGGGACGCGCGCTTCGGGGATGATGAGGTAACCGTGGCTCGGGGCGATTTGAATGCGCGTGAGGTCGCCAAAGTAGGCGCGCGATCGCCAGACAAAACCGTGAGCCATTTCCCCTTCCGCCTCCCAGGTCAGATCAAAGGGCGCAGATTGTGCAACACGATACTGCAGCCGTTCGCCTAGATCCGCCAGCTGTTCAAGGGCATGCGCCTTCTCCTGCTCCGGGTCCTCTTCCCGCCACTGCCAGACGGCGGCTTGCTTATCGTGCGCTTGATCCGCAGCTTGGACCGCATAGGCCTGGGCGCATAGATCGATCAACCCGGCTTCCGGGGTGAGATCGCCGGGAAAGCGCAGATAAATCGCGTCCTCCAATTCTTGTCGGGTAGCCGATTTTCCCGCGAAGAGAATCTCGCGCACAGCATCGTCCACCCGGTCGACCAGGGGTGGGTCCAGCGTTGCAGCTGAAACGCGTCTTAACCAAAGGAATTGGTCGGCCGTAGAATAATGATCAATGTCCTGGGCGTACCCCTCCGTCAACCCCTCTCTTACAGCGGAAAAGGCAAAACGCCCCGGCCCCGTTTTGGGATAGAGTGCGGCCGTCTGGGCGAGGTAGCCCTCCCGGGCGAGGCGAGTAAAGGCTGCGAGGTGTAACCACGAATAGGTAAGAGGTTCGCCCCGCCGGGTCAGGACGTCCCTCCCCGCCTCGTAAGCCGCCTTCCGCATCTTTCTCGCCAGCTCCCCTTCGGAGAGCGAGACCCCTTTCTCGCCTCCGGGCACAAACGAAATCCGGTAATTGCCGCGCACACTGTCGAACTCGCGGCGAGCGCAATCGCCGAGCGCGGGCTGAAACATCATAGTCTCAAGGTCGAAGCCCACCCGCGCCGCAGATAAGAGGAGTGCCTCTACAGGTTCGTGCCACGCTTCGCGGAAAATGAACGCCGCGCGTCCTTCAGAGTGGAGGAGTTTTGCAAGTGCCTCCATTGCTGTCTCGAGGAGGTCGGCATACCAACGCCTTTCCCAATTGGGATCGCCTTTGTGCGTGTCGAGGGCGGGAACGAGCGATTTCACTGCGGACCGCCCGAGTACCCACGCGCCCCAAAAGTAAGAGAGAGCCCAGACGGCGAGCCGACGTTGCGGTCCGGCAGTCAGGACGCATGTGGCCGTATGCGATGGGATGGCGCGGCCAAGGGCCTTGGCGCTCCCGCGCCCCATGAACACGCGGGCGTGCTCTGCTAGAATCACGTCCGCGGTGGACGGAGAGAGGGTCAAGTTCCAGCGTGCACCAATCTCTGCCAAGCGGTGTACTGTTTGTTCCATCTCCGTCCACAAATTGAGCTCGACAAATTCCTTGTGGGCTTTGAGCTGAGCTGTCGCATCTGCCGCGGGGTCGTTGTAGAAAGAAGAGCCGCGGTCGAGGAGATGCAAGAGCAGGAGCAGCAAGAGGTCGCGCTCGCGCCGAGCGTGAAACAGCGTATCGATTTTCACGGTGAGGGTGACGAGGGCATAAAGATTGCGGGGCGTATAGAGATCCAGAATCTTGCGCGTCCGCTCGTCGTACCTATTCCCTTCTGGCGCAATTCGTTGAAAGGCGAAATGATAGTGAAAGCCGTGTGGGTCAAAGCGAGCCGCCTGCTCTCGATCTTCATCAGAGGCGGGGCCGTCATAGGTCTCGCCGCAGTACGCGCAAACATAATGCCGCCGGACCGGACCGATACCGCGTGCCCATATAAAAAAAGTGGCGGGCGTCAATTGATGACAGCCCGCGCAGGTCGTGGAGTAAAGCTGGCTGATATGAGCGCGCAAGGACGCTTCATCTTTGATCGCGTCTCCCAGCTCCGTCAGTGCGGCGTTCATTTCTGGGGGCGGAGGCAGAGTCGCGACCGTTCGCGCGAGCCAGCTAAAGAGAGGATTGCTCTCCACGGCAATCACCCGCCGGCCGAGCTTGTGAGCGGCACAGGCAACGGTCGGCGTGCTGGCAAAGGGGTCAATCACCAGATCGCCGGGAGCCGTGAGCGCGGTCAAATATGCTTCCACCACGCTGGCCGGTGGCCGGTTGAGAAAGCTGTGGAGAGGGTAGAAAACGGAGGGGTCGCGGTCTGGGATGAACCAAGCTGGTGTGTCCACAGCTAAAAGTATAGCATAGGAGCGGGAACAAGTAAACAAATCCACGTTTTTGCAATTCTCGTTCCATTCAGTATAATGAGCTTCGCGCCATAACCGCGACCAAACGGACGAGCCACAGGGAGGACAGCGTGGATCGACGGCGGGTGGGGGCAATCTTTGCTATTCTCATTACGCTCCTTATCCTGACCGCTTGCGCGGAGCGGCCGCTCCTCCACTCACGCCGACCGTGTACGCTCCAACCAGCCATTCAGTTTCCGGCTCGCCGGCATCTCCCGTCGCTTTAGCCGTTGCTTCCCCGGCGGCGCTGGCCTGCCTCGAGGTAGGCGCCGTCCCTGCTAACACCCCCCTGGCCGCGCGGGTGAACGGCCAGGGCATCCCACTCGACCTGTACAATCGGCAGGTACAAAGCCCAAGCTGCCCTTGCCCAGCAAGGCACTGACCCTGATACCCAAGCAGGCCGGGAAGCGCTCAAGAGCCTGAGGCAGCAGGTGCTCGATCAGCTGCAGGCAGTTCGGGACACGATGAGAATCGAGCGGCTCGTACAGCCATGAAAGGATGCATTTGAAGCGTGCAGTTCCGCTGCTCTTTTTCCTGAGCGGAGGCCTGCTCCTGATTTTTGGTTTAGGAGCTCTCGGCGCGGCTTTTATTCTTCCCGGCACCGGTGCACCAGATCTGTTCGCGTGGAAACCGCCGCTGGAGCAAGTGGATAATCGCACCCTCGCGCCGGCAACGGCTCTCTTGCCGCTGACCGGCATGCGGCCCGCGGACGCGCTGAATGCCGCCCTGGATCAAGGACACTGGGATAACGCCTTTGCATTGATCGCCTATGATCCCAGCCTTTCGGATGCGACACGCATTGGCGCGCTCTTGCAGCTTGGCACGCGCTATACGGCGGCCAAACAGATGAGCCAGGCGGCTGCCGCCTTTGAAGGTGCCGACCGGATTGCTACGTTAAGCCCATTCCTGTCGGACCGCGTGCGACAGGACACGTACCTTCAAGTCGCCGCGGGCCTGCGTTCCATGCAAGCGCGTGATGCCGCTCACTTGGCCGTCGACCAGGCTTTTTTGGTCGCACAGTACAGCCCGGTCTTACGTTGGGACCCAAGCCCCATCCGTTTTACTCAGGTCGCCAATGCCTACGCCGCTTTGGGTGCTCAAGCGCTCGCCGATCGCGCGCGGGGACTGGGGAATGAGGCGGCAAATGCCAAGGAGGCGGAGGAAACGCTCCTCCCGCGCGAGCCATTCAGTGTGACCCTAGCCACCCTTCCGGCTTCGGCCGAGGTGGATGCCGCTCGTCAGACGCGCATGGCCGCGGCCCAGCAATTGCTGAACGATGTGCAAGACAATCCTCCCAAGCGCGCGCAAGACTGGCCGCAAGATTCGCTCGCTCAACTGAGCCAGGCCCTCGTTTCCGAGGACCGCGTGCGACTCGACTACTATGACAAGCAGTTGGCGGCTTCCAAGGAGCCGGCCGTCCAGCTGGCGCTCTTGACGGACAAGGTCAATTGGCTTGCGCTCAAATATAGGATCGCCCGGGGGGCTTTTGGGGTGAGCATCGTGCAGGCTTGGGAGAAAGATGCGCCCGCCACCGCCGAGGCTTACAGCCAAGCGTGGGGAGATCTTTTCCGTCTCTACGAGCACGAAGCCGAGTCCATCCCGAACGCGCAGGCCGTGAGCCAGGCGTCAGAAGATGTGTTGCGTCAGGAGTTGCTCGCTCTTCGGTGGGGCTGGTATCGCGGCACCACGGAGCAGGACTTGCACACGGCGCTCGCCGGTGTCAGCGGCCAGCTGCGGGATGCTTCGATTGTCTCCCTGCGCGTGGACCTTCTCACCCGCAGCGGCAAGAGCTTGGATCTTCTTGTTCCCGATGAGCTGTACGGCAAGAACGATCAGGCGCTCCCCAAGTAGTCTTTGGATTTCTAGTTTCCGTCCGACGGCGGGAATTCCCGCCACTTGGACTAGCCCGATAAGCCTATTCCAAAACCGCGTGTATTTGCTATGATAGCTTTATCAGACAAATCCTAAATCGAAAATCGCCCAGGGGTGGATGATGAAAAACATCCGCGAAGAGACCTTTCAAATGGCAACGGTGGTGGTAGTCGTCCTGACGGTACTCGTCTGCATGGCATTCATTGTCATCTTCGTCAATCCACAGATTGCGCTCAACCCGCTCAAGCCCCACCTTGTCGTTACCACCGGGATCGCAGCCCGTCTCCAGCCTACCTGGACTCCGACTCCGACGAATACGCCAACCCTGACTCCGACGCCGACTTTGACCCCGACGCCAACCCTGACGCCTCTGCCGACGAGAACGCCGACCAGAACGCCCGTCCCGACGCAAAGGCCGCCCATCCCGACTCGCAAGCCGATTCCTCCGACGAGCCCTCCTTACGCCTACAAAACGTTCCTGAAAGGTTGCTATCATTCCGGTGGTACTTTTATTGAAGGGATCGTCTACAACAATGACGGTTCCGAGTTGTCGGGTGTGCGAGTCGCGATGAGTACGGGCCCGGGGCCTGGGAACGGCGATGTGTACTATGCGACCAGCGGGTCGCAGGGAAAGAGCGCCGGCTATTATGTTCACATTCTTGCAGGCAACGGCGCTCGCCCCGGAAGTTACTATGTATGGGCTGCGGACGCCAACGGCAATGCCCTGTCCGACCCATATTCCGGCCATGTAGTGACCAACGCGAATGGCCCGAATGACCCCATGTCTTGCTGGCGCGCGGAGGTGAATTTTATGCGCCGATAGAGGGCGGCTCTATCTTTCCGCGGGGCTCGATTTGGGGGCAGTAAGTACTATTGACCCTGTATATGGCGGATGATAGAATCGGAAGGACATAGGCTCTCGCATGACGGAGATACAGTGCCTGCCAATCGGCTCTCGTCCCGCCCCTCCTCTCCTTTTCCCCCCTACTCCAAGGAGATAGACGTCGAACTCTTGGCTTTTATCGAGCGATACGCAACCAACTTGGCCCGTTGGGATATCCTGGTGCTTTTCGGGCAGAACCCCGACCTGCAGGAGAACGCTCAACGCCTTGCCAAGCGCTTGGGGCGCCGCTCGCAGTCCATTGAGAAGGAACTGGAGGACTTGGCCTACCTTGGTATTCTCCAGACTCATCCGAACGGCCGAGGGATGGTTTACGAACTGGTGCGCGAGCCGGCGACACAGCAGGCTGTGATTCGCCTCGCCCACCATTTGAGCGGGGCTCCTGTCCTGCCGTCGCGCAAGTAAGCGGCGAAAATGAAAAGCAAAACTTGCTCTCCCCTGTCAGGGGAGAGCAAGTTTTGCTTTTCATTCTGGATTCGACTATAATCGAAAGGCTGGAGGAGGAATGGAGATAGATTGGTTTGGGCATTCGTGTTTTCGTCTGCGCGGCCGAGAAGGGACGGTCATCACGGATCCGTACTCGAAAGAGATCGGTCTGAGCTTTCCTCGCCCGCGCGCTGATATTGTAACCATCAGTCATGATCATCCCGGGCATCATTTTGCCGCGGGCGTCAAGGGAGACCCCAGAGTGATTGAGGGACCCGGCGAGTACGAGATCAAGAACATCTTTGTAACCGGCATTCCGACCTCGCACGACAAAAAGGGGGGCAAGGAGCGAGGGCCCAACACAGTTTACACGATTGAGATGGACGGGCTGACCATCTGCCATCTCGGCGACTTGGGTCATGTGCCGAGCCAGGCGCAGGTGGATACGCTGGGCGATGTCAATATCCTGCTCATCCCGGCCGGCAACGCGACGACGATCGGACCGGCGGAGGCCGCCGAGGTCGTTTCGCTGCTCGAGCCGCAGATTGTCATTCCCATGCACTTTGCGCTCCCCGAGCTGACGAACAAGCTCGAGCCGCCGACCAAATTCTTCAAGCAATTGGGCGTCAAGCCTCCGGGAGCTCTCCCCAGTTTCAAAGTGACCAAGGATTCGCTGCCGCAAGAGACCCAGGTGGTGCTGCTCGAAGCCAAACAAAAAGAGTAGAGACTAAGGGAACAAGATTCGCAACATGGACAATGCCCGGATTAGGAAGGCGGTCAGCGAGATCATTGCTGCCATTGGGGATGACGAGACGCGCGAGGGATTGCGCGAGACGCCGCGGCGGATCGCCGACATGTATGCAGAGATTTTTCAAGGTGTGGAACAAGACCCTCTGGAAGCTCTCGCCGTGACTTTCGACGCAGGCGGCCACCAAGAGATGGTTATCCTCAAGGACATTCCCTTTTACTCCGTCTGTGAGCATCATTTTCTTCCTTTCCACGGCGTCGCGCACGTCGGCTATATTCCCAAAGACCGGCTGGTCGGGGTGAGCAAGATCGCACGTGTGGTCGATATCCTTGCCCGGCGTCCTCAAATGCAAGAGCGTCTCACGAGCCAAGTCGCGGACTGTATGATGGCGGGGCTCCATCCCACGGGGGTCGCGGTCGTCGTCGAAGCCGAGCATCTCTGCATGACCATGCGCGGCATCAAAAAGCCCGGAAGCCGCCTGGTCACGAGCGCCACTCGCGGAGTCTTTCGCACCAGCTCGGCGACTCGATCCGAGTTCTTCTCACTTGTACGTGAAGAGAAGAGGTAAACAGGGTTGTACAGCCTGCGCGCCTTTGAGTTCCACGACCCGAGCGAACTGCGCGCCGAATTGGCCAAGCACGGCGTGGAGTCATCCGCTCAGCCGGAGCACCTCGCGAAGGGTCTTTTTCGCGCCTTTGAAATCGACGGCATTTCGCCTGTCCTGGCCCAGTTCCTCTATCAGGAAATTGTACTGGAGGGAGGCGACGCCGTCATCCCTTCTCGGGCGCAGGGGACTGGCGATCGCACTTCGGACCAAGCTCCGGCCATCGACCGGCGCATAGAGGGCTCGGCCAAGATCCTCCTCCTTGGGACCGAGTACCAACTCCGCCATCTTGCCATTCGGGTTCGTACTCAGGCCGAGGGTGCCAGTGTGGCCGGTGGGGAAATTGCGCTTTTGGCCGACGACATGGAGCGCACGCTCGCAGCTATCGGTTCTGAGAACCGCGGTCAGGTCAGGATTCGGGAAACGGAGTTCACGTGGGGCCGCCGCACCTACATCATGGGCATTATCAACTTGACGCCCGATTCATTCAGCGGTGACGGCGTACTGGCGTCTGGGACGCAGGATTGGATCGAGCGCGCGGTCGCGCACGCAGAGGAGTTGGTTGTGGGCGGCGCCGATATCCTGGACGTCGGAGGCGAGTCCACTCGCCCGGGCTCTCAACCCACTCCCGCCGAAGAAGAGTACCGGCGTGTCATTCCTCTGATCACGCGCCTGCGGTCCCGAACCCACGTGCCGATTTCGATTGACACCTACAAGGCTGAGATCGCGCGGGCTGCCCTCGACTCAGGAGCCGACCTCGTGAACGACGTCTGGGGATTGCGGATGGACCCAGAAATGAAAAGGGTCATCGCGGACCGTGGTGTTCCGATCGTCATCATGCACAACCGCAGTCGGCCCAAAGACGCCGCGCAAACTGAACGCCTCGGCGGACGCTATGTCGGCGTCGAGTACGGCGACTTGCTCGGGGACATCATTCGCGAGTTGCGCGCGCAGATTGAGCTGGGCCGCGATGCGGGCATCCGCGACGGCCAAATCATCGTGGACCCCGGGATTGGGTTTGGAAAGACCGTCGAGCAGAACTTGGAACTGGTGAACCGGCTCGATGAATTGCGCGTACTCGGCTATCCCATTCTCCTCGGCCCCTCGCGCAAAGGCTTTATCGGCTACACCCTTGACCTGCCCGCGGCAGAGCGCCTCGAGGGAACCGCGGCTACGGTCGCGGTGGGCATCGTGCGCGGAGCGGATATCCTGCGCGTGCATGATGTCAAGCCAATGACCCGCGTGGCTCGCATGACCGATGCCATCGTGAGGCGCCCCGCGTAGCGCACCGGGGCGATCTGAGCCCTCCCGTAGGACTTTTCCTCGTCATTGAAGGACAATTGCGATATCATCGAAGTAGAGACAAATCTATGAGCCGAAAGAGACGACCGCTCGGGTTCGTTCTATTTCTCCTCTTGTTACTCGTGCTTTTGCGAATTCCTCCTCCCCCCGCGCAAGCCGCGCGCTCGCCGCTCGTCTTGGCCTTTTACTACGCCTGGTTCGACGACAATTCCTGGAAGCCCGGCCAGATGCCCGACCAGCCGCTGGTCCGCTACAGCTCGCGCGACCCCCAGGCCATCGCACGGCAGATCCAACAGGCACGCGGTGCCGGCATCGACGCTTTCGTCGTTTCTTGGCTGGGGGCGGGGAATCCGACCGACGATAATTTCAAAACGATGCTGGCGCAAGCGCGCGGAGCGAATTTTGCCGCCGCCGTCGATTTTGAGGTCACCTCGCCCTTTTACCATTCGCGCGAGGATGTCGTCAAATCTCTGAAATATCTGCTGTCCACTCATACGTCCCAACCCGGATACCTCCGCGTGGGCGGCAAGCCCGTTATCTTCTTCTGGCGTGAACAAAAGTACTCGGTGGATACCTGGAAGGCGATCCGGGATGCCGTCGACCCGAACCGGCAGTCGCTTTGGATTGCCGAAGGGGTGGACGTCTCTTATTTGCGGGTGTTCGACGGCCATCATTTGTACTCCATCGGTTGGTCTCCGAACCCAACCGCCGAAATGGAGAAATGGGGCAAGCGCGTACGGGCTTTTGGGCAGGACAAGATTTGGGTGGCGACCGTCATGCCGGGCAATGACGATACTCGGACCGGGCGCGCAGGGGCGTACGTCCGGAGCCGTCGAAATGGAGATTTCTATCGGGAGACGTGGCGCGCGGCGCTCGCGTCGCACCCGGACTGGATCATCATTACGTCGTGGAATGAATGGGTCGAATATACTTCCATCGAGCCCAGCGTGAGCTACGGGGATCTGTATCTCAACATCACGCGCGAGAATGCCGCGCGGTTCAAAGGGGCATTACCTGCTCCGGCGGCAGTCCCGGTCTCTTCGCGGCCTGCGGCCCCGACGCGGACGCCCATAGCCGGGGGGATACGCGCCGCGACCACCGATGTCCTGCGAGTTCGCACGGGCCCGAGCACGGTGGCGCCAATTCTGGGACGCTTGGCCGAGGGCGCTGCTCTCACTCTTTTGGGGCGCAGTGCGGATGGGAATTGGTGGCAAATTGCCTATCCTGATACAAAAAAGCGGGGCTGGGTTGCCGCCGAGTACGTCAAATTGGACGTGCCGGCGAACAAGCTGCCGATCGTGGGTGGGATACAGGCCTCTGGCGTCGCCAGCGCATCCAGGCGATTGACGCCCACGCCTGCCCCGGATCCCATTATCGAGTATAATGGCCCTGTCGATTCCGCCGCGCCAGAGCCGTAAGCAAAAGGAGCACCGGTATGGGAGATATGGAAAAGGATATAGCCAAGACGCTGATTACGCGTGAGGCGCTTGAAGCGCGCACGGCTGAACTGGGGGAGGCGATCAGCCGGGATTATGCAGATAAAGACTTGCTTCTCGTCTGCATCTTAAAGGGGGGAGTGCTTTTTCTCAGCGACCTAATCCGCACGATTCGCATCCCCCACGAAATTGATTTCATGGCTATCTCCTCTTATGGGGGCACCCGCGTCGAATCGAGCGGCGTGGTTCGCATTCTCATGGATTTGAACGCCAACATAGAGAATCGAAACGTCTTGATCGTCGAAGACATCATCGATACGGGTCGGACGCTTTCCTATATCACCGAAAACCTGCGGACCCGTAATCCCGCCTCCGTCAAGATCTGCACCCTGTTGAACAAACCGAGCCGCCGCGAGGTCGACGTCCGCCTCGACTATGTCGGCTTTGATATCCCGAACGAATTCGTCGTCGGCTATGGATTGGACTACAACGAGCACTATCGGAACCTCTCATTCGTCGGAGTTCTAAAGCCGGAGCTGTACAGGGGACCGGTCGAGGAGAGCCGGCACTAGTCCTCTATCTTCTCCACTGCTTCGCGGATCCGCTTCAGCGCCAGCTTGATGTTGTCGAGCGAGTTTGCATACGAGAAACGGATGTATCCCTCTCCTGCTTCCCCGAAGGACGTTCCGCTCAGGCAGGCGACACCCGCCTCATTTAACAAATACTCTGCCAGGCGTCTCGAATCCCAACCGGTGCCTGCGGTATTAGGAAAGGCGTAAAACGCCCCGCTTGGTTTCAAGCAACGGAATCCTGGGATGGCATTCATCCCTTCCACAATCGTATCGCGCCGCTCTTTGAAAGCGGCAACCATTTTCCGGACCGAGTTCTGTGGTCCTGTGAGCGCCTCGACTCCTGCGTACTGAGTGAACCCGGCAACGCAAGAGTTGGAATTCGTCTCCAGCCGTGTAATGTGGGGCACGAGATCCAACGGCATGACGCCGTAACCGAGGCGCCAGCCGGTCATCGCGTAGCTCTTGCTGAACCCATCGAGCAGGATCGTGCGCTCCACCATCCCCGGGATGCTCAGCAGACTGTTAAACTTGCCCTCATACAGTACCTCGTTATAGATCTCGTCTGTGAGGACGAAGACATCGTATTGGTTGGCGACTTGCGCCACGGTCGCCAAGTCCGATGGCTCCAGAATGCCCCCGGTAGGATTCTGCGGCGAGTTGAGGATGATGAGCTTGGTCTTGTTGTTCACCTTCGACCTGAACTCTTCCGGATCAAAGCGAAAGTTGTTTTCCTCCCGCAAGATATATGGGACCGCGGTCCCGCCGCAGTACTTGATCATGCTTTCATAGATGGGAAACCCGGGGTTGGGATAGAGAACCTCGTCGCCTGGTTCCACCAAGGCGAGAATACTGAAAAACATGATTGGCTTGGCGCCCGGAGTGACCACCACTTGCTCGGGAGAAATGGGCACACCGCGCGTCCGACTCACGTGGTCCGCAATCGCCGCGCGCAGTTCGGGGATTCCCGCGCTGGGAGTATATTTCGTCTTGCCCTCTTTCAGCGCCCGGATGCCCGCCTCGACAATATTCTCCGGCGTTGGAAAGTCGGGCTCCCCTACCTCGAGATGGACAATCTGGCGTCCTTGCGCTTCCAGCGCTTTGGCTTTGGCTAAGACTTCAAAAGCCGTCTCAGTGCCCAAACGGCTCATGCGCTGTGCAACTTGCAGCATTCAACGACCTCCTTCAGTCGATGGCAGAACAAACGAATGCGAGATGGGCTACGCCATGTCCATTTTGACTGGCTTTTTCCGCCAGCGCGCTAGACGAAGTTGCTGGCGCCCTTCGGCTTCGTCCCAGCGGCGCCTTTCCTCTTCGTTACTCAAGATGAGCGGCGGCACGCTCGTGGGCCTGCCGGAATCGTCCAGGGCCACATAGACGGCAAAAGCAGAATTGGTGTGAGTGATTTCTCCGGTGATTGGGTTTTCCGCTTCCACCCGGATGCCCACCTCAATGGAGCTCTTGCCTACCCAGTTGACCGAGGCTCGCAGAGTGAGCAGGTGTCCAACCTTAACAGGGGACAGGAACGATATCGAATCCACTGCCACGGTGACCACAGGGCGACGAGCATGCCGCATGCCTGCCAGCCCACCGGCTTCGTCCACAAGCTTCATAATATAACCACCGTGCACGTTCCCTAACGGGTTGGCATCCGAGGGCATCATCTGCTGGCTGAGGGTAACCTGCGAATCAGACGCACACTTGGCGGAGAATTTGGGGTCGCCGCCTCGCACGTCGACCCCGGCTTCGACTCGTTCATTTGTTTGGACAGACATTGCTTCTCGATTCCTGATCCAATTTTGACCCACCAAGGGCAGTATAGCCCAAAATGGGCTTTTTTCAACCTCACTTTGAGTCAAGGGGGTTTTGACTTTCATTTCGCTTCAACTATAATAGCGTGAGCCCACGGGCCGACACACCCTCCGGGCATTGCCTCTGAAAGGAGATCCAACCCACACGCCGCGCCCGATTCGTTTTATACAGCAATGCCCGTATTCGACGTTGGCACCTGCTCTCCGGATTCGCTTGCAGAGAACTGAGATAGAGGATGCTTGATCCGAAGCGAAGACGGCCGGTGAGCGCACCGAGAGAGCCGTTCCCTGTCGAGGAAAGTGTTTGGTCGAATCCCGAATCCATGGGAGCTCCGGATCCGGCGGTGTCCGCACCGGCGCGGCATTCCTTGCGAGCGTGGATGGCGGGCTTGTCCCCGACTCAGCAACTCGGATACGGCTGCATCGGCGTCATGATGGTGGGTGCCCTCGTGCTGTACTGTCTCGGCGCCGCTACACTTTTTGTCCGTCCAATGGTGTCTGTTCGGCCGCCCACCCCGACCAATATCATTCACCCCACCCTGGTTCCCACTCCCACGCAACAATCGGTGCCTACCTTTATTCAGCTTCCGCCCGGCACACTCGTCGCCACGCCGACACAGGCGCCCATCCCTACGCGCGAACCGCCGACTCCGACCCCGTACCCGTTGGGAACGACGCTGACCCCCTCTCCTGGAGGTCGGTCGACCTCCACATCGAGCCCAACGGCGACTCGGCGGCCTTAACCCCCTGATAACCCAGCTCTTGCGCTAACTTGGATACGAGTTCGTGCACGTCCTGGCGGTGGAAAAACTCGGGCAGAATTTGCGCAGCAAACGAGTTCTTGACGCCGTCGCGCCGGAGTATGGAGTAGAAAGTGAGGACGTTCGCGTCCGAGAGGCCTTGCGCCTGTCCGCGTGACACCCCTATCCTGACTCACCCACACGCGAGCCGCGGTAGCGGCCAAGAGACTGAATGGATTGGTCGGAGTGACGACGAGAGACTGAATACCGGAACTGATGAGACTGCTGCTCTCGAATTGCCAACTGGCCCCTTCATCCCCCATCA
>JAMDCU010000157.1 GCA_023489485.1 Chloroflexota bacterium
TCACCGACCCGCGCGTGGTCGGCGGCATTGGTGACGTCAAGGCGGCGCAAGTAAATGTTTTCGTGAAAATCCACGGCGTCGGCGCAGAGAAGGTGGACTTGAAGGTCAGGGTGGCTGAGCTGAACGCGCGTAACGAGCGTATCGTCGTCATAGTTGAGCTGGCGAGACCAGCGCGGGTCGGTGATCCATCGGAATTGGTTCTCCGTCCAAACGCCAAAACGGAAGGGACCGCCGTTTGTCTGATTTTCTCTGCCCACATGTGGGTAGTAGAGATCGCGGAGCTGGTAGGTGCTGTCGAAATTGACGAGCAGGGTGCCGTTCCCGACGGGCAGATCACGGGGCATGATTACCTCTAGAGTGTAACAATGGCTGGAAACGCAGTTGGTTCTAGACCTTGATCCCAGCGGCTTGATAGAGACGCGCAAAGTCAAGGGTTTCGTTCAGGAGGTCGATAAACCGCTCGACCTTGCGAGGCTCGTGCAAACGGATTTTGCCAAAGTATTGCTGGATAATATCGACGGCTGTGAGAGTGTCTTGTTTGGCGATGATGAGCGGCACTTGGAGCTCCTCCGCCCGCCCCACGATGAGAGGGCTGGGGTGGAAATTGCCGGTGAGAACAAGGCAGCGGGTGGACGTTTCGAGTGCCGCCAACTGGATGTCCGCGCGGTCGCCGCCCGTAATGACCGCTTTGTTGGGTTTTCGACGGAAATAGGAGAGAGCCGAGTCCATGCTCATGGCGCCGACCATGAGATTCTCGACAAGATCTTCGCCGCGTTCGGCCGCACCGATGATTTCGGCGTCAAGGACCTCGGCGATCTCTTTGACGGTCATGGAGAGAAGCAAGCGCTCTTGCGGGAGCGTCGCATAGACGGTGATCCCGCGCGCGGCAAGAGCTGGGACCATCATCTGGTTCACAAAGTCGAGTCGGGGCCGCGGGACTTCGTTGATAATGGCGCCCAAGAACCGGCTGCCAAACTGGCGTTGCGAGGCAATGATACGATCGCTGACGAGGTCATTCGTGCATTTGGAGATGGCAAGGACGCGGGCGTCCAAACGCTCGGCCACGTTCTCAGGCGGGAGATCGACGAGATTGCCTTCCGTGAGGCTGGTGGCACCTTCGGACACGATGACGTCTTTGCCTCGCGCGACCTCGGCAAAGGCGCGGTCGATGCGCGCGGCATAGTCGTTGGGTTTGCCGGAGGCAGCTTGCTCGATGGCGAGTTCGTCGAGGACGACAGGAGCGAGGAGGCGGTCGTCCTCGGCGAGGCCGATGGCCTCGCGCATGAACGTCGCGTCCTCGCTAATGGCGCGGCCCTGAACAAGCCTGCCATGAAAAACGAGAGGTTTGAAATAGCCGACGCGGAGGCCGTCGCGCTGCAAGCGAGCCGCAAGCCCGTAACAGAGAGAAGTCTTGCCGGAAAAGGATTCGGTGGAAACGATATAAAGCGTGATCATGGAGCCTCCTGGACAATGAGCCAATCAGCCAAATATCCAATCAGCCAAGGGACAAGAGTTAAAAGCGGGCTCCTCAAGATCGAGATGGACTGGGTGGCCAAGACGATCAGGAAGGTGCGAAAACCATTGGGAGACGGCTGGTCGGACATTGCACAACATCTCTTATTGGATAACCATGCGAACGTCGATGGCGACGGCGCCGCTGCGATGTACGACGAGCGGATTTACGTCCATTTCGACGATCTCGGGGAACGTGCTGACCAATTGAGACACACGGAGAATCGCATCGCGGACCGCGTTCAGGTCAGACGGCGGTTCGCCGCGGACGCCGCGCAGGAGTGGAGCTCCGCGAATTTCCTCCATCATTTCGGTCGCATCACGCGAGGCGATGGGAGCGACGCGAAAAGTCACGTCTTTGAGCACCTCGACATAGACTCCGCCCATGCCGAAGGCGAGGAGTGGGCCGAATTGCGGATCGCGGCTCATCCCGATGATCACCTCTTTGCCCTGGGGAATCATCTGTTGGACGGTCACGCCCCATACCTGGGCATCGGGCATAAAACGACTCGCCCGGTAGGTGACGAGGTCAAAGGCGTCGCGCGCATCCTGGTCGCTCGCGATGCCAACTTTGACGCCGCCAATATCAGACTTGTGCAAGATGTCCGGCGAGGCGATCTTCATCACGACAGGATAACCGATGCCAGACGCGATCGTGATGGCTTCCTCGGCATTGCGCGCGAGCTTTGTCCGGGGGACGGGGAGACCGATCGCCTGCGCTATGGTCCGCGCTTCGCTCTCGACGAGGGCGGTGCGCCTGTCAGCGCGGACGGCCGCGATTGTCATGCGGATGGCGGCCTCGTCGAAATCGAAATGCGGCATGTCCTCAGAGGGGCGGTCGAGCCATTGACGGTATTCCCACATCGCACGGAGGGCATCGACGGCGCGTTCCGGGAAAGGATAGTTGGGAATATTGTTCTCGGTGAGCAGTTGGACGCCCTCCCGCGAGCGCTCCTCGCCCATAAAGCAGGCGACGACGGTCTTGCCTGAGGGCGCATACTCGCGGGCGACGGCGGCGATGACGAGCGCACTCTCCTTGACGCGTGTCAATTCCTGAGGAATCAGAATGGGAATGGCTGCATCGACGTTCGGATCGGCGAGCGCACACCGGAGGGCGATTTCGTAGCGGTCCTCGTACGCGTCGCCGCGTACGTCGATCGGATTGGCGGCGTTCGCGATCTCGGGAATTTTCTGCTGTAGGGATTGGATAGTCTCGGGCGCGAGACGGGCGATGGAAAGGCCGGCGCGTTCGATGGCATCGGTCGCCATGACGCCCATCCCGCCCGCGTTCGTCACGACGGCTAGGCGGTTGCCTCGCAGGACCGGTTGGTAGGCAAAGGCAATGGAATAATCGAACAGACCCTCGATCGAAGTCGCGCGGACGACGCCGGACTGCTTGAGCGCCGCGTTATAGGCGCGCTCAGAACCGGCGAGAGACCCGGTGTGCGAGGAGATGGCGCGAGTGCCAGCCTCGGTCGTGCCGCTCTTGATGGCAAGTATGGGAGTCTTTTTCTCGCGGCCGACGCGCTGAGCCAGGGCCATGAACGCGGCGCCATCGCGGATGTCTTCCAGGTAGGCGAGAATGACCTTGGAATGCGGATCATCGCCCCAGGCCTCGATGAAATCATTCTCGTTGCAGTCGGCCTTGTTGCCGATACTGACGAACCGAGAAAAGCCGATCCCCTTGCCCGCGGCCCAATCGAGAACGGCTTGCGCGAGGGCGCCGCTCTGGGTCATGAATGCGATGTTGCCGGGACGCGGCATACCGGCGGCAAAGGAGGTGTTCAGTGGGATGACGGTATCGATGATGCCGATACAGTTTGGGCCGACCATGCGCATGTGATATTGGCGGACGATGTCGACGAGCTGCCGTTCCATCTTCATCCCATCGCCGCCGACTTCGCGAAAGCCGGCAGTGATAATGACAACACCTTTGACTCCCTTCTGACCGCACTGCTCAACAGCGGCCGCGACAAGGGGGGCTGGAATGACGACGACGGCCAGGTCGATTTCATCGGGGACCGCGAGAACGGAAGGATAGGCCCTGAGGCCCAAGATGGTGTCCGCTTTGGGATTGATCGGATAAACGCGTCCGGGGTAGCCGTACTGGGTGACGTTCAAAAGGACGGCATGGCCAAGTTTCGTGGTGTCGGCGGAAGCACCGATGACGGCGACGGAGTGGGGAGCGAAGAAGGCGCGATGAAAAGTGTCCATTGGCAAGATTATACTAAAGAAATGACAAATGGAAAAGCGCCCTGAGACAAGTGACACGGGACGAGCCGAGATGAAAGGAGGGCGGGGGCGTTTGGAATATATAGAGTGCGAAAGTGAGCGAAAAGCGCGAGTGGTTTAGACCGTTGGCAAACGGGGCAAATGCCAAGTGACAGGTGACAGGATAACGAGCCTATAGGCGAAAGAGTTCATGGTTCAGAGTTCAAGGTTCTCAGTTTGAGCTTCAGATTGCGGATGCCTTGCTTTGAACTTGAACCTTGCACTTGGTCCTGAACGTGAAACTTGAACATGAAACCTTCAGCCTTTTTTGCGGGATTGGGGAGAGTGTGTTATAGTTTTAGGACTATGGAAAGAGCAAATTCGCCAGGTTCACAGCCGATGACGGCGGGGAGCTCGTCGAGTTCTGCGGACGTGAAAAAAGCCAGCGCGGCAGGCAGGCGATGGGATTCTGTGATCGGCGCGACGATGGGAGTCTTGGCTTTTGGGCTCTACGTGCGGACGCTGGCGCCGTCGGTCGCCTTCATCTTTGACGATACTCTCGAGCTGCAGTATGTCGTCCCCCGGCTCGGCATCATTCACCAAACAGGCTATCCCCTGTATGCCCTCTTGGGCAAGCTGTTCACGCTCCTCGTTCCGCTCAACGACCCTGCTTTTCGGCTGAATCTTTTTTCCGCGCTGATGGGCGCGCTCGCGGTTGGGATGATGTATCTCGTCCTGCGTCACTTGCTGGTCCACCGCTGGGCGGCGATCGTGGGGGCAGCGACATTTGCGGTCGGCCAGACGTTCTGGTCTCAGGCGGTGATCGCCGAGACGTATACGACTCAGATGCTGATCGTCGCAGGGCTGTTGTATCTTGCGCTTGTCTGGCGGGAGGAGGTGGAGCAGGGGAGCATCGGACGGGCGCGCGTGCGCTTGTACGGTCTCGCGTTCTTGATGGGGATCGGGCTGACGCACCACCGCTTGATCATCTTACTTTACCCCGCCCTGCTCGTCTATATCGTCCTCGTTCTCCGGTCCGCAGGCGCAGATTTCCGCCGGCTGGGGATGTTCGTGCGGGCTGCAATTTTGCTCGTCCTTCCGCTCGTCCTTTATTTGTATTTGCCGCTCCGCGGTGCGGTAGGTTCGGCAGATGGCGAGTATGTGAATACGCTGCAGGGGTTCTGGGCATGGATAATGGCCCAGCAGTACACGGTGTTCTTGACGGGCAACCCTCTCCAGGTGCAGCGCGACGCCGCGTACTACATTTCTCTGTTCATGGCCCAATTCGGCTCAGTCGGTTTGGCGCTGGCGGCGGTCGGCGTCGTGTGGATGCTGCGACGGCCGCGGGAATTCGCTCTGCTTGCGTTGGCCCTCATCTTTGAAGCAGGCTTTGCGTTCAATTACCGGGTTGAAAATGTCTACGTTCACTTTTTGACCACGTTCCTGCTGCTGGCTGCGTTTGTGGGAGCAGGAGCGGACGGGCTGCTAACCGTAATTTCGGATTTCGGATTGAAGATTTCAGATTTCAAGCCGGCCGTTGCCGCAATGGCGCTACTGCTCGCGCTGATGCCGATAAGGTTGGTGCAGGCGAATTATGTGCGTAATGATTTGGCGAACAAATGGGATGTGCATGACTATGGGATAGAGATACTGAGCCAGCCGCTCGAGAAGAATTCGACCATCATCGGCATTCTGGGCGAGATGACTCTGGTGCGCTATTTTCAGGAAAATCTTGGGCTGAGGCCGGATGTGCAAACCGTCGCCGCGGATCAAGAGGATGCGCGACTCGCGGCGGTGGATAGGGCGCTCGCAGAGAACCGTACCGTCTACTTGACGCGTGTTCTGAAAGGGATCGGTGAGCGTTATTCCCTCAGTTCTCAAGGCCCGCTCATACGAGTACATGCCCAGCCAACAGATCAGACGCCCCGGATCTCGCACCCGCTTAGGGTGGAGTTTGGCTCGACGGTGCGGTTGCTCGGCTATGACCTCGACCAGTCGCAGTTGGAGGCAGTCCCAGGCCAGTGGCATGCGGAGAACGGACGCTGGCTCAATGTGACGTTGTACTGGCAAGTGTTGGACAAGGTGCAGGAAGATGCGATGGTGTCCCTCAAGGTCTTGGGGCCGGACCAGCATGCGGTGGGCCAAGTGGACCGGCGGCCTGTCCTCGGCGCCTACCCGACGACGCAGTGGCGGGCGGGTGAAGTCATTACGGATACCTACGCGGTGCCCATCTTTCTCGGAGCGCCTGCTGGGAGCTATGATTTGCAAGTGACGATGTACGATGCGGCATCGGGGGCGACGATGGGGCAGACGAGCCTGGCGCAAGTCGCTCTGCCTGGGGATATGACAGCCCCGCGCCGTGCAGAGGGACCGAACCCGCGCGACGAAGTCTGGAATGTAAACCGGACTAGCGAAGCGGATTTCGGGGCGTTTTCGCTCGCGGGTTACTCGCTTGATGCCGAGGGTCCGGTGCAACCCGGAAATGCCTTGCCGTTGACGCTGCTCTGGCATGCCGGCGATAAACCGATCCCCGACGGTCTGGTTGTGAGGATTTGGCTGGAGGATACCGAGGGGCGAACGGCAGCCACACGCGAGGCGCGGTTGGGAGATGGAGTGCCTGTCACCGCGTGGAAGCCCGGGCAGTACATCCGCAATTGGCCGGCCGTTCGCGTTCCCGCGAATGTCGCCGACGGCAAGTATACGGTGAAACTCGCAGCGGCGCGAGGGAGCGATCTGCTCGGATGGGGACCCTCCTGGCTGCCTTTCGGCACGACGATTGCGCAACTGGGACAAATAGAGGTCAAGGGTCGCCCTCATGTCACCACGGCGCCAGATGTCCAGCATCCGTTCGAAGCGACCTTCGGCCAAAAGGTCCGATTGCTTGGCTATGATCTTGCCTATGATCCCGCGGATCAGACGCTCAAGATCACTCTGTACTGGAAGGCGCTCGCGTTGATGGACACGTCGTACACGGTTTTTGTTCATCTCCTGAATACCCAGGACCAGATAATCGGCGCGGGAGATGCCATCCCAGCGGACGGGGAAATGCCGACCACGGGGTGGATTGAAGACGAATTTATTACGGATGCTCATACTCTGGCGCTGCCTCCCGGTCTCTCTCCGGGCGGTTATCCGATTGAAGTCGGAGTATATGACGCGGCAAGCGGAGCGCGACTCAAGATGACGGATGGGAAGGACCATGTGGTGGTAGGGTCGTTCAATACGCCGTGAAATGCCTGCCTCCAGATGAACAAGATTTGGATACTCATCGGCGTGTTCGTGATGGTGGGGGCGGCCTATAGTGTCGTGGTGCCGCTGGGCGAAGCGCCGGACGAGGTGTCGCATTGGGCATACGTCCAATACCTCGCGGCGTACCAACACCTGCCCAGCCCTGAAGGCGCCGTTCTAGGCGAGTCGCATCAACCTCCGCTTTATTATGTCGCAGGCGCGCTAGCGACGTTCTGGATACCCTCTCAGCATTATGAGCCGTTGGCCAACCCTGACTACGCCCTCGGCGATCCCCGTACTCCGAATCTGCTTTTGCATACGCGCAGCGAGGGCTGGCCGTATCAGGGCGCCGCGCTCGCGTGGCACCTTGTCCGATTGCTCTCCGTTTTGATGGGTGCCGTCACCGTGTGGTCGACGGCGCGGATCTCCCTCGAGCTCTTTCCCGATCGTGAATGGATTGCAGTGAGCGCGGCTGCGTTCGTTGCTTTCTTGCCCGGGTTCCTTTCGATCAGCTCCGCAGTGAACAATGACAATCTGGTGGTGATGTTGTCGGCGCTGGGTGCCCTGCAGACGGTGCGGCTGGCGGGGCGATTGGCGGCGGGGAATTCGGCGTTTTCAAACGCCCCTCTCGGGCGTTCCGCCGAGCGTCGGCCTCCGCTGACGCATCGGTGGCGCGGGTCGGTTATTCTGGGATTGATCCTCGGGTTGGCACTGCTTGCCAAATTGAGCGGGCTGGTGGTGTGGATTTTCGCTGCGGGAGTGTTGGCGTGGAGCGCCTATCGAACGCGCTCATGGAAGAGATATGCGCTGAGCATGGGGATCGTGTTTGCGTGTGCCCTTGTGATTGTCGCGCCCTGGATGTTGTACAACTGGGCCAAGTACGGCGATCCAGTGGGTTGGTCGCTGGTGCTCGCGGCGACACCGGGGCGACAGACGCCGATGACCGCTGGGGACTGGATATGGTGGGCGGAGCAGTTGTACACAAGCTTTTGGGGGCGGTTTGGAGGGGCTCTTGTCATCCGCATGGCGGAAGCGGTATATGCAGGGTTGGGAATCGTGGCGCTGGGCGCATTGGCAGGGTGGATCGGTTACGCATGGGATGGACGGAAAGGGCGGCTTGCTCCGGGAGTGCTCAAGGCACTCGGCTTGTGCGCGTTGTTCTGGGGCGTCATGCTCGCCGCGCATATCCGCTGGACGATGACAGTGTTGGGGACGGACCAGGCACGTCAGCTCTTTCCCGGACTGCCGCTCTTGGCCGTGGTCCTGAGCGCCGGTCTAGCGCGCTTGTTCCAGGCGCGCGAGAAACTCGCGTCGGTATTGTGGAGCGCTGGGGCGCTCGGGGTGGCAGCAGGCGCGCTCGTTTATCTCGGGTCGGTCTTTTCTCCTGGAGTGCCAAGTCCGTCTGCGCCTGTTTTGCTGGACGGTCATCGACCGGCGGATTTCGGGCAAGCGATTCGGGTGGTCGATTACCGGGTGGACCGGACGCAAGCGGCGCCTGGCAACTCGATCCAAGTGCAAATCGAGTGGCAGGCGCTGGAGGATTTGACGGAGAATTACTGGTTGCTAGTTCAGCTGGGAGATGAAAGGGGCGCGATCGCGAACAAAGACGGCGTTCCATCAGGCGGACGAACGACGACGGACTGGTGGAGCAAGGGGCAGATATTTGTTTCGTCGCACACGATAGCGATACCGGCTGACGCGGCACCCGGGACATACACGCTGCGCCTCGGGCTGCACCCGATGGGGCGATGGGAATGGCTGCCGGTGGGGGGAGGAGACATGATGGAAATGGCGAAGATCAGAGTGAGTGCCGGGGTCGGCCAATAAGCCAGTGCCCTATAACATCGTTCATGCCAAGTTCGAGGTTCCAGCTTGGGAGCAAGTTCAGGTCGCAGGCTTTTCGCATCGTCCGAAACCTGAACCGGAAACCTGAACCTGAAACTGATTTCTGGGCGCACGCAGGACACGGGGCGTGCGTTCTTTCTTTTAGCGGTCCGCAGGGGGGGTGTGCTCGGGTTGGCCGGTCAAGGCGTTTTGGAGTTGCTCGAGGCGAGCAGGCATGGCAGCGGCGAGGATGTGGTCGCCGGCAAGCAAGACGGTACCGCCGCGAGGGATGATAATGCGCCCGTTGCGGCGGACAGAAACGAGGATAGCTTCCGGAGGTAACTTTAGGTCGCCGAGTTTTCTGCCGGCGGCCACATCTTTCTCGTCCAGGGTCAGCTCCACGAACTGCATTCCTGTGATGCCTTCGAGCCTTAATCGCTCGACGTGGTGTTCCCGATCGGTCTCGTCGACGAGGGCGTGGGTGTAAGCGCGGGTGATGTCGCTCCGGCGGAGGACGCCGACAAGGCGTTTCGAGTCGCGCCGGTCGACCACCGGAATTCGGCCCACATCTTGTGCGCCCAGTTTTCCGAGCGCTTCCTCCAGCGATTCATCGGGAAACGCCGTGATGACGTCGTGCGTGCAAATGTCCCCCACAACTCCCTCGACATGACCCTGGGCAGTTGCCCGCTCCAGGTCTTGAAGAGCGACCACTCCTGCGAGGCGGCCATTCTGGTCGACCACTGGGAAACCATGAAAGCCGGTCTTTTGAAAGCGGACGGCAAGCTGTTGGATAGGCAGGGTCTCCTGTACGGGTATCACTCTTTTCAACGGCGTCATGGCCTCGCCCACGAGAATGGCTCGCATCAAGTTTTCATCCTTGCGGAAATGCAAGTCAATCCCGCGCCGTCTCAGCTTTTGGGTGTACACGGAGAAGGGTTGGAGTCTCTGCGCGATAAGATAGCTCAAAACAGCTGAGGTCATCAAGGGGACGATGACGCGGTAATCGTTGGTCATTTCGAATGGCAGTACGATGGCCGTAATGGGAGCGCGGACGGCTCCGGCCACTATCGCGGCCATACCTACCATACCGTAAGCGGCGGGAGCTAGGGCGAGACCGGGGAAGGTCGTGTTGAGCGCGACGGCAAATCCAACGCCGAGCAGGGCGCCCAAAAAGAGGGAAGGCGCAAAGAGGCCCCCCTGTCCACCCGAGCCAAGCGTGACGGTGGTCGCCAACAGTTTGAGGAACACGAGGCCGATAAAGACAGTCCAATCCAGAGTAGGATGCAGGAACACATTCTGGATGACGGAATAACCGATGCCGAAAATCTCGGGGCGGATAAAAAACCCCATCATGCCGACGACGAGTCCTCCGAGAGCCGGCTTGACCCAGTCCGGAATAGGGCTTGGCCGCTCGGCAGTGGCCTCGACATATTGGAGCAAGTTGATATAGAGAACGGCGACGAGTGCGGCAAAAATGCCAAGTACCCCGTAAAGACCCAACTCGAGCGGGCTTTTGAGTTCATAAGTGGGAACTTGAAAGGCGGGCTGACTCCCGAGGAAGGTCTGGGAGACGACGGCGCCGGCGACGGCGCTCATGACCACATAGCCGATGGCGGCGCTGGAGAATTCGCCGAGGATGAGTTCGATCGCGAAAAAGACACCCGCGATCGGCGCATTGAATGCAGCAGAGATGCCGGCGGCGGCCCCACAGCCGATAAGCGTCTTGACTCGAGACGGAGACAGCCGGAAGAATTGGCTGGTGAGCGATCCGAGCGTGGCTCCGATCTGGACACTTGGATCCTCAGGGCCGGCTGAACCACCCGAGCCGATCGTGATCACGGCACCGATGACCCGCCCGATCGCGCCGCGTGGCTCGATGCGACCGGCGTGAAGATGAACCGCCTCCATGATGCCGGCGACGCCCTGTCCAGGGCCTTTGGGTCTGATCCAATGGATCCACAGGCCGACGACGAGACCGCCCAAGGCGGGCAGGAAGAGTGCGCTCCATGTGTCAATGCCGCCAGCCGACGTAACTTGGGCAGAGGCGGCCATGGCTGCTTCGACTGCTTTGCGGAACAGCACCGTTCCCAGTCCCCCTCCCAAGCCAACAAGGACGGCCATGGTGGTCATCACGGCGGTCTCCGAGGCCCAAAAACGTGCGGCGAGGAGTCGCCAGAGTGCAAAAATGCGGGAGGTCGACGAGGCGAGATATGCACGCGGCACGGAAGCCTGGCTGGAATTGCGGCGAGTCTCTTGTTCTTTCAATTAGGTTTGTTTCACCTCACTCGGTTCCGGGTTTGCAACCGCGGGAGACGAGGTTCAGATTTGGGCACAACCCACGTGCGTGAGACCGCCACAACCGAGAGGATGCCGCTGCGGGAATCGACGAAATCGCCGATCACCCTCTAGACCGCCTCGACTGCACGTTCCGGAATGGCATCATCCTCGATTACGGCGAATAGAGCACGGTTGTTGTCCTCGACATGCTGGAATAAAGCGTGCATGGAAGGAGCGAGGGGGATATCGAAGGCATCGGCATTCTGCAAAGATATTATAGCGCATTCGTTAGGTGGGTTCAAGCGTCGGACATGGACGAGTGCGGTTCAGATTGGGGGCAACTCGTCATTGCGAGCGACCGTAGGGAGCGAAGCAATCTCACCCGAGGCTGAGATTGCGCCCGCCCCGCTATGGTCCCGCGGGAGATCGCGGGATCTCGGATC
>JAMDCU010000043.1:0-5413 GCA_023489485.1 Chloroflexota bacterium
TGGAGAGATCATAGACCGGGCTGTTCGAACCCGGCGAAAGGACATCGGCCGCGCGCGCCGTATAGTAGCTCACCGGGAGCGTGCTTGCCTGCTTCCAATAGTTCTTGGCCGCATCCGTCAGTCCGCGGGCCTGGGCTGCCTTGCCCAGCCAAAACAAAGCGCGAGCGAAAAAGGGTGACTGGGAGTAGTTCTTGGTAATCGACTGCCAGCGCGCACTCGCCGTCTTGTAATCCTGGAGACGATAGTAGTCGAGGCCGGCCCAGAACAAGGCTTCGGCGGCCCGTTCGCGGCCGGGGTATTTCGTCTGCAGTTGCTCATAGAGGTTGTTGGCCGCGTCATAGCGTTTAGCGCGGTCGAGGAGCAGGGCTGCATTCCACAGGGCATCATCCGCTTGAGCATCCGCCGGGAAGGCTGCGGCGAAACGCTTGTAAGTGGCGACCGCGTCATCCGTCCGCCCCAACGCGGCGTAGGAACTTGCCTTGCCCATGTAGGCATCCGAGGCGCGTTTGTCTTTGGAATAGGATTTGATGACCGTGTCGTATTCCGCCAGCGCCCGTGAGTAGAGACCCTGGCGAGCGTACGACCTGGCGATGTAATAGTGCGCCTCACCTGCGCGGGCGGAATTGCTCTGCAAATAGCCCCGAAAAGCGTCGATCGCGGGATTATAGGAAGCGGCGTTATAGTCCACGTAGCCCCGCTGGAAACTGTCCACCGCGAAATCATAATCCAGGAGGTCGATGAGCGATTGAAAAGCGCCCGGCTGTTCCGGGTACTTGGACACGGCCTCGTTCCAACGTGCCCTGGCCTGGTCCATTTGATGTGCGGCGGCGTACGCTTCGCCGGCTTTTACGTCGAGATCGGCGCGCGTGCGAGCGTCCGTCGCCAAGGCGAGGGCCGCGTCGTAGCGGGCGGCCGCGAGATCCGACTCGCCGCGCCCGGTATGCACGTCGGCCGCCCGTTGCAGGATGCTGATCTTGGTGGCGGTCGAAACGGTGTTGTCCTGCAGACCGCGGTCGTACGCGGCGAGCGCCTGAGTCGAATCGCCGATGAGGACGAGAAGGTCCCCAATGCCTCCGTCCGTGTCGCCGGCGAGCGTCTGGGTCAGCGTTCGGTAAACGCGCAGCTCAGAGAGGGCGTCGGGGTAATCCTTCAGACTGCGATAAGCGTCCGACAAGAAATAGTGGGTTTCGGGAACGTGGGCGCCCTGCGGGTTCGCTTGGAGATAGTTCTTGAGAGCGTTGACCGCGTGGTCGTCGTCATGGTCCAGCCAGTACGCCTCGCCGAGGCGGAACTGGGCCTCACGAGCGACGTCGGCAGAGGGATTCGAATTGAGGGTCGCTTGAAAGGCGGCGGCGGCGCGGCCATAGTCGCCGTTGCGCCGGGCGATCATGCCCTGAGAAAGCGGGTCGGAGCCGGAGATAACGGGGGGCAGGGCCGTCGGTTCCGGGGAGGAGATGGGCGTCGGTGTGTCGGTCGGAATGGATGTAGCCGTTGGAGGCGGCAGTGGGTCGGAAGCGACTGTGCAAGCGGCGATCAGGGCGTTCAGCGCGAGAAGGAGGATGGCCTTGACGATTGTTGGCACAGGGCCATTATAACTTAAAGGGGCAGAGAAGCAAAACGAGCCGGTCCATGATTTTTGTAAACTCCAAGCACAATTAGCGATTTTCATACCGCCGTGATATACTAGACCTATTCTCAAAAGGAGAGGCGGGCGTTCATACGATGAACGGATTCAGCGAGGATATTGTCCTCGAAGGGCATATTATCGATTCCTGGATCCTGCCCAAAGTCTTTGACGCCGTCATGGACTTGGGCGGGTCGTTCGATATGCAAGAGATTCGGGTCGGGCGCCGCAAGGACGAAACTTCCTATGCCCGCTTAAAGATCTCGGCAGACAGTGAAGCTCAGCTCCACCGCATTCTCCTCGCCCTCCAGGATTATGGTGCTGAGATCGTCTCGCGCGGCGATGTGAGCACCGAACCGGCGCCCCGGGACGGTGTCCTTCCCGATGATTTCTATTCCACGACCCATCTGCCCACCCAGGTGCGCTTGAACGGAAGCTGGGTGGACGTGCACGGGACGGAGATGGACCTCGCCATCGTCGTCGACCCGGCCCGGTCGGGCGCCCGCATGGTTCCTATGGCCGACGTCCGGGCGGGCGATGCCGTCGTCATAGGTCACGATGGGATTCGCATTATCCCCCTCCAGCGTTCCCGCGACCGAGAGATCTTTTCGTTCATGGCAAGCGACGTTTCTTCCGAAAAACCAAAGCGCCTCGTGATCGAAGCCGTGGCGCGTCAGATGCAAGAGACGCGCGCGCACGGGGGCAAGATACTCGTCGTCGCCGGCCCGGCCATTGTCCACAGCGGCGCGGGGCCTTACCTGGCGCGCATTATCCACGCCGGCTACGTGCAGGTGCTCTTTGGGGGGAATGCCATCGCGACCCATGATGTCGAGTCCGCCCTCTTGGGAACCTCGCTCGGCACCGCCCTCCACAGCGGCCAACCGGTCGAGGGCGGCCACCGCCATCATATGATCGCCATCAATACCATCCGCCGCGCCGGCTCGCTGCGCGCGGCCGTGGAAGCGGGAATCTTAAGCCAGGGGATCATGTACGAGTGCATTCGCAACAATGTCGAGCTCGTTCTGGCCGGCTCGATTCGCGACGATGGTCCCCTGCCGGACGTCATCACGGATACGGTCGAGGCGCAAAAACGCATGCGCGCGGCCGCGCAGAATGTCGAGATGGCGTTGATGGTCGCGACCATGCTCCATTCCATCGCCACCGGCAACATGCTCCCCGCCGCGGTCAAAATCGTAGCCGTCGACATCAACCCCGCGGTCGTTACGAAACTGGCCGACCGCGGCACCTTCCAGGCGCTTGGTCTGGTGACCGATGCCGAGCTCTTTATGCGTGAGCTTTCCGAAGCGTTGGGTTTGAACGGGCACTAATTGTGCCCCAAGACTTCCGAAGTTTTTGGAAACTTCGGAAGTCCGGCCGCCACCCCTTGAACTTTGCTTGGAACATGCTATGGCTCTTCTCGAGCGTGTCCGTGCGACTGTATCGGAGCATCAACTGTTTTCCCCCGGCGATGGGGTCGTCGTCGCCGTTTCCGGCGGCCCCGACTCGCTCGCCTTGCTCCACATCTTGCGCGCGCTTCAAGTGGAACTCCAGATCCGTCTCCATGTCGCTCACCTGAATCATGAATTGCGCGGCGCGGAATCTGATGCGGACGCGGAATTCGTCGCGGGGCTCGCGCGCGATTGGAATCTGCCGGCGACGATCGAGGCGCGGGATGTGGCCGCCTGGGCCCGGGAGAAGCATCTGTCGCTTGAGGAGGCGGCGCGCCACATCCGCTACCGGTTCCTCGCCGAGGTCGCCGATAGGGTTCGAGCCCAGGTCATCGCCGTCGGTCATAATGCGGACGATCAGGTGGAAACCATCCTCATGCATTTCCTGCGCGGCGCGGGTCTCGCGGGGCTCCGCGGCATGCCCTACGAATTCGAAATTCAGAAATCGGAAATCGGAAATTTGCACGTCGTGCGCCCTCTCCTCGACGTGACCCGCGCGGAAATTGAAGCGTACGGCAAAGAGAACGGGCTCACTCCTCGCGTGGACTCGTCCAACCTGGACACGACCTTTTTCCGCAATCGCTTGCGGCACGAGGTGCTGCCCTATCTCGAGACCCTCAATCCCGGGCTGCGCAGCGTTCTCCTCCACTCGGCGCGCGCTCTCGCCGACGATTACGCGTTCGTGCAAGCGGAGGTGGAAAAGGCTTTTGCCGCCGTTGCGCAGGCAGAGGATGGACTCGTCGTCTTTGCGCAGCCCGCCTGGCGTGCCTTGCCACCCGCCCTGCGGCGCGGCACCTTGCGCCTCGCCATTCAAAAGCTGCGCAGCGACCTGCGCAACATTGACTGGACACATATCGAGGATGCCCAGCGCATTGCATCGGAAAAAGGGACCGGTGCGGCCGCCACGCTCCCCGGCGGCTTGCTGCTCCTCATCGGGTACGACGAGTTTGTCATCGGGCAAGCTGCGCGCGTCCGCGGCGGTGGCGTTCCAACTGCTTGGCCCCAGCTTCAGGTCGACGAGCTCCTTCTCTCCGTCCCGGGTGTGACAGCGCTTCCGGACTCGCCCTGGGCGGTCGAGACCGAACTCTTGGATCAGGCAGGGCCCGCGCCTGACCGTTGGACGGCTCTTTTGGATGCGGATCAAGCCCCAGGCCCGCTTGCGCTGCGCCGCCGCCAGCCCGGGGACCGCTTTCAACCGGCGGGGCGGCAAGGCCATACTCGGCCTTTGAACCGATTTTTGATTGATGTCCGAGTTCCGCAGACCGTGCGCGACAGGTTGCCCCTGCTTGTCGCCGGCAGCCGGATTCTGTGGGTCTGCGGCTTGCGCGTGGATGAACGAGCGCGGGTGACGCCTACCACTCGGCGCTTGCTGCGCGTCACCTTTCGGAAAAAGGAAACCAGTTGAACATCGTTTCGGCTACCCGTGGGCCCACGCGTGAGGCCCCCTTGCGCGGCTATGTCATCGTCCTCGGCGGGACGGTGATTTGGGCGCTCACGGGCATCGTGATCAAGATCCTTCTCACGCGCTATGGCATGGATCCCCTCACGCTCGCCTTTTGGCGCGTGTTTTTTGTGACGCTCTTTCTCTTTGTCGGGCTCGTGACCCTGAACGCAGGATACTTCCGGATCGCGCCCCGCGATCTGGTTATCTTTGTGTTTTACGGCCTGATCGGCGTGGCATTGCATCAGCTGGTGTGGATCACGTCCGTCCAGTACAACGGCGCCGCGGTGGCCACGGTCATCATCTATACGTCTCCCGCCATCGTCGCCGTGTTCGCCTGGCGTTTCCTGCATGAAAGTATCGACCGGACGAAACTGATCGCTCTGGCGCTCACGGTTTTGGGCTGCGCGCTCGTCGCTCGCGCCTACGATCCGGCGCAGATACAGCTGAACGCGATAGGACTCGCCG
Source organism: Chloroflexota bacterium (assembly GCA_023489485.1). Taxonomy (GTDB): domain Bacteria; phylum Chloroflexota; class Anaerolineae; order UBA4142; family UBA4142; genus JAMDCU01. The sequence goes on from JAMDCU010000043.1 coordinate 4,982, forward strand.
CCGGAGTCGGATCCGCCTTTACCTTCGGCACCTACTCCCTCCTCGGCCGGGTCGCCACGCGGCGCTATTCCGCCTGGACCTCCATCTTTTACGCCTTTTTGTTCGGTACTCTGTTCCTCACTCCCCTCGGCCTCATTGCCCGGGATTTTGTTCCCCTGGGCCTCTCTCTTGATGGCTGGAGCACGCTGCTGTTCCTCGCACTCATACCGACGCTCGGCGGGTTTGCTGCGTACACCATCGGCCTCAGCCACTTGCCGGCGAGTGTCGCGAGTATCCTCGCAGCCTTTGAGCCGGTGACCACCGCGATCGTCGCCTATTTCATGTTCGCGGAAGTCCTCGCGCCGCTCCAGCTTTTGGGCGCCGCCTTGATTCTCTTGAGCGTGTTCATGCTGCGGCCGAGAAATGGCGCGTCGGAGAACAAGACGTTGGAAA
>JAMDCU010000043.1:5423-11349 GCA_023489485.1 Chloroflexota bacterium
GACACTCGCCGGCAAGTGGCTGAGGCCGAGAAATGGCGCGTCTGAGAAGAGGACGCTGGAAAAAGGGCTAGAATCCGGATCGGGTGAGTAGGTATGGAAGAGATGAAAAACAAACCTCCAGGGCAGTCCCCTCCCCTTCGCCCAGCCTGGGTAGAAGTGGACCTCGGAGCGATTGAGCACAATACACATCGCCTCGTCGAAATCGCCGGGCCCGGCGTCGAGCTGATGGCGATGGTCAAGGCGAATGCCTACGGTCACGGCGCGGTCGAGGTCTCGCGCGCAGTGCTCCGCGCGGGGGCCACTTGGCTCGGCGTCTTTTCGGTCGGGGAAGGGATCGAGCTGCGGCAGGCGGGCATCGAGGCTCCGATCCTCGTCCTCGGCCGCACTCCGCCGCAGTGGGCTCAAGCCGGAGTCGCACACCGCCTGGCGCTGACCGTCTTCTCCACGGATGGGGCCCGGGCCGCTGACGAGGCCGCGCGTCAACTGGGCACCCGTGTTCCCGTCCATGTCAAAGTGGATACCGGCATGTCGCGCCTTGGGGTCTCATCCGAGGACGCGGCGAGTTTCGGACGGACGCTGGCCGGATTCACGCACCTGGAGGTGCAAGGCGTTTTCACGCATTTCGCTGTAGCGGACACGCCGGATGCTCACGGGATCGCAGGATGGGGACAAGAGTATACGCGGCGCCAACTCGAGCTGTTTCAAAGCGCGCTCGACGCGTTTGACCGGGAAGGCTTGCCCATCCGCTTCCGTCACGCGGCCAACAGTCCGGCCGTCCTCAATCTGCCGCAAGCGCACCTTAATCTCGTCCGGAGCGGTATCCTAATCTACGGTCTGGACCCTTCGCCCGAGGTGCCCAAGCCGCCTGATTTTATCCCTGCTCTCGCTTTCAAGACGGAGGTGGCTCTCGTAAGAGAGGTGCCTGTAGGGACATACGTCAGTTATGGCTGTACCTTCCGGGCAGAACGGCCGACGCGGCTGGCCGTGTTGATGGTCGGTTACGCCGATGGCTTTCGCCGCGCTCCACGGGGCTATGGACAAGTGCTCGTGCGCGGCCGGCGCGCGCCGACGGCCGGACGCGTCTGCATGGACCAGACCATGGTGGATGTGACGGAGATTGACGGCGTGGAGGCGGGGGACGAAGCGGTCCTCATCGGTCGGCAGGGGAGTGAAGAAATCCGCGCGGAACAAGTGGCCGAGCGCCTGGGGACGAACAACTATGAGACGGTCACGACGATCAGTGCGCGGCTGGAGCGGAGGTACACCGAGTAAAGGTTGAAGGATGAGGGATGAAGGCGGAAGGCAGAGAACGGTTTTGTAGCCTAGCCCCTTGTGGGCGTCGGGTTTCAGCAGAGGTGATTGAAAGGGGAGGCCGGGTCGGGCGGGCGCCCCTTTTTTATTCGATGTCCCTGTCCTCATACGCGTCGGCTCCGTCACCGGCGTCTTCGCTTGAGGTGCTGGTTGTGGAGGAGAGGAGAAGGCGCTGGGGGGCGGGGGGCAGGTGGAGCTGCTCCTGGACGAGTTGTTGCAGCTGGACAGCGGCCTCCCCGATGACCTTGGCGGAACCATTGCTGATGAAGGAGGCGAAGGTCGCGAGAGTTTGAGAGGCTTGTTTCCACCCCTTGGGGTTGGTCTCTTTTAGTTCTCTGACGCTCTTTTCGATGGCGACGGTGACGCCTTCATAGAAACCGAGGATTGCCTTGTCACTGTTACTCAGGACCACCCAGCAATCGTAGGCTTGCGCGCGGGAGACCCAGGCCCAGCGGACGGAGAGGGTGCTCCACCGGCCGGAGGGGCGCCGGAGCTTGGCGCGGTTAGAACGGGAGGATGAGCGACCGTAGAGGGCGGCGGCCTTGCCGAGCGAACGGCCGGGCCCGAGCGAGCGGTAGACGACGAATTTGTTAAAGGCGGCGAGGGGCTCGCCGTCGAGTCTGTCCCAAATCTCTCCCATGAGAACCTCCGGGTCAACCCCGCCAAGGTCCCGCGGGGTCTGCGGGATAAGCCAACCCCGCGCATCCTGAGCGGAGTCCTGCGTAGTTTGCAGGACGCAGTCGAAGGACGCGGAGTCTTCGATGAGCCAATGAGCCAAAAAAGGCTAAAGGCGCCGTCCTATATTACGAAAAGGATTGTAGTATTGTAATTACTGATATTGATTATAACACGCAAGGTGAACATTGTCAAGCGCAGCCTATCAAGTAGGCTGCGCTTTGCGCGAAGCGGGTAAGCGGGTGGGAGCGGATGAGGGGCGCGACAGACGGGGGAGGGCAAAATGCAGAAGGCAGGGGGCAGAAGGCACCCGTGAAGTCAACGGGCGTAGGCAGAGGGCGAAGCTTGACCGATGGAGCTGGCGAGCAGGACGCAAGCAGAGACGAGTACGATGGCAAAGATCCCCCGCTTCCATTTCATTGGCGAGACTCCTTTTTCTCAGGCGAAGAGGAACGGGGTAGCGGCCGACAGGGGGCAGGCCCCAGAGAAAAGAAAGCGCCTCCGAGCGCGTAAACCGCCCGAAGGCCATCTTCAACCTTGAGGAATCGTCCATAGGACGGAATGGACCGGGACATAGGCACAGTGAAGCTTCCGGAGCCTAGCCTCTCCTCACTCTTCGCTCGCTTCTCCCCACAACTCATTTTTCTGTATTGTCCGCAAGCTTCATAGGTCTTTGACGATGCGCTCTCGCAAATACTGTTCCTCGCCTCTGTGAATGCCGATTATTTTCTTTCCCACGATACTCACGGGGCTGGCTCGAACTGCGGAATCATTCCTTCTCCCATGGAAATCCATCTCGGTATGAAAATCCGATCGAGAACAAGGGGCGCATTAGAGAACCTCACATACCGGTAAAAGTGGGCGCCCCCCCAGCCTCCGTCGGCCGTCGTCACACCGGGGAACCAACCGTAAGTCGTTCCGGCAGTATATCCCGGGGGAAGATTGTTGACCTGATACGAACTGGTGTAGCCGAGGTTATCGGTGTAGTAAACAGTCGTTGGAGTGGCTGGATTGAATATGTGGAAACGATAGTTGTCGGATGTTAGCGGGCGGCGGTTCCATTGGAAGGTAGAGGGGATGGGCACCGTCGCTCCGGATGCGGGGGACACCATCGTAATATCCGCGATATCAAAGTTGCCGATTTCTACGGCGTCGCCAGCTGCGTATGTGAAGAGTGATCGCGTGAACCACGACCACAGGTAAGCCTTTCCCGCGCTGCCGCCTGCCAGATCGGGATTATCGTATCGCACATAGTACTGTTGGCCTCCCGTCAAACTCGGTGCGCCGACGAAATGGAAGGAACCGTCTGCCGCCGTCGACATAGCGGCTCTCGTGCTCCAGGTTGAACCATTGTAGAATCGAAGCTGTAGGATGACCTCGCCCACCGGAGCGCCGTTGAAAGTCACGCGGCCGCTGATGCCCGTGGATGTTGAGCTCGGCTTGCTCAGAGTGATCGGCAGGTAGAGGGCCCGAGACAGCGAACTCGCGGTAGCGCTGAGGTCTGCCGTCATGGTCGCGCCACAACCGCTGACATTTGTCACCGAAACCAAGCTGGGTGCCCCATTGTAAAGGTTGCTGTTGGGATTGGACGACCCGTTGAAGGTGCGGTTGTTAGCGGATCCCGGGTAAGGGTCGCCCGGGTCCCCCCAATTCCCTCCGCCTGCAATCAAAATATCCAAATGATTCTGCCCATCCGCCTGTTTCAGATCGACGAGTCGGTGAGTCTGGTCGGCATTCGCGTTGTTGTCATGGGCCACGCTCTCATCGATGTGCCATATCAAGAGCCCGCAACTGGGCAGTCCGGCGTCAAAACCAACCTTCTGCCGATTCTCAACGAGAAAGTATTCTCCAGTTCCGGAATGCAACGCAAAATCCCAGTCAATCCCGCCTGGGTTGCTCCCCAACAAATAGGCAGTTGGATTCTTCTCGATCTGAGGAATTGCCTGCCCGGGAGAGGTCGTCTGGATCTGAGTGGGAGCTAGCCACCCCTCATACCATTTGCTCCATGCGTCAAGATGGGCCGGAGAATTTCCCAGGTAGCCTCCAGCGGTATAATTCCAGTTGCCAGCGCCCATGAGGCCCCACATACCGATCCCTTCTGTGTCACCGTCAACGTCATAGAGATCGGGTAGGCCGAGATCATGTCCAAGTTCATGCGCAAACGGGCCCATGGTCGCCGCATGCCCCGGATAGTCCGCTCCTACGGCGCAATGCCACTCACCCAGAGTTGTATATCCCCCATTGCCCACCCAAGCCGCGACGGTCTTCCCGTCGACCACGGGCGCCGCGACACCGCCATACGGCAGACTTCCCTCGTGGCCCCAGATACTCGGAGTGCACGAGCTGGATCCTGCGTAGGCGTGTTCATACCCCGCCGCAACGATGGTGATATGGAGTTCGTTGAAGGAGAGGTACCCGTCCCCATTTGTATCAAAAGAGGCATAGTTCACGTATGGGTCGGCTGCAATAATGGCATCCCGGATATACGGGTAACTCATCGCATTCGGATGAGCGTAGGGTAAGGTGACCCAGCCGACGATGCCGTCATTCGCGACACCCGAGGTCTCTTCGGCGGGTGCGAGGGTGAGTTGGTTGTAGGACACCTCGCTATAGTAGGCTTTGAGGCTTCCCGTCGATCCAAAGAAGAGATTACTCCAGTAACTTGCCGTGGTCCCCACCGATGACTGATCCGAGAACTGAACGAGAATTACAAGTGCCTTTTGAATGCCGATGTTTGGCCGCGTATATCCTTCCGCTGACAGCAGGGCCCGCGTTGACCCATCGGCGCTAACGGGCCGGTTGGGTCGGATACCCTTGGCCAACGACCGAGGGCTGTCCGTGCCCACAACCAAGTCTCCCTGTGGCCCGGAAGCCGGAACGAGGTTCCCACTCGCGACACGCGCGGCGTAGACCCAATACCCGTTCGCCGGGTCCTGGATGATGGTGTATCCGTCGAGGGTCTCCATCCCGTTGGAGACCTCGTCCCCCCAAACCCGAGCAGCGAAAGTCACGCCGCTCGGCTGAGGGAGAGAGACAACCAATGGGGTGGGCGGCCCGGCATACACAGGGGCGGCCCAGAGTGCGCCGAGCAAAGCAAGGGCGGGTAACAGCGCGCGGTATTTACCTTTCACGGGTCCTCCGTCATTGGAGCGCATCAATCGAGGCAACGATGCCAGCGGCTCAAGGGCCGAGTTTTTGAATATTGGACATGTGATACTGACCGCCTTGCTCGCCGCCAACGAAGACGACATCCGCGCGGAAGGTTGTGCCCTCGCCCCATCCCTTCATCTCCTGGCTCTGGGTCACGAGGCCAACGCGTTTGCCAACCAGGCCCGCCGTGGAATCGAGCATCCCGTCCGTCGCCGTAGAGGTGAGGATCAGAGCCTGTATTACCAGCGACGAGCCGTCCCGGGGATTCTTCTCGACGGCAACTAATTTGGCTGTCACGGTGCTCTTGTTAGGTGCCGCCGGACCGGCGCCCGACCCGGTTGCAGCGGGAGCGCTAGTAGCACTCGGTGGTATTGTCGGTTGTTCTTGCCCGCTTGGCATCAGGGGGGGCGACATGCATGCAGTGATCAGGCTCACAACCACTACCAGTCCGAATAGAGAGCGATGCTTCGTTTTCATTGGGACACTCGAAAATAGGATGTTCGCGAGAGGATTGCTCTGATGAAAAAAAGCCTCCGAGCGCGTCACGCGCTCGAAGGCATTCCCCACCTCTGAGAAGTACTCGTTTAATATATCACATCATACTCTGCCAAGTCAATGGTTCTTGGGTAATGGCTCAGGGCTGCTGCAAAGTCGCCGTGGTGTGTCATTGCGAGACTTCATACCGCCTGGGGTATGTTAGGCGTCAGAAACTGGCTTGCGAGATCGTGATATACTGTCGGGGCCCGGGTCAGACAGTCAAGACCGTGCGACCACTGGTGCGTGACAGCCC
>JAMDCU010000078.1 GCA_023489485.1 Chloroflexota bacterium
CCCGCGTGCCATAGTGCTTTTAGGGATGGACATTTTGGCCATTGCTCTCTTTGCGATAGCTTCGGTGCGGCTGCGCGATACTTTCGGCGTTCTCATTCCTCTCGCATCCGGACTGTTGTTGTGGCTCTCTCTGCATGAGTCCCGCTCGGCTGCCGCCGTCGAGCTGGACACATGATTCAACCTGGGGCTGTATAGAATGCGAACTAGGCCGCTCCTCATCGCTTCCGCAACCCTGTTGCTTCTCCTCGTCGCCACCTATGTCACCTATTCCGTTCAGACGGGGGGGGCATTTGCTGCGGCGGAAGGTGAGTTGGGAGACCGCGCGAGCCTATTGGCGCAATCGCTTGACAGGCTGCTGCAATCGCGGATGGTGGAGACTTTTACGCTTGCCGCGCTCCCCTCGATGCGCGGCTTTGCCGCCTCCGACGAAGCGACCCGGCCGCAGCGCCTGGCCATCGCCCGCGTCGAGCTGCAGTCCGCCGTCGACGCCGATCCGAATATCCGCGCCGGGATGATCGTAGACCCGGCCGGCTATGTCAGCCTCGCCACGGATGATTCGATCGGACAGAACTATGGTGACCGGATTTTTGTCCGTCAAGCCCTCCAGGGGCAGTTGTATGCTTCACCGCCCGCTCAGGATTCTGGAGAGATATCACAATACTACACCGCGCCCATATTGAACAACGCGGGAGATGTGGCGGGCGTTCTGGTGCTCCGAATCGCCGTTCAGGAGATGTGGGGGCTGGTAAATACTCAGACCGATGTCCAGGTGATCGACGAAAACGGCGTTCTTATCGCCGATCACTCTGCGTCCCCGCAGCTTTTCGTATCGCTCATGCCCATATCAGATACCGAAAAGACGCGCCTCCTCGACGAAAAGCACTATGGCACGCGGGTGGTGCAGATATTCGCAATCAATGCACCTGTTCTGGCGCAGGCCGTCCGCGCAGACAACGAGAAACCGTTTGTCTATCGGGACGCCAAGGGGCGGGCGTTGATCGGGGTGATACGGCGTCTAAAGGTGAATGGGTGGTCGGTCGTCGCCTTCACGAGCCAGGATAGTGTGCTTCAAAATGCGCGCAACGCGTTTCTTACGTCGCTCGCCTTTGGGCTTTTCGTGTTATTTGCCACGGCCGGATTCTTCGTCGCTCGCTCGATATGGGGAACCAGAAGTTGAAGCGGTCCTGGGCGCTTGCCATTCTCCTCGGCGCCGCCAGCACAGCCGGTTTTCTCCTCTTCTCTGTGGTACATGGGACTGTCGGTTTTGCCCTCGACGATGCCTGGATTCATCAGGTCTATGCTCGCAACCTGGCGACCCGAGGCGAATTTGCTTTCTTTGCCGGCCAGCCGAGCGCCGGCTCGACTTCTCCGCTTTGGACAATCCTCCTCGCGGTCGGCTACATCCTTCGCCTGGATCCTCTCATCTGGACGTATGTTCTCGGCGCCGTTCTGCTAGGAGCGAGTGCGGTCGTCGCCGCTCGACTGGCAGAGCGCGTGGACGTATCTGCTTCATCCTTCACGGCTTCGCCGGTCGGCCTCCTCGCGGCTCTGTCCATCGCTTTCGAATGGCATATGGCGTGGAGCGCCGCGAGCGGCATGGAGATTCCCCTCTTTGTCTTGCTTTCGCTCCTGCTCGTCGACTGCTTGCTCCGTCAAGGGCGCGCAATTGTGATGGGCATCCTGGCGGGTCTGCTTTTCCTAACTCGTCCAGAAGGAATCGTTCTCGCCGGGCTGGTGGGCCTGGCTCTGGTTCTGCGGCAAAGGGAAATCGCAAATCCTGCGGCGTCCGTCGAGGGGATTAATCGTGTCGAACGGGGGGCTGCAATCGCAGAGGGAGCTCGGCGTGGACTTGTATATGGCGTTGGCCTAATTGCTTTGGTGGTGCCATACGCCATTTTCAATGTGGCGGTTAGCGGCACGCTGTTTCCCAACACCTTTTACGCCAAAGCGGCGGAGTATTCAATCCTTTTTGATCGCGCTTCGTTCGTCGTGAGGTGGCTCCAACTCCTGGAGACGCCGTGGGTTGGTGCCCAGATACTCCTCGTCCCGGGGTTTGTATATGTCGCGGTGCTGTTGGTACGCAATAAGCAATGGGCTGCGCTGGTTCCGGTTGCGTGGGTTTTCCTGCTTCCGGCGCTATACGCTTTCCGGCTGCCGGTTGCGTACCAACACGGTCGCTATGAAATGCCTGTCATTCCGTTTATTCTCGTCTATGGGCTCGTCGGCAGCGTCGCACTGCTAACTCGGATGCGGCTGACCAGCCAGCTGCGCATGCTGGCCAGCGCGCTCACTGCCTCGGCGGCAGTCCTGCTCGCCGCTTTTTGGTTTCTCGGGGCGAATGCCTACGCGTCCGATGTGGCGATCATCGACTGCGAGATGGTCCAGACAGCCCGCTGGGTGGCTGCGAATGCGCCGAAAGGGAGTGTGGTCGCAGCGCACGACATTGGGGCGCTCGGATATTACTACGATGGCCCCATCGTCGACATGGCGGGGCTGGTGACCCCCGATGTAATTCCCTTTATTCGCGATCAAGGCCGCCTGCGCGATTACCTCCTTTCGCGTCAGGCGACCCTGGCAGTGTTTTTCCCCGATTGGTATCCGCGACTGGCAGAGGACCCTGACTTTGCCCCAGTGCACCGGCAAGACTGTCCGGCCACCCGGCAGGCGGGGGGCACTGATCTCGTGGTTTACACCGTTGCTTCGGGCAGGCGCTGACAGTGCAGCAACGCAGACTTGCGAATTCTCGAGCGCTCGAAGAGCGCCGAATTCGCAAGTCTGAACTGAAGCAATTCGCAAATCCTAGCCTTCCTTAGCGTCTTCCCAGTTCCGCTCCAACAAAGCTCTTCTGCCCGCGCACGAAATCCTCACTCTTCATCGCGTTCTTCCCCGCCAGTTGGACCTCTTTTAGCAGCAGCACTCCTTCCCCGGTACCCACTGCGACGCCTTCCGGTGTCTGCACAACCTGCCCAGGCGCCGTGCTTTGGCGACCTGCCAGAGCTTGCGCCCGTAGAATCTTGAGCTGCCTGTTCTGCCAGAACGTGAACGCGCTTGGCCACGGGTTAAAAGCTCGGACGCGCCGCTCGATTTCGACGGCGGTTCGCGTCCAGTCGATCAGCCCTTCTTCCTTGCCAATTGTCTTGAAGAGCGTAGCTTGGGCTTGTTCTTGCGGGCGGGGCACGATGCTTCCGCTCAGGATGCGCGGTAGAGTCTCTATGACAAGATCCGCGGCGAGATGAGAGAGCTTTGTCGTCAAAGTCCCCGTCGTATCGTCGGGTGAGATGGGAATGGCTTTTTGCGCGAGAATTGGCCCGGTGTCGAGGCCGGCTTGCATCTGCATCAGGGTGACTCCGGTCTCGCTATCCCCCATGAGAATCGCCGCCATGATCGGCGCCGCCCCGCGGTGCCGCGGCAAGAGAGAAGCGTGTGTATTGACGCACCCGAGTCGTGGTATCGCGAGGATATCGGCCGGAAGGATGAGGCCATAGGCCGCGACGATCGCGAGGTCTGGGGAAAGATCCCGTAGCGGGGTCCCCGACCCCGCGCTTTCCAGCGGGGCGGCTGCCGCCGATTTGCGGAGAGTCATGGGCTGGAACACGGCGAATCCGTGTGCCTCCGCGAATTCCTTGACCGGCGAGGCCTGGAGTCGCATTCCGCGGCCAGCCGGCCGATCGGGTTGCGTAAACACCCCCACAATGTCATGTGGCGTTCGAGTTAGTGCCTCCAGGACGGGTACGGCGAATTCGGGCGTCCCCATAAAGACGATTCGCGACATGGTAACCTCCACCTTCCTGATTGTATCACGAAATCGTCAGGTCAGAACGGTTTTGATTGTCTTTTTCCTCGCGACGTGGTAAAATCGCTTTATCTTGTATTATGGAGATGATGTGCCCAAGGCCAAGCGCTGGCAGGTCGCGCCCCGAGTTCCATCGCTCTTGATCGCGCGGTTCCCCAAGCTGCACCCTCTGCTCGTCCAAGTCCTCTACAACCGCGGCATGACCACGCCGGAAGAGGTCGGCACTTTTCTAGCCCCGGAAGCACTCATCGGCAATCCTTTTCAGCTCCAAGGGATGAACCAGGCCGTAGACCGCCTGCGCCGCGCGATTCGCGGCGCGGAAGCGATCGCCGTCTATGGCGATTTCGACGTCGATGGAGTCACCGCCACGGCACTCTTGGTTCAGACGCTCGAGGCGCTCGGCGCTCACGTCCAGCCATACATCCCGCATCGCATTGACGAGGGCTATGGGCTGAATGAAGAGGCGCTCGCACAACTCAAAGGACAGGGGGTCCGCGTCGTTGTGACAGTCGACTGTGGGGTGCGGTCGCTGACGGAGGTCGCGTACGGTACGCGCATCGGCCTGGACATGATCGTGACCGATCACCACGCCCCCGGAGACGAGTTGCCCAACGCTTTCGTCGTCGTTAACCCGAAGCAAAAGGGTTGCCGGTATCCGTCGAAGGAGCTTTCCGGGGCGGGGGTTGCATTCAAATTGGCCCAGGCACTCTTGCGTGCGGATGCGCAAATTCCCCTCCGCGCTTCGGTGGGACACTTGACTGAAGAGGCGCTTTTCGATTTGGTTGCCCTGGGGACAGTTGCGGACCTGGTCCCTCTTAAAGGGGAAAACCGCGCGCTCGTGAAACTAGGGTTGGCCCAATTGCGCAAATCCGAACGGCCGGGGATCCAGGCGATGATACGACAGGCCGCGCTCCGCCCAGAAGTGCTGGACACGGGCACGATTGGTTATGTGCTGGGGCCTCGCCTCAACGCAGCGGGGCGTTTAGAACACGCGCTGATGGCGTTTCACTTGCTCACCACCGAGTACCCGGACGAGGCGGAGGACTTGGCCCAAAAGCTCGAAACGACAAATCGTGAACGGCAGCGTCTCACGAACGAGATGACGACAAGGGCCCGCGAGGCCATCCTGCCTCAAGTGGAGAACGAGCGACTCCTCTTTGTCGGAGACGCCGACTTCCCGGAGGGAATCATCGGGCTCGTCGCGAGCCGTCTGTCTGAAGAGTTCTATCGCCCTGCCATCGCCGTTCACTGTGGGCCGGACGAAAGTCGTGGTTCGGCGCGGAGCGTCCCTGAATTCAATGTGGTGTCGGCGCTGGACGAGTGTAAGGACTTGCTCGTGCGCCATGGAGGTCACTCCATGGCGGCCGGATTCACCGTCCGAAATGAGAACTTGGCCGAGTTAGAGAGCCGCTTGAGGGAGATCGCCAATCGCGCGCTGGCGCAGAACGAGCTAGTGGCGACGTTGGACGTGGACGCGGAGGCCGCGCTGAGCGAGATGACGTGGGACCTGCAAAGGGGCTTTGCGCAACTAGCTCCCTTTGGATACGGCAATCGAGAGCCCGTTTTTGTCAGTCGAGGAGTCCTTGTGCGGGATTCCAGGCTGGTCGGCAGTGATCATCTCAAATTGCTCTTGAGCGACGGCCCTATTGTCTGGGATGCTATTGCCTTTCGGCAGGGAGCGTGGCTCTCGAATTTGCCTCCGCGCATTGACATTGCGTATGAGTTGGAGGAACGAAACCACAATAACGAACCGCGCCTGCAACTGAAGATCAAGGATTTGCAGCCGGCGAAGACATAAGAGAGTTTCGGATGGACGATTCGCGAGAGTATCCTCTCCGGCCCATTGTAGGGGTCGGAGCTGTTGTTCAAAAGGGCGAAACCGTGTTGTTGATTCGACGAGGGAAACCGCCGCTTATGGGCGCATGGACATTGCCCGGCGGTGCGGTGGAGCTCGGAGAGACGCTCCAGGAGGCCATACGGCGCGAAGTCTGTGAAGAATGCAGCATCGATATCGCGGTGGGGCGGGTGGTGGATGCCGTGGATATTCTACAGCACGACGATCAAGGACGAGTGAGGTTTCATTACGTCGTCGTGGACTTGGCGGCCACCTTTATCTCTGGGGATTTGCGCGCCGCGAGCGATGTTCAAGAAGCCCGTTGGGTAGCCCCGAACGATTTCGGAGAGTATTCGTTAAACGAACAGACGCGCCGTGTGGTTGAAGAAGCGCTCGGCCGGTGAACATGACATTCTTTCGCGAATCGGAAGGGGCGGTTACCCTCACCCTGAAAGTAGTGCCGCGATCGAGCAAGAGCCAAATCGTAGGGATTGAAGGGGATGCACTCAAGATCCGGCTGAATGCTCCGCCGGTGGAGGGCAAAGCCAATCGCGCCCTCGTCGAGTTTCTGGCAGAGCATCTCGGCGTCCCCCGATCCAATATCGAGATTCTGACAGGCCACTCAGGGAGGCACAAGCTCATTCGCGTACGTGGAGTGGGCGCAGAGAAAATACAGATGATGGCGACAGAAAAGTGATGCGTGCTCCAAAAATCTCGTCGCCACGACGAGTGATTTGGTCCCTCGTCGACTCTGCCCCTGCTTCCGTTGGTGAAGCGGGGTTTTTTTAATCGTGGAAGAAGGACGCAGATAGGATTGCGCCTCAGTATGCGCGGATGCGGCGCGTCATGATGGTGATCTTTTCCAGGCGGCGCGCCCGCTGGTACATGGTATAGGACAGAAAGCCAAAAACCACGGCTCCGGTCAAAAGAATCCCGCTCAGCAGATTCAAAGCCATGAGCGCGATCTCAAAGCGAGATGAAGATGTTGCACTATTCGAATTGGATTCCTCTGCCGCTTTTCGGTTGGAGACCGAGGTAGGCAGCGGCGTCGACGGGCGAGCCGTCGCGGCTGCCGTGGGTGGGGCTGTCACAGCGGCAGCGGTCGGTTGCGCCACGGGCGGTTCCGCTCCCGACAAAGGAGGGATCTTGAGGACTTGGCCTACCTGCAGTCGACTTGTGGCCGTCAGATTGTTCGCGCTCAGTATCAACTCGTACTTGGGGCCATTGTTCTTTCCATAGACCTTTTGCGCAATGACCCAGGCGCTATCCCCTGGAGCCACCACATACGTCCGCTCCCCGCTTGGCTGGGTGCCGCCGGAAGCGGGCTGGTTCGGCGTCGCCGCGGGTGTGCTCTTTGTGGGTGCAATTGGGTTATTACCAGTCGTCGTGGGAATAAAGATCGGTGTTGGGAATACGTACGGGGGTTTGGTCGGCTCTTCGGTCGGCGTGCGAGCGGCAGACTGGGCAGGCTGTCCGGCCAGGACGACTGACGCCGGACGGTCCAGTACGATACCGAAAACCAGGGCAGTTGCAATTGCCAAAATGAAAATTCCGGTTCGTGTCTTCATTGGCAGCCCGTAGTCACTATCTGAGAGTTAAGGACAGTGTTGCCGCTAAAGATATTTCCCTTGCACGTGCCGCCTAACCAGGGCTGGAGCAAGACATCTGCGCCTTCGAACCTATTGCCCACATACCGGGTGAATTGGGCATTATCGGCTTGGATGCTTTTCGTGCGCGAGCCACGCACAGTATTGTACTCAAAGCGCAGGTATTGCGCGTAACCGAACCACCCTCCGTAATTGTCATCGTCGAACGAATTGTGGTGGACGTAGTTGTGGGAGCTGAACGTAGCCTCGATACCGTTGGCTACGCTGTTCGATATCTTGTTGTAAGAAATCTCGTTGTCGTCGCTGATGCTGGCGGGGGTATTGCCCTGGTATATGCCATCCCCGTCGTTGTTAAGAATATTCCAGGAAATCGAGTTGCGATCAGAGTGCTGCGTCAGGGCAATCCCGGCGGCGCCGCAACCGGAATCCCTGCCGCTCCAACAGCTACGATTATCGTACTCCGCGGTGTTCGTATATACCGAGCTGGCTGTTGTCCCGTAGAGATAGATCCCCCAGCCGCGATTTTGACTCGTGGTGTTGCGTAGGACCCGAATTCCCGAGGAATTCAGAATCTGGATCCCGGCAACATTGCCATTCGATACATTTTCCTGTATGAGCGAGTCTTGAATCCCATTGAGGACAAGTCCACCGTGTGGAATGGGTTTGAGATCCTCGATGGCATAGTTATCGTCCACATAATTGCCGCTGAAATCGTTCCCCTCGAAAACGAAGTGGTTCCCGGAGACAACGTACATCCCGACATCGAAACCGCGCGCACGGCAATTGCGGACGGTCACGTCTTGATGATGCTGGATGAGAATGCCCACGCCGAAACCGTCTCCGACCAAAGACGAACCTTTGCAGTCAAGGGTTACATGATCGGCGTCAATCACGACGGGGCGTTGATACTCCCCATTGGGCGGAAGGGACATGTGGGTGGTAATCCGCCAAGGCAAGGCGATGACGAGAAAGAGAGCGAGCAATTTCATCGCTTTCTCTTCATTATACACCCTAAATCGCCATTTTGTGAATGGGAAAAACAAGCAAACAATCTCGGGCTCGCCTCGTTCAGGAGCTATTGTCCAGGGCTCGATTCGCCAGCCAATCGGCTCGCCGGTTGCGCTCCCGGGGGATGGGATCGATGGTCACGTGAGAAAACCGCTTCAAAGCCCCACGGACAGCGGCAAAAAGACGCTTGAGATTCTCGGCACGGACGCGATATCGACCATTGAGCTGATAGGCGACAAGTTCGCTGTCTGTCTTTATCACCAGGGCATCAAAATGGTGAAAGGAGGCCCGCTCCAATCCGCGCAGTAGTGCTCGGTATTCGGCTTCGTTGTTGGTTGCTTCTCCGATCATCTCGCCGAACGCCTCGATCTCTTTCCCATCGGCGGTTGTGAGAACGATACCAATGGCGGCAGGCCCAGGATTGCCGCGTGCAGCGCCATCTGTGTAGAGACAAGCGGACCTGATGCTCGGGCGAGTGGGAGTAGGCGTCACGGGGAGAGGATTCTCCCGCAACCTGAGCAGAACACAATCTCGTCGCCGGCCCGGACACGCTGCAAAAGACCGGTCGCCACAGCCATGCCGCACGCGCCACAGGCGTCAAGGCGCAACACCGCCACGGCGCGTCCAGCTTTGGTGCGCCGCAAGTGGTCGTAAGTCCTCAACGCCTCCGCATCCAATTCTCCCCGAAGCTGATCTCGCTCGAGGGTGACGCCAGACAGGCGAGAGTTGACCTTGTCCTTTTCGCGCGAGATGGCCTCGATATCCTTGGAGCGAGAAGATTGCATCTGATCGAGGTGGCCGTTCAGCTCGCGCGTTCGCTTTTGGAGTTGATCGATCCTCTCCATTCGCTCTAGCAGCTCGTCGTCGAGAGAGCTGCGCTGGCGCTTGTGCATCTCAAGGTCCTTTTCCATTCCCTCCAGTTCTCTGGGGCTTGTCACGTGACCACCGTAAAGCCGATCCTCCATATCCTTGATCTCAGCCTGGACGGACTGAGCTTCTCTTTCACGCGCCCGGAGGGCAGCCTGTTCCTCGGCAAGGTGCTTTTCCTCGGCATCCAGTGCCGCGCGCGCGCTAGTGACGGCCGGATCGCCGGCAAGCTTCTGGTCGATCTGGTGAATGCGCCGCGACAGGTCGTCGATTTCCGAATCGATGGTCTGTAGATGAGCGAGAGAGAAAATCCGACTCATAGTCCGGGACTGGAACTCGTATGTATCACTCCTTGTGCCTATTTTACCCGATTCTCTCCAATCGGCAAACCAAGCGTTCACATCCACGGTATCTTTTTTGACATAGAGGTGAGTGGGTGGTATCATTCAAACGTAGAGGAACAGTCATCACAGCGAGCGTCGGAAGACCACCACGCGCGAGGCCGGGTGGTCTTTTTGTACCAGAGTACCTTAAAAATCATCTTCAATGTGGCTTTTGGTCTTGACACTGCGCCCTGAGTATGGCATAATCAAGCACAGTGGGTGGGAGAAAGTGGGTCAAAGTGGTAAGCCCGACCTGAAAGAACGCGTGTTTCAGCGCCGAGGGGGACGCCAAAAGCATGTTCTTCGGGAATCATCAGCACACCATCGACGACAAAGGGCGCTTGACTCTCCCGGCCAAGTGGCGCTCGGAACTGGCAGGCGGTGTCGTTGTCACCCGCGGCCTTGAAGATTGCCTCTTTATTTTCCCAAAGACGAAATTCGAGGCCATTGCGATGGAGATTGATGAGCAGGGCATCGAATTAGGCGACGCGCGCGAGTGGGCGCGCTATTTTTTGGGAATGGCGTCGGATGCTGAAATAGATCGTCAAGGACGTATTCTCATCCCCCAAAGCTTGCGCGAGTTCGCCTCCCTTGACGGCGATGTCGTCGTCCTCGGGCTGGCCAACCGCATCGAGGTCTGGGAACCCAAGAGGTACCAGCAGGCGAACCAGCGCATCGTGTCGGATGCCCCGGCGGTCGCGGAACGCATGGGCCAAATTCTGCGCCGGGTGGCCAGGCTTGCGCCATAGACCGCTGATGCTACCGGCTCAGTCTCCTTCTTACCACCCTGAGCACACCCCTGTCCTTTACCATTCGGTCCTTGAATATCTCGCGCCGCATCCTGGCGGACACTACATCGATGCCACGGTGGGTGCCGGAGGACACACGGCTGGGATCGCGGAGGCTTGTGCTCCCGACGGGCGTGTGCTCGGGCTTGATGCAGACCCTCAGGCGCTCGCCATCGCCGCCGGTCGTTTGGCCGATTTCGGCGATCGCATTGTTCTGCGGCATTCGAACTTTGAACATCTTCGACGAGTGGCCGAACAAAGCGGTTTTGTCCCCGCCGATGGAATCTTGGCAGACCTCGGCCTTTCGTCCATGCAATTGGCCGACACGAGTCGCGGATTCTCCTTTCAGAGTCATGGCGGGCTCGACATGCGTTTCGACCCGCAGGATGAGACGACGGCCGCCGATCTGGTAAATGCCCTCCCTGAGGCGGAACTCGCCAACTTGATCTATCAGTACGGAGAAGAGCCTGCCTCGCGCCGAATTGCGCGAGCGATTGTCCATTCACGTCCGATTGCCACGGCCGACGAGTTGGCCGGAATCATCGAAAGAGCAGTCGGTCGCCACGGGCGGATTCATCCTGCCACCAGGACCTTTCAGGCGCTCCGGATTAGAGTGAACAGGGAATTGGATCGGCTCGAGCTTGCTTTGCCTCAGATGGTGCCAGTCCTAGTCGTAGGCGGCCGGGCGGCGATCATTACATTTCATTCGCTTGAAGATCGAATTGTCAAGAACTATATTCGTTCCGATCCGTCGTTACGTGTGCTAACCAAGCATCCTGTCAGACCGTCGCGGACGGAGATGATCGAAAATCCACGGAGTCGAAGTGCCAAACTGCGGGTGGCCGAAAGGATTATGTAAAGGGTTGCAGCCATGAATGGAATCGTCTTTGCCTTTGTTAATCTCCGCAACTCGTTTTCCCTCGACAGCGCGCGCACATGGCTCTTGCTCGTTGCAACGATCA
>JAMDCU010000087.1 GCA_023489485.1 Chloroflexota bacterium
GGGCGCGCGTTTTCCGCACAAGGTGATAAAGAGTTGTGCTTTCATAGAATTCGACGCCTCTGGGCCCATTATACCATTCGGGCAGAAGAAGGCCAAACCGCGCGGGGCGCTATCCGAGGGCTGTTGCAGAATCGCCCTTGGTCTGTTATTGCGAGGCCGATTTTAGGCCGACCCCGCCCAGGGCGCGGGGCGGGCGCCCGTGGGACTCAACGGCCGCAATCTCACCCAGCCAAGAGCTAGACTGCTTCGTCGGCAAAACCCGCCTCCTCGCAGTGACACATGGGCCTCGCCCTTGCAGCAACCTTGAGCGCCATTCTCGCACGCGACGATTCTCGGCTGGTGGCCACTGAGCGAGAACCTGGACGGACGGGATGGGGAACGGCTCGGTCTGGCGGCTTGATCCTTGACGCCGAGCGGGGGAGCGAACGCGGAGAGAGCGGGTGCGGTTCAAGAAGGAAATCTTGACGCGGTGGGCAGGCGTACTTTTGTCTATACCTGACCCCTTTGTCAAGATCATTTGTATCAAGAAATAAGGTGGAACCAGTGAGCCATTCTCAGACGGGCTGCGCATCAGCCGCCGAGGCGCTCCGCACCGGAAAACGCCAAAATAGCAACGATCTCGCGCGCTCAAGGCAGTCGGACTGCATACGCGTGTTATATCGCGGCCGATGCTGTTGCTTACTGCTTCCAGCCATTAGCTGACCTTGACCTGCACCCTTTCTAATAATTACCGGACTTGGGGGTTCAGTCACCCTGTCACTTGCCGAGCATGAAATCGAGCATCATCTCCTGTACGGCCTCGACCATTTGATCACCATTCGCTGCCTTGCAGCCTACAGCGCGCGCACTCCGCAAGAATAGTGTTTCCCCATGCCCAGCGATCACGTCTCCCACAAACATAGACGGGGCGAGCAAATCCGCAGCGACAGGTAACGGATCCCCTTCAGCCATACCCATCGGTGTCGCATTGCACACCATGTCGCAGCCCGTCGGGTCCGCGGGACCGGCACTAACCCGGCCGCGGCCCAAGTCCGCAGCCAAATCCACCAGCTCGACGAGGCGGGCCTCATTCGTGTCGTGGATGATCAGTTCGCGGACTCCAGATTCAAGCAGGGCGATGGCGATGGCGCTGCCTGCCCCACCTGCGCCAATCAACAGTACGCGCGCGCCTTCTGGATTGGCGCCTTGATCTCTTTGCGCCTTCACGAAGGCGAGCCCATCGAGCATGTCACCGTGCCACGAGCCATCCGCGTTACGACGCATCACGCTCACAACTTTCAGCAGCCTCGACCGGTTGGAGCTGGTGGCACAGTAGGTATAAGCAGCAAATTTATGCGGCATGGTAACCAATAGGCCATCGATGTTAGGGATGCGAGCGAGACCGTACATGACACTCTCCAAATCCCTTCCCGGCACCTGCATAGGAATACATATTCCGTTGTGTCCCCGTGCCGCGAAACCGCTGGTCAGGCGCTCGGGTGATTTCACGTAGATAATCGGATCGCCAATGATCGGGAATAAACGTGTCTCACCATTTAGTCTTTCAAGCATGCTCTTTGCCTCTGTACTGATACCTATATTCTTAGCATGTGGTCCAGTTTCCGGGGTCAATTATATTCTGCAGGGTCTTATCCTCCAATCCCATCGTTGGGAAATCAACAGCTCCCATTATAAACCCTTTTGCCCCGCCTAGCGTGACTAGTGCACAAAACCCTCGCTAGCGTGCAGCGTCTCTCTGCTCCGTTCCGATGCTGCAGAGTCAGCGCCGCGCTCCAGCCCGACCACCGACAACACCGCAGCCCCGTCCGTCCGCCCCGAAACCCCGCAACCAACCCGGGGGCCACCCCTGGGCGTCCTCGTATCCTATCCCTAATCTTGATTGACGCCGCATCTTGCGCATCCTATAATTATTGGCACGTGATGGTTCTCTGCACCGCGGACAAGCCGCACCTGGGCTTGTCCGTTGCCATCCCGCACAGTCACAGTCAGTTGCGGCATACCGTTTAGGTTTATGGATGGGAGATACTTATGTTAAAACAGAATCAATTGAAAACCCGAGAACCGACCAACGCGAAAACCAACCCTTCGAGCGGGAATTCTCGTTTCATCCCCGGTTTGGAAGGTGTCATCGCGGCGCAGTCTCGGCTCAGCTATATTAATGGCCAGGCAGGTGAGCTCATTATTGCCGGTTTCCCGGTAGAAGAGATCGCTCCACGCGCAAGCTTTGAAGAGATGACCTATCTCCTGTGGAACGATCGCCTGCCGAACCGGCAAGAATTGGACGAGTTCCGAGCCCGGTTGGCGAAAGAGCGGCGCCTTCCCGCGATCGCCCTGGATGTCCTCAAGGCCGCCGCGGCTCAACGCGTTCCGACTATGGATGCCCTGCGTATGGGAGCCGGCACCCTCAGCCTGAGCAAGCCCGCCCCAACTTCAGACGACACGCTCTTCGCCGAAGGAGCCGCGCTGCTTGCACGGATTCCGACGATGATCGCGGCCTACTGGCGACTCTTGCACCGTCAGGCGCCGATCGAGCCGCGCCCGGACCTCAGCCATGCCGCCAACTATCTCTATATGCTCTCGGGCGACGAGCCCAGTCCTCAGCGGACACGCGCCCTCGATACTTACCTCAATACTGTGATCGATCACGGCTTGAATGCGTCGACGTTCACGGCGCTTGTGATCATTTCCACCGGCTCTGATTTGGTATCGGCGATCGTCGGTGCGATCGGGGCTCTGAAAGGGCCGCTCCATGGAGGGGCTCCCGGACCCGCGCTCAATACAGTCTTTGAAATCGGCGAGGCGAGCCGCGCCGAGAGCGTGCTGCGGGCCAAGCTTGACCGCAACGAGCGACTCATGGGGTTTGGGCACCGGGTGTACCGGGCACGCGACCCGCGTGCGGATGTGCTTGCCGCGGCGGCCGAGCGCCTGTACCAGAACGGCGGGGATATGGCTCTCTACAACCTCGCAAAGTCGGTGGAGCAAACCGCGCTCAGACTCCTTGCCGAGTATCATCCCGAGCGCAAATTGCAGACGAATGTCGAATTCTATACGGCGCTGGTCTTGCACGGACTCGCCCTGCCGACGGACCTTTTCAGTCCCACGTTCGCAGCCAGCCGCACAGCCGGGTGGATCGCGCACTGTGAGGAACAGCGTGAACAGAACAAGCTGATTCGTCCGAGCTCAGAGTACATCGGAGTCCGGGGACGGAGGTGGGTGCCGGTTGAGGCGCGGTGAGGAACCGGAGGTTGTGGGGGCAGTTTTCGGCCAAAGGTAGGGAAAGTCCCCATAGCGCATTCTGCTCACCCGTGCCATACTGTTTTGGTATTGTCACACGCAAGGCACAGTGTATGCACGCGTCGATAACTCATGTCACGAGCGGTCACATTATCGCCGTCCAGGAAGAGCGTTTTCGCGTTCTCACCGATGACGGGCAGGGACTGGTTCTCTCGCTCGCCCATGACGTCCCTCTCGATTCGAGCGACCTCGCCGCGCTCCAGGCTGCGGGCGCGCATGTGATTGTTCGTTATACGGGCCGTCCCAATTTGGAAATGGGTACGGCCCACTCTATTCGTTCCATGTCGCCCGCCGAGTAATTTGGAGCCTAAATCCCTGACTTGGTTTTCCTATTCTCAGCTCCTTCACGTCCAGAAAACCTATGGCAAAGCCGTTCCGGGACAAGCTCGTAAAAGCGTTTCAAGATTGGTCCCTCCCTCGCCAGATTGTCGGTGAAGACGCCATGAGCACGGCCGCGGAAAGCGAAGGGTCCCGCCGCTGGCGGCCGCGTCTCGAGCAAGCCGACCGTGTTGGCACAAGCATCTGCCCCTATTGCGCCGTCGGGTGCGCCCAACTCGTCTATGCGCGCGGGAATGACGTGCTCCACATCGAAGGCGACCCGCGCAGCCCGATTAATCAAGGCACCCTCTGCCCCAAAGGGGCCGCGACCATCGGCTGGATGATGAACCCCAACCGTCTGACCAAGGTCAGGTACCGGGCTCCCTATTCCGATCATTGGGAGGACCGCTCGCTCGATTGGGCCATGGACCGCATCGCCACTCTCGTCAAGCAGACGCGCGACGAGACTTTTGTGCGCCATCTCCCCGACGGCCAGACCGTGAACCACACCATGGCCATCGCCGAATTGGGCGGCGCCACCCTCGATAACGAAGAGAACTATCTCATCAAAAAGCTCTTCGGAGGGGGCCTGGGGATGGTGTGGATCGAGAACCAGGCCAGAGTCTGACACAGCTCCTCGGTGCCCAGTTTGGGCGCCAGTTTCGGGCGAGGGGCGGCGACTACCGCGCAGTGGGATATCGCGAACGCGAACTGCGTCATGATCATGGGGTCCAACATGGCGGAAGCGCACCCGATCGCCTTTCGCTTTGCGCTCCAGGCGAAAGAAAAAGGGGCGACGATCATCCACGCCGACCCCCGTTTTACCCGCACCTCGGCGCTCTCAGATATCTATGCCCCCGTGCGCGCCGGATCCGATATTGCCTTCCTCGGCGGGATCATTCACTATCTCCTCGAAAACGATCTCTGGTTCAAAGAGTATGTCCTGAACTATACGGACATGGCCAACATCGTCGAAGATGATTTCCGGGACGCGAGCGAATTAGATGGGCTTTTCTCCGGGTGGGATCCCATGACGCGTTCGTATCACATCGACTCGTGGCAGTACAAGGGAGAAATGGCCCGCTCTGAGCTGGCCGAGCATTACGCCCAGACGAGCATGGCGCGGAGCGAAACGTTTAAACCGGGCACGCCCGGCAACCCGCCGACCGATCCGACGCTCCAGAACCCGAAATGCGTTTACCAGATTCTGAAGCGGCATTATGCGGCATACACACCGGAAATGGTCGAGCGGGTGACCGGCTGTCCGAAAGAGACCTTTCTTCAGGTCGCCGAGACTCTGGCGCGCAATTCGGGACGGGATCGCACGACGGCGTGGTGCTACGCCGTCGGATGGACGCATCACACGACCGGCGTGCAGATGATCCGAGCGGCGGCGATCATCCAGACTCTCTTGGGAAATATCGGCCGGCCGGGGGGCGGCATTCTCGCGTTGCGCGGTCACTCGAGCATTCAGGGGAGCACGGATATCCCGACGCTCTACAACCTCCTTCCCGGTTACTTGCCTCAGCCGAAGACGAACGCGCCGCACTCGAGCTTGAAGCAGTACCTGGAAACCGAGACGGCTGAAACCGGATGGTGGGCGAACTTGCCGAAATACGCGGTGAGCCTCCTCCGCGCGTGGTACGGGGACCATGCCAGATCCGATAATGAGTGGGGCTATCAGTGGGTCCCAAAGATCACCGGCGATCATTCCCAATTGCCGATGACGCTTGCGATTCGGAACAGCACGATCCGGGGGCTGCTCCTCATCGGCCAGAATCCGGTGATCGGCGGGCACAATACCCACCTGCTCCGTATGGCGCTGCCCAACTTGGAGTGGATGGTGGTGCGAGACATCTTTGAAAACGAGGCGGCGTCCTATTGGTATAAATCGCCGGAAGTCGAGCGGGGCGAATTACGCCCGGAGGATATCAAGACCGAAATCTTTCTACTCCCCGCCGCGCTGCCCGGAGAGAAGGAAGGCACCTTTACGAATACGCACCGGCTGATCCAGTGGCATGACAAGGTGGTGGATCCCCCAAGAGATTCCCGCTCGGATACCTGGTTTGTATACCATCTCGGCCGGCGCCTGAAAAACCTTTACGCAGACAGCGTTGACTCCAAGGACGATCCGATCAAGAACCTGACGTGGGATTATGGCACCCAGGGCCCGCTGGACGAACCGGTGGTCGAAGCGATCACCAAAGAGATCAACGGCTATACGTGGCCCGACCGCAACCAAATCGCGGGCTTTGCCGACCTCAAGGACGACGGCTCGACGGCCTGCGGATGCTGGATCTATACGGGTGTTTACCCGACGAACGATCACAACCAGGCGCGCTCGCGCAAGAATGACGGCCCGGACGGGCCGGGTACGCACCTGGGCTGGGGATTTGCGTGGCCGGCGAATCGCCGCATCCTCTACAACCGCGCTTCGGCCGATCCGGACGGCAAGCCCTGGTCCGAAGCCAAACGCTATGTCTGGTGGGATGAGACCGCGAGGCAATGGACCGGTTACGACGCGGTGGATTTTCAACTGGACAAACGGCCTGACTATCAGCCGGATTGGCCCGCGGAGCCCAAGGGCATGGAGGCGCTCAGCGGCAAGGTTCCCTTTATCATGCTCTC
Source organism: Chloroflexota bacterium (assembly GCA_023489485.1). GTDB lineage: Bacteria > Chloroflexota > Anaerolineae > UBA4142 > UBA4142 > JAMDCU01. The sequence goes on from JAMDCU010000087.1 coordinate 6,241, forward strand.
CACAGGCAAAGCGTGTCTCTTTGTGCCCGCGGGGCTGAGAGACGGACCGCTCCCGACGCATTACGAACCGGTCGAGTCGCCCACCGCGAATCCTCTCTATGCTCAGCAAGACAATCCGGCGGCTAAAAAATGGAGCCTGCCGGGGAATACGTACCACGCCGTGGCTGACTCGAACTACCCTTACGTGATCACAACCTATCGCCTCACGGAACATCATTCGGGCGCGATTCCCACGCGCATGGTCCCTTCCACCGCCGAACTGCAGCCTGAAGGTTTTGCCGAGATCCCGCCCGAGTTGGCCGCGGAAAAGGGGATCGAGAACCTGGACTGGGTGGTGATCTCGACCGCGCGTGGAGCGATTGAGACGCGCGCCCTCGTCACCGACCGTCTGCGACCCTTTGAAATCGCCGGACGCCGCGTCTATCAGATCGGCATGCCCTGGCATTTTGGGTGGCAGGGATATGCGACGGGCGATATTGCCAACACGCTTTCGGCCATCGTCGGCGACCCGAACACGACGATCCATGAAGGCAAGGCGTTCACATGCAACCTGCGCAAAGGGCGTTTGCGGGCTGGAACATGATTCATCCTCGCGTTCTTGACCACACGGACAGCATTCTCCCGGGAATGATTCCCGACGAATCCGAATTATCGGCGGGAGTGAGAATCGTGCCCGGCCGCCGCTATGGCTTTTTTACGGACACTTCGCTCTGCATCGGCTGCAAGGCCTGCGAGGTAGCCTGCAAGGAATGGAATCTGCTTCCGGCCGACCACATCGGTCTGACCGGCATGAGCTACGACAACACGGGCAGCCTGTCGGCCACCACGTGGCGGCATGTCACGTTTGTCGAAAAGATACGTGGGGCGGACGGCCGGCGCGTCAGTATCCTCAAGCCCTTTCAGAGCGATTGGCTGATGATGAGCGACGTGTGCAAACACTGCAAAAATGCCGGCTGTGTCGACGCCTGCCCTACCGGCGCGCTCTTTCGCACCGAGTACGATACCGTCGTCGTCCAACAGGACATTTGTAACGGCTGCGGCTACTGTGTTCCCTCCTGCCCCTTTGGCGTGATCGACCTCAATCTCTACGACGGCAAGGCCCACAAGTGCACGCTCTGCTACGACCGCTTGAAAGGCGGTTTGGAGCCGGCGTGTGCAAAATCCTGCCCGACGGATTCGATCCAATTTGGCCAAGTAGAAGAACTGCAGATTCGGGCGCAAAAACGCGTGGCTGCTCTCCACAAGCTGGGCGTGCGGAATGCTTACCTCTATGGGGTGCCGGGTTCTCCGGGCGCGACCTGCGACATCGATTCGCTGAACGCCTTCTTTCTCCTCCTCGACCGGCCGGAGGTCTATAACTTGCCCACGGCGCCGGTGCTCCCAGCCGCGCGCGTCCCGGAAGGACTGGCTCTAGGCATGTTGACGATGGCAGGACTCGGGTTGGCAGCGGCCATGTGCTTTCTGCAAGGCAGGAGAAAGTAAATCCCTCGTTCGGAGCTAACCCTCCCCCATCCGCGCCACCCGGCCTCGAACCAGCGTGAGCGGGACGATAGCGCAGAGCAAGCTGGCCGCACCCCCGGCCGCCAGGCCGACAGCTTGACCCACAATTTCCGGGCCCCCTAGGAGTGCAAACGCAATGGGAGGACCAAAAAAGAGGACGAGAACAGTGCCGAGGTAACCGAAACTCGCCAGGGCGGCAGCGCAACCGGCAGCGCCCCGCGTCATTCTCCGTGGGTCTTGCCACTGCAGATTCGCGCCGACCACGCCAAAAGCGAGATTGACGCCTGCCGCACCCGCAATCGCGAGCGCAATCACCGGCATCCCAAACAGTAATGCGGCCGGTCCGGTTCCCTGCCACACGGAAAAGAGGAGCAGGAACCCCCATCCGAGCGCGAGGGTGGGAAGGAAGGCAATGAGGAACTTGGCTCCCAGAAGCTCATTTTCGCTCACCGGCGCTGACTTGATCAGCCAATAGTGCTTGCCCTCTTGCGAAAAGCTCATCAATGCCAGCCGCGACAAGAGCGACCAGCCGACAAAGAGCGCAATGGCGACATTGCCATAGACCCATGCACTTTTGATTGTCTGTACGAACCACGCAGGTGCTTCACCGCGTCCCGTGGACAGGTCGCCGCCTCCCCGCAAAAAGACCATCCCGTAAACCAAACCCAGAATCATCGGCGTGAGCAGCTGAGACATATTGCGCAGGTCGCGGCGAATCACGCGCGCATCTTTCGCTATCAATCCGCGCACAGGCGCGGGCAGCAAGCGACCCAACAGCGCGTCTCCAGGCGCGCGGGCCGCCGTCGCGGCGCGCACCGGCCGGGTCGTTTTCCGACGACGAGTTCCTACCTGCATGCGCGTCCAACCCGTGAAGTAGAGGCGCTCGGCAGTACTCAGGGTCACTCCAAAGATGGCGCTCGCGAGACCGACCGTGACGAGCAGGAATAAGACTCCGGAGACCCAGCGGCCCTGGCCAATATCGACCAGTCCGCGTCCTGCCCACGCGAGAGGCGACCAGGGCACATCCAGACGTGAGAGCAGACCAAGCGCCTGCGACACCTGCGCCTGAGAGGGCCGTGACGACCGGGCCAGGTACTGGGATTGGGAGCAAACAAGTGAAAGGAGGCTGCCGAAGAGCGCCAGGACCTCCGCAACCCGGCGCGCCGGAAAGATGCGCACAATGCCCATGACGAGCAAGCTCGCCAGTCCCGCGGCGCCAAGCACCAAGGCGACCAGAACGACGACGACGAGCGGATAGTAGAGGACATTGTACCCACCGGTCACACCCAACCCGAAGAGTACGGGCAATCCGAACAGGAGGACGAGACCGAGGTTGGGCAGCACCGCCTGGAGCATCTTGGTCACGAACACTGCGCGGACCGGCACCGGCGAGCTGAGCAGAAAATCCATGTCCCCGGCCAGATACAGCGCCTGGAGCAAAACGCCGGAACTAAAGATCAGTACACCGCCGAACGCAATCGTAGCGATCAGGACCGGGACGGTGGAGAGAAAGAGGGTGGGATCGACGAGGCCGGCCAGTTCGGGGGAACGCAGCGCGGAGAGGATGGCCCAACTGACCGCAAAGACGCCGACCGCGGCTCCGAGCACGATCAGGGCGATGACCACATAGCCGATCTTGCGAAGCCATTTCGCTCGCCGAAAGTTGCTGAAGGTGATAGACCAGCTGAGACGCAGCAGCTTCCAGACATAGCGCCACAGGGGGTATTCGGCACGCACGCGGGCCAGACTCACCGCAGCACCTCGGCGATGGCCGCGTCCTCCGCCCCACCCGTCAATCCCAGAAAGACATCTTCCAGGTTCGTCGCGCCCCCGCTGGAGGCGCGCAGCTCACTCATCGTGCCCACGGCGACCAGTTCGCCCTTGTCGATAATGCCGATCCGGTCGCACATGCGCTCGGCGATTTCTAGAATGTGAGTGGATAGGAATACGGCCGCCCCGCGATCGGCCATTTGACGCAGCATGTCTTTGATAAGACGGGCGGACTTGGGGTCGAGCCCGACGGTTGGCTCGTCGAGGACCAATACATGGGGGTCGTGCATGAGAGCAGCGGCGAGCGCGGTTTTCTGCCGCATGCCGTGACTGTACGAGTCAATCAGATCGTCCCCCGCTTCGCCGAGGTCGAACAGGCGCAAGAGTTCGTCGATACGCCGCTCGACCTGCCCGTGCTCCATATCGTAGAGATCGCCCACAAAGCGGAGCAATTCGCGTGCGGAAAGCTTGGGATAGAGGTTCGGCTCGTCGGGTACATAGCCGCTCGCCGCCTTGGCTTGCATGGGTTGGGTCACGACGTCGCATCCCGCGACCCGAACGACGCCCGACGTGGGGCGCAGCAGGCCAACAATCATCTTGATCGTCGTCGTTTTGCCCGCGCCATTGGGCCCGAGAAAACCGAAAATCTCGCCGCCGCGCACTGATAAAGTCACATTGTTGACGGCGGTCTTGTCGCCATAGCGCTTGACCAGATGGTCCGTTTCAATCAGGACATTGGCAGCTGCCACAATCACCTCTCCGCATGTTCGGGCGGCCCTGCCGTCGTAAGCATGATCCCCGGTCAGAGACCAATCCCTCACTCATAGTATACCAGATGGTGAGACAGTCTGACAAATGCGACCGCGGCCCTCACCGCGCCTGATGAATAGGGACAGTGCAAGCACAAAGGTAGGGTTAGACCCCATAGACCCCGCGCGCGATGATGGTATACTGTTTTTGCCTTACTTGTCACCTTACGCAGACCCGAGTCCTCTTCCCCTCTTGGAAGAGCCACATGATGGAGGATGAAAAATGCCCGCCGTGCGCGCGTCTCCAGGGCCGTCCCGTCCAACAAAGCTGCTGCAATCCACAGACCCGTTCAGCTCACGGTACAGAGGAGAGACCTATTATGGTCTTCCGCCCATCAAGTCCAGCTACTATGGTTGGCTGATCGTCGCGTACTTTTTCATTGGGGGCCTGGCAAGTCCGCTCCCATTCATTGCCAACATCGTCGATCTCTTTGGTCGCAAGCAAGACCGTGGAGTGGTGCGGGCGGGCCGATACATCGCGCTATTGGGCGCGCTGATCAGTCCTGTTCTCCTCATCGGCGATCTGCAAACGCCGCGGCGCTGGTACAATATGCTGCGCATCTACCGGCGCACCTCGGCGATGTCCATCGGCGCATGGGCGCTCGCCACTTTTGGCACCTTTACCGGGGTCGTCGCGTTTGGCCAGGCTCTGGACGATCTCTTTGGTTGGACCTTTGGACGCTGGGTGGCACGCCTCTTCACGTGGCCGGCCGCTCTGGCGGGCGGGGTCGTCTCGCTTTATACCGGCACACTGCTCGCGGCCACAAATATTCCCCTCTGGACGGGCGGTTTCCCGTATCTCTCGTCCCTCTTCACCAACTCGGCG
>JAMDCU010000083.1 GCA_023489485.1 Chloroflexota bacterium
GTACTCGGCAAAATGCTGCGAAGGCGTCGCTCCGTTTCAAAGGGTTTTGCAGCAGCAGCCCTACTGCTTGCCGCGCTGACATTCGCGACGAGCACGGACAATGCCTTCACTCTCGATAACGTCTCTGCCTGGTTCCTGAGCATCGCCGTCTTCTTCTATGCCTTTTGGCAGCCGGAAAGATCCTGGAATGAATGGTGGACGGCGTTCGGCCGTGCGGGCGAGCACGTTCATTCGCTCGCAACGCAGGGCTGGCACTTTTCCAATCGAGTAATCATTTTTGGTCTCATTCTCGGCGTTGGCGTCTTTTTCTATTATCACAACCTGGATGGCGTGCCGGCCGAGATGGACAGCGATCACGCCGAAAAGATCCTGGATGTGAATGACGTGCTGAACGGGGCACGGCCAATCTTTTTCGAGCGCAATACCGGGCGCGAGCCTCTGGAATTCTACCTCATCGCGGGCCTGGTTGAATTCGGCAAGCACCCGCTCGATTTTATGGCTCTCAAGCTGGTGACCGCGACCATGGGCTTGCTTGTCATCCCGGGCACCTTCCTCTTTACACGCGAGCTGTTCGACGACACGGTTGCCTTTCTGAGCGCCGCGCTCATAGCGATGAGTAAATGGCCGGTAACCATTGCCCGGATGGGTTTGCGCTTTCCATTCACTCCGGTCTTGCTCGCCCCGACTCTATTTTTCTTGGTCCGGGCGCTCAAATATCGACGGCGTAACGACTATATCATGACCGGGTTGTTTCTCGGCATTGGGCTGTACGGGTACAATGCATTCCGGATGGCCCCCGTTCTTGTCGCCGCGTTTCTGGTCTTGTGGCCTCTGCTGGACCGCCGGATGGCAAGGGCCGATCTCGTCCAGCATTTGGGAAACAGCGCCATCGTCGTCGTGCTTTCCCTCCTCGTCTTTATGCCGCTTTTACGGTATTCGGTGGACCATCCCGAGAACTTTTGGTATCGGGTTCTCACCCGTATTTCGTCCGAAGAGCGGCCATTGTCGGCTAATGTAGTGAGCACAGTGGCGACGAACGTTGTCAATGCTTCTCTCATGTTCAATTGGACCGGCGACCAGGCTTGGCCGAATTCGATCCCTGGGGACCCGGCTCTGGAATACATCTCGGGCGGTCTGTTTTTGCTCGGCATAGCCTATGCCTTCTATCGATTGATTCGATTCCGTGAACGTGTCTACGCATTTGTCTTGGTGGGTCTTGGCGTCATGCTCTTGCCGACGGCTCTCAGTGTGGCCTTTCCCTTGGAGAACCCGAGCAACGTACGTGCCGGCGGAGCAATTCCGTTTGTATTCATTCTCGTCGCCCTGCCGCTCGCATGGCTGCTTTCGAATTTCGAGAAGCGTGTGGGGAGAACGTTGGCCGTCGTCTTTATCGTTTTGGTGGTGGCCCTGATCGCGCGCTCCAATTACAAGCGCTACTTTATCGATTTCAACTTGAATTATCGATCTGCTTCTTGGAATTCGTCCGAAGTGGCGCAGGTGATTCGTGGTTTTGCTAGCAGCGTAGGAGACTATGGGCACGCCTGGATTTTGCTGTATCCGAATTGGGTCGATACCCGAAACGTCGCCATCAATATGGGCGACATCGGCTGGGAACAGACGCTCCCGAATGCCGATGCTGCGGCAACCCAGGGCGCAGATGGCGCGAACCGGCTCTATGTGCTCAACCCCAATGACGGCTCGAATTTGACGCGGCTGCAAGAACTGTTCCCAAACGGGCAGTTGCGTATCTATCACTCTGCTACACCCGGCAAAGATTTTGACTTGTGGTATGTTCCGGGTACTATTGCTCCCGAAGGGTCGCTGGGTTCAAAATAGATTGTCCCGCGGCCGAACGGATTGAGAATTGGAAACGAATACCTCGATGACATTGGAACAGAGCAAGCCTCTTCCTCGGAGTCGGCCTCGTGCCCGGCTCGATTGGATTGCGATTCCCTTGCTCGCCCTGATCCTCATTCTCGCCGCGTTCTATCGTTTTACCGGCATGAACTGGGACGATTATACCCATCTTCATCCGGACGAGCGCTTTTTGACGATGGTCGAGACCACGCTAGAGTTGCCGGGCTCGGATATCGCCGCTCCTCCGCCTCCGGGATGCGCCCAATGGGGAGGCTATTTCAATACTCGCTGCTCACCTCTGAACCCTTACAATCACGACTTTGGCACCTTTGTGTACGGGACATTTCCGATTTTCCTCACCCGTATCGCTGGTCAGATGGTGGACCAGACGGGTTATGACCAAATCCACCTCGTCGGTCGCTTTCTGTCCGCGCTGTTTGATCTTTCGACCGTACTCCTCATCTTTTTCATTGGACGCCGCCTCTATGATTGGCGCGCTGGGCTGTTGGGCGCCCTTTTCCTTGCCGCATCCGTGCTCAACATTCAGCAAGCCCACTTTTTCACCGTCGATTCGTTCACGAACGTTCCCATCCTTATTGCCTTTTGGTACAGCCTCGACATTGCAGACGGCAAGAAATGGCCTGCGTTCGTCTTCGCGGGCGCCGCGTTCGGTCTAGCGTTGGCAGGACGGATCAACATCGCGCCCTTTGTGGCTGTGATCGTTCTCGCGAGCGCGCTCCGCTCCTATCTCCAAATCGAGGCGACCAAGCGCTCCGCCCAGTCGCTTGAACCAGACCCGCTGGCAGAGGCGCCTGAAACTCTTGCCCAGAGCTCTGCCCCGGCTGTCCAGGAGCCGCGCCGGATTGTCGAGCACTCGGTGGGCCCGCTCGCCGTGTCAGTGGCTTGGCGCGGCTCCATGGTCAGGAAACAGTCGCGCCGCGACCCGGTTGTGGAGATTAGCACGCGTGCCTTTGTCGGGCTCGCGGTAGCCGGCATCATCACAATTGTGGCCTTTCGTGTCTTCCAGCCCTACGCGGCAAACGGCCCAGGTTTTATCTCGCCCTCTCTCCCGAAATTCGGTCTCAGCAAAGGCCCGGCGAATCTTCTCTTTGATGTGGTGCTCTCTTGGGCCGGGGGCGAAAACCCGCAGTTTGCCGACAACATGACCTATGTGAGCGATTTGGTCAACGGCAAGATCGATTATCCTCCTGGCGACCAGTGGACGAATCGCACCCCATATGTCTTTCCGTTTGACAATATGGTCCTCTATGGGCTCGGATTGCCACTCGGTCTCGCGGGTTGGGCCGGCTTTCTCCTCGCGCTCTACGAGCTTGTCCGTTATCGACATTGGGAGCACTTGCTCATCGTCGCCTGGGTCGGGATCACGTTTGGATATTCCGGCCAGCAGTTCGTCAAGACGATGCGCTATTTTCTCCAGATTTATCCTTTTCTTGCGCTCCTCGCGGGTTGGTTTCTTGTTCAGGTGTGGGACTGGGCCCGCCGGAATATCAGCCGTTGGCGATCCCTCCTGACTGCCGCTGCGGTCGGCCTCGGAATCATTGTCGTCGGCTACACACTTTTCTATGCGACCGCATTCATGTCGATCTACACTCACCCATACACTCGGGTGGCCGCTTCAGATTGGATATACGCCAACATCCCGCCTGGATCGGTGATCGCTAACGAACAATGGGACGATCCACTGCCGGTGTCGAGAAATGGCCGCATTCCGTTTCCCTCCATCCCCGGCGGGCCTGGAGCGACCTACCGCAGCCTCGCTTCCTCGAGCGACGGGGAAATGCATTGGTATGACGAGGACACTCCCGACAAGCGCGTTCAGGCCATCCGATGGCTCGACGATGCTCAATACATCGTGCTGTCCAGCAACCGTCTGTACGGTTCCATCCCGCGCTTGCCAATGCGCTACCCGATGACGACCAAGTATTACCAGTGGCTTTTTGACGGGACCCTCGGATTCGATCGCATCGCGACCTTTACGTCGCGTCCTCAACTCGCTGGAATTCAAATTAACGACGACAATGCCGAGGAAGCATTCACGGTCTATGACCATCCCAAGGTCATCATTTTCAAAAAGTCGCCTCGCTACTCTCACGCAAACACTGTGGCCCTGTTTGACAGCGTTGACCTGTCTGAGGTCTACCGCTTTACGCCGCTGCAGGCGACTCAGGCCAAGACCGCTCTTCTCCTGACGCCGAATCAATGGACGGCCCAGATGCAAGGAGGAACCTGGTCCCAGATCTTTGATCCCGGCGATTGGATCAACAAGATTCCTGTGATCGGCTGGCTCGCCATGATTGAAATCTTTGGCTGGCTCGCGTTTCCTCTCGCTTTTGTCGTTTTCCGGCGGCTAGCCGACCGAGGATACATCTTTTCCAAAGCGCTCGGCATTCTGATACCTTCTTGGGGCGCCTGGATGCTTGCCAGTCTTCATTGGGTCCCATTCAGTCGCTATGGCATTGCTCTCGTCCTTTTCTTTGTGGTCTTGCTTGCGGCTCTCCTCCTCCGCCTGCGTGCGCCACAGATCTTGGCGTTCTTTCGCTCGCAGGGCAAGATAATTCTCGTCGAAGAAGCGCTTTTCCTCGGCTTTTTTGGGCTTTCGCTGGCAATACGCTATGGGAATCCGGACCTGTGGCACCCATGGTACGGTGGTGAAAAGCCAATGGACTTTGCTTTTCTCAATGCGGTGATCAAGTCCACTTGGTTCCCTCCTTACGATCCATGGTTCGCCGGTGGCTACATCAATTACTATTACTTTGGACAATTGATTACGGCGACCTTGGTGCGATTCTCCGGTATTGTACCGGAGGTCGCTTATAACCTGGCTCTACCAATGTACTTTGCGCTCACCGCCATGGGAGCGTTTGCCGTCGTCTTTAACATGATCGCCCACGTGTCGCCGCGCGTGGACGGCCGCGCGGCCAATAATTCAGCCCTCGCCGAGGGGAGAGAATCCGGGCTCGCAAATAGTTCGCGCGCCCAAACAACCGGCATCGGTCGCGCCCTCCTCATCGGGCTGCTTGCTGCCTGTCTAGTGGCCGTGATCGGAAATCTCGGAGAGCTTGCGCTGATCGCACAGACGTTTGTCAAGATCGGTGGGAGTAGTGCCCAGGGCGGGCTTGCCGCCCTCGCTCAAGCCGGCCTGGGGATTTATCGCGTCTTTGTCGAGCATCAACCGTTCGACATCCCCATTGGCTGGTGGTACTGGAACGCTTCCCGCGTAATTCCCGACACGATCAACGAGTTTCCGTTCTTCACCTTCCTCTATGCCGATCTGCACGCTCATTTAATGGGGTTGCCTTTCACGCTCCTTGCGCTCGGCCTTGCCGTGAATTTCGTCTTGTCCGGCCGTGACGCCGATGGCGGTCCCCGGCTATTCACCGCGTCTGGCATCTCTGTAGGGCTTTTGGACGTCCTCGAGGTCGTCATCGCTGGGCTGGTGCTGGGTGCTCTGCGTGCGATTAACTATGCCGACTATCCGACTTATACTCTCGTCATTATCAGTGCCGTAGCAATTGGCGAGTACGCTCGCCGCGCTCGGATCGATCTCGTTGCCATTGCCCAGTTCATTTGGCGAGTGGCCGCGATTATCGTGTTGAGCACCATTCTCTTCCAGCCCTTTCTCAGTGACTTTGCTACCGCCTATTTGAGTGCGGAACTCTGGACCGGGGCACGCACGACCTTGACCGATTACTTGACCGTCCATGGCATATTTCTGTTTGTAATCGCGACTTGGCTCATTTGGCAAACCCTGGATACCAAAGCGTCGCGGGGTTCGTTGCGCTTTGCGCGTCTGATTCTGCGGCACAACGGGCGACTGGATCATCTCCTCGATCTGCATCATGCGCTGGCCAGCGGGCCAACTCTTTACGGCGATCTTGTTGCCTTTGTCGCGGTCGGGACGTTCTTGCTCGAAGTCGTGTTACTTGTCCTGCATTCATTTGTCTTCGCCCTTGCATTCCCGCTCCTTGCCCTGGCAGGCTTGCTTGTCTTGCGCCCGGACCTGGCGCCTGAACGTCGCTTCGTCGCCCTCCTCATCGCCGCCGGCCTCGCCATGACGATCATGGTTGAACTCATCACCTACAAGGGCGACATTGGCCGCATGAACACCGTCTTTAAATTCTACTTGCAGGTCTGGGTCTTTTTTGGGGTCGCGGCCGCGGCCGGGCTGGCATTCATGTTGGAGAGCCCGGCAACGTCTGCCCGGTCGACCGCGCCGGAAGCACTCGCTCTCGTACGTCCTGCTCGCTCATCCACAGCCGGCCTGCCCACGTTCTGGTGGGGCATGTTTGGAGTGCTCCTCTTTGCCGGTATGCTCTATCCTCTCTTGGCGACGCGCGCCAAGGTAAACGATCGATTTGTACCCGGATCGCCACCGGGTTTGAATGGCATGGACTATATGAAGAATGCCATTTATGCCGACAATAACCGGGAGATGCCCCTGGTGTATGATCAAGAGGCCATCGAGTGGCTAAGGGAGAATATTCAAGGATCGCCGGTCATACTAGAAGGCAACGCGCCACTTTATCACTGGGGCAATCGCATCTCGATTTACACCGGGCTGCCCGCAGTAATTGGCTGGGACTGGCATGAAAAGCAGCAGCGTTCGATTATCGACGGTGCCATCATAGACAATCGTATTGCCGACGTGCGGACGATGTATAACACGACGGATATCGCCCAGGCGCTGCAAATGATGGCCCGTTTTCACGTCTCGTACATCATTGTGGGGGATCTGGAGCGCGCCTTTTACGATGCTAACGGCTTGGCGAAATTCGATGTCATGGCTCGCGACGGGCAGGTGCAGTTGGTGTACGAGAACCAGGATGTGAGGATTTATAAGGTAATCTCTTAGGATCATCCCCGTCAGGCCCAAGAGGTCACTTGGCAAACCCATCGAGCACGTCAGGGTTCATCGCACGTTTGCACGGCAGCATGTCCAGATGGCTCGTTCTGTGTGGCATCCTGAGCCTCGTTCTCGCATTCGACCTCGCCGCACTGCCGTCCGCCGTTTCTGCAGAGGAAATAGTTGCTTCCAGCTCATTTAGAACCGGGACGGCTCTCTCGGTCGCACACCCACTGGACACTTTTGCCGTCCGTTCGTCCGATGTGATTACGAGACTCCTCTATTTTCCGTTCATATTTGACTCGACTACTGTGGGCTGCAACCCCGTCGGGGAGACATACGGCACGACGGCGATTTCCGGGAGCCCGACGTTGATCCCCGCCGATAGCCATCCGGATCTGAATCTTTCGATACGGGGATACGCCAGTGTTTCTGCGACTCTAAGCCTCGTTTATTATGGCGGAAGTACCGATAGTTACGCGCCGCAACTGCCGGGATTGTTTACGGATAACCGCACGGGGCGTTTTACTTCAGCGTATCAAGTCTATGACTGGAATTGGCAGAGCAACTCTCGCGGCCCTTTATTGAATGACTGGCCGGTGACGATGGCCGGCCTCGCGACGACGCCAGGCGAGGTCTTGCAAGTACCGGGTTCCGGATACAGCATTGGGTCGGAACCTCTGGGCTATGAAGCACTCGTGCTCTATGCGAGTACCACCCGGCTGACCATTACTTTCACCCCACACGACAGCGTCGCTCAAGGCTATAGCCTTCATTATGAGAATATCTGTGTCGACCCGAATCTGTTGACGCTCTATCAGGAGATGAATGCGGCCGGGCGTTGGCGTCTACCGGCTCTGGTCGCAGGTCAAGGCGTCGGGCGAGCAACTTCGAACGAAATGCGAATCGCGGTCCGGGACTGGGGCACTTTTATGGACCCTCGATCGGAAAAAGACTGGTGGCAGGGGCGTCAATGAAGCGCCATTCACTTTTGCTTGCCCTCGCTCTTTTCCTGTCTCTCCTTTGCGCCCATGTGGCAACAGCAGACACACCTCCGGCGACACTGACCGCAGGAGCCAAGGCAGAGTATCGTCTCGATTATCTCGGGGACGGGTCGCCTATCAATGTGGCCTTGGATGCTCCAAACCCCTCCGGTATTTCCGTTCTCATCTTCACTCCGGCGCAAGTCGAGGAACTCCATCGTGGGGGCAAACCTACACCGGTGGGGCGGGGGACGCCAAACCGCAACCACACGCTGTATTGGTCAGGTGGGTTCAAGATTCGGGGAGTTTACCGAGTCTTCGTCGAGAATAACAGTCAGGGGCCGGTTCTATATCGGCTCGACATCACTGGGTCAGCCGTAAACGGCGCGGCCCAGGTGCTGCCTGTGAACTTGCCCCCACTGTCCGGTGTATCTACTCAAGGCGGAAGAAAGACACTAACCGTGACTCTCCCTCCCGGCGCTGCAACAGCCAATGGGCAGTCGAGTACGACCGTACGATTGACCATGCCCGTGGAGCCGCAGGATTGCACGCACGCGAATCAGGTCCCCGCCATCGTCGATCGAAGCATCAAGCTGTGTCCGAACGAGGTCTACTTTGCTCTCAACATTTCCGGTAATCATATCGGCGTTTTCTCAGATGACCAGCACACGGCGGTTGTGACGAGCGCCGGACGTCAATTCGCCATCACTATCCAAGGTGCGGGCAACTGGGTTGAGGGGGTCACCATCCAGGCACGCGCGGACTCGACGGATCAGGGTGCATGGCTGTGTCTATACGACGACTGCGCCTTCCCGACCGTCCCTCCGATCACTTTACATGGTGGGACGCGATACGGCGGAGGAATTCTCCTCCAGGGATCGAATTCAATCATCCATGGCGTGACCGTCAAAGGAGGTACGATCGGCATTGCTACGGTCGGCGGAAGATCCAATTACATTCTCGAAAACCAGCTCAGCGATCTAAACGGTTGGGGCTCGTTTAACATGGGGAGTGTCGGGAGCTATTACGTTGGCAATGTGATGAATCGAGATAACCACGCTTGCACCACACCGGATGGCCGCAAGTTTCTGCACGGTTGCGAGACTTCCGGATGGGTATGCCTTGGCTGTTCTGCGAACGTGGTTGCGCGCAATCACTGCGAATTGAGCGCCAATTGTTTCTACATGAGCGGCGAGCGCGGACTGGCCAGCAACGATAACCGCTTTGTAGCGAATTATTGCGCTGGCGCAACCGACAACTGCTTTGAGTTGACTTTTTCCCGTGGAAATATCCTGCGTGACAATGTGTCGACCGCAGACCAGAATAGCGACAAGTCCTGCAAGTACCCGTTCTGGATCGGTGGCTCGACCGTATATCATCAGGGCAATTCTTGGGAATGCGCCGTCGACGAAGAGGAAGCATTGCGTCAAGCCAAGGAGTCCACAACTCTGCCGACCGACATGATCCCATTAAGCGCGATGGCAGGGTCGGCCAAACCGCCCACTCGAAACCCAAGCTCCGCAACGAGCAAGCGCTTGTTGGGAAAGGGTGCGGTCGCCGTCGGTGTGCTACAGGACAAGTGAAATTAGTCGGAAATGATTGAATAGATGCTGGACGTCCTGATTTGGTGGGCCTTGCTCGAATTGATCGGTTTGGCTGTGTGGCCGGTGGCGTTTCATTTTTTCCGCAACCTGCCAGACCGAGGCTATGCCTTTGTCAAGCCGCTCGGCCTGCTCCTTATTGCCTACCCGTTTTGGCTGTTGACAACCTTTGGTTTCCTGGACAACACGCAAGGGGCAATTGCCTTGGTCGCGATTATCGTAGACGTTCTGAGCTGGTGGCTGGGAGGCCGCGGGCAGACGGCTGAGGGCTCCCCACGGGTGGCCGGCCGCGACCAGAGTGCCATGAGTGACGCGCGGCAGTGGGCTGACGAAGGGCAACCCGTACGTGAGGATTTCTCTAGAGTGAAAGAGACTCCGGCCATGGTCTCTCCTCTCGATTGGCTCCGCCAGCACTTGCACCTCGTGCTGACGGTCGAATTGGTCTTTACGGTCGCTTTTATCGGATGGGCGTTCGTCCGCGCTTTTATGCCCGAGATCAACGGCACCGAAAAGCCGATGGAGTTTGCTTTTCTCAACGGTATTCTCCAGAGCAATCATTTTCCTCCCCAGGATCCCTGGCTCGCGGGCTATGCCATCAGCTACTACTTTTTCGGATATGTCATGATGGCGATGCTCACGCTCCTCAGCGGCGTCGCTTCGAGTGTCACCTTTAATCTGGGAATTGCCCTCCTCTTCGCGCTTTCGGCAACAGGCGCTTTTGGTCTCGCTTACAACCTGATTCAGCCGCATCTCTCTGGCTGGCGTATCTCCGCTCGCTCTGTCGTTTTTTCCCTCGCGGCTCCAGTCTTGCTTCTTATTGCCGGCAATTTGGAAGGGCTGTTCGAATCGCTTCATTCCCGCGGCCTGGGATCCGCGGCTTTTTGGAACTGGCTTGACGTCAATGGCCTCGCCGCCGCGCCGGTCACCGGGAGCTTTATTCCTACAGACTTTTGGTGGTGGTGGCGGGCGTCCCGTGTCATTCACGATGTTGTGAACGGCAAGAGCCAAGAGGTCATAGATGAGTTCCCACAGTTCAGTTTTTTGCTTGGGGACATGCACCCCCATGTCCTTGCTCTGCCATTTGTCCTCCTGACACTCGCTGCTTCTTTGAACATTCTCTGCTCGGACAGTGTTCGCCTATTGTTCAAACCCCAGGAACAACTCCCATCAGAGTCAGAACGTGGTGGCTTGAGCTTGAGTTTGCTCAGTTGGGGAGTGCCAGGAAAATCGTTTCTCCTTCAGTATGCGCTCTTGCCTTTGATTATAGGCTCCCTCCCGTTTCTCAACTTCTGGGACATTTTACCCTATGGTTTCGTCGTTATCGCCGCCTACGCCGTCGCTCGTTATCGGATGGCCAATCGCTGGGATGAAGCGGCGACACACGATTTTATCGTTTTTGTGGTCGCGCTGGGAGTGCTCAGCCTCTTCCTTTATCTCCCCTTCTTTCTTGGTTTTCAATCTCAAGCCGGTGGCATCCTGCCGGTGCTCTCTGTCAAGACCCGTTTGCATCAGTTTCTGCTCATGTTCGGTCTTTTTGTCTTTATCGCAGTTGTCTACCTCATCCGGCCATCGGGAAAATTAA